>NC_022600.1:629972-944958 GCF_000484535.1 Gloeobacter kilaueensis JS1 | reverse complement strand
CAAGCTGGCCCTGGATCTTCGCGATCTTCTGGTGGAGCGTTGAGCTGGCCATCAATCCACGTCCTCGCTGGCCAGCTCAGCGGCGAGCAGCGCATCGATCTGGTCAATCTCTTCGCCGGTCAGATCGCCGCCTTCTGCCATCAAGGCAAGGATGGCAAGCCAGTTCTGATCTTCGGTGGTGAGCGCAGGCGGGGGCGGGGGCGGGGCAATCGTCAACATTTGTCCGTCCTCAAACGATATTTCTACGATATCAACTTGCTGTTATCGCGTCAACTGCTAGCTAGCATCGTGCTATCGTACAATGGTACGATTGAGAGATGAAGTTGAAAAGCAGGCTGCCCGAATTAATGCGCGAGCACGGCATCGATCAAAAAACTTTGGCCGCCAGGACTGGCCTGAGCCCGACCACGGTCGGCAAGCTCTACCGCAATCACTTCGACCGGATCGACAACCATACTGTCATTCGACTGTGCCGTTATTTTGGCCTGCAAAGTCTCGATGCACTTATTGATATTGAGTGGGAGACCGACGACGAGCCGGGCACCTGACCACAATCTTGGCAGACATGTATTTTGTGCCGTCTATTTGAGCGCACGGAAAGTAGCGCTAAATCTGGTTTGTAGCATCGGCGGGCTTGGGCGTGGCAGAAAAATCATTAACCACCAAGCCGCCTTCCGCGATCGGAATTTTCAGACTTGCAATTACTCGGATGCTGCCCGTGGCCAGCCAACACTCTGCTCTTGCGGTTGAGGTGCTGATCCTGGCTGTCGCCGATTTGCACGCTGCAAGGTCTGAAGCTGTAGGTAAATTTGCCGCCGCCGGTCGCCGCGAGAAAGAGGCCGCCGCCAGGGCCGCCGCCGCCGCCGCCTGGCTTGAATCTGCAGAGTGTGCGCGCCTGCTCGATCTTCTGGAGATCGACAGCGAGACCTTTCGCCAATACTGCTGGGATCTGGGCCGCTACGCCCGCACAGCGGCCAGGAGGCTCTATTACATGCCGCCTAGGCCGGAGGGCGAACGCACGGAAAGTATCGCCTGAAGCTCGAATCTGGAAATAGATAGCTTTGCTTGTTGCGCCGGAGGTTGGCAGTGATCGACAGTTCAAGGCTTGCCCTGATTTACCTGGGAGCGATCGTAACGATCCTGGCCCTGGGTGCGGTGATCTTGAGTTGCTTGCGCGCACCGGTGCCAGACCAGTTGTGGAACGCTCTGAGCGTTTTCGGGGGAGCGCTCCTGCTGCAGATGCCTGCCGCGCTGCGCTCGAAGGATGAGGCTGACAAATGAGCAGACTGGGTGTAGCTGATCTCACGGCGGCCTGGTGGCGCACTGCCAAAGTGCCGCAGCAGCGCCAGAACGAGGTGATCCGCCTCATCCGCCGGATCCTGGCCCACAAAGCTGAGTACCTGGCTGTCGAGGAAGCAGCCGGGGTGCCCTGGTGGTTTGTGGCAGCGCTGCACTACCGCGAGTCCAATCTCGACTTTGACACCTATCTGGGCAACGGCGATCCGCTGGATAAGCCGACCAGGAACGTACCGGCGGGGCGCGGACCTTTTGCGACCTGGCACGAAGGGGCGATCGACGCGCTCAGGCTCCAGGGCTATGTGGGCCTCAGCTGGCTCGATATGGCAACGGCGCTACGGCGGGCCGAGCGCTTCAACGGCGTCGCCTACCGCAAGATGGGCCTGCCCAGTCCCTATGTCTGGGCGGCCACTACGATCCAGCGTCCCGGCAAGTACGTGAGAGATCACGTCTTTGATCCGAAAGCCGTTGATTTTCAGCTGGGAGTCGCGGCCATCTGGAAATATCTGGCCCCGCCCATACCTGTGATCGCGCCAAACAAGGCAAAAGGCAAAGCGGCGTGATTTCTCGGGCCCTTATCGCCGCTGGTTATGGCTTGTTGCTGGCAGCAGCGCCGATTTCTCTTGCTCTGGCGTGGGATTCTCTCAAGTGGGTGGAGCACACGCTTGAGGTGCGGCTTGAGATTGATCGGTGCCTTAAAAACCTCCTTGATGCCGAGACGGGCACGCGAGGCTATGTGATCACGGGCGACGACGAATTTCTGGAGCCGTACCGCCAGGCCGTAGGCGACGCTGTGCCGTGCCTTTCCCGCTTGGCTGTTCTCACCGCCGACAATCCCTACCAGCAGGGACTGCTTGCGGTTGGCCAGCGACTCTGCCACGCCAAACTTGAAATCATGGCTGGCGTGATCAAAGCTCGCCGGACGCGAGGCTTTGAAGCGGCCCAGCGAATTGTGGCAAGCAAGCGTGGCAAAGCCGCCATGGACGGCTTTCGCTATGCCATGGCCCGGATGTTCAGCGAGGAGTCTCGCCTCCTCGCTGAACGACAGCAACGACTTGCAATCGGGCTGACTGCTGGGTGCCTCGTTACCGCTTCTGCCCTGGCTGGACTGCTATGGCTGAAATTCAAAGACCTTCGTGTTCAAAAGCTGGCCACAGAAGCAGTGGCAAGCACTGAAAAGATCCTGCAGGAGGCGCACGCCAACCCCCCTTTACAAACGGTAAAACAGTCTCTAGAGCAAGTTGCCGATAGGATGCGCCGTATCTCGCAGGGGTAGGTAGCCATGACTGAATCTGGGGGAATACCTGTGACGACGGCTTCGGAAATCGTCTCTGAATTGCGCAAGGCAGTTGGCGAGGTGCTCAGTCCTGTCGCTGAGCGACTTAAGGCTCTGGAGGAATCCAACAATCAGCAGAGCGTGAAACTCGCAGAAATTGCGACGACTCTTCACGCGACAGCCGGAGCCGTGGAGGCAATAGACGTGCGATCAACAACATCCGATAGGGCGCTAGTGGGCCATGACGCCCGGCTTACCAGCCTGGAATCATGGCGGCAGGCGGTTGAGGCTGAGCTGCGAGAGTATCGAGGGGGCCGCCATTCAGTAGCGCTCGAAGCGGTGAAAGGTCGCTGGGGGATCGTGACTGCGATCATTGCCGCGATCGGCGCTGCAGCGTCGGCAATCATCAGCTGGCTCACTCATCTTCGCGATGGCACGCCCTAGCCGAAGCCCTTCGGCCTCGGTCGCTGTGGCTTTGCCTGGCCGGGCAGCTTGCCCCGGCGGAACAGGGTCGCCTGGCAGGCCAGATCCTCAATCTGGATCGGCTCCTCACCGTTCGTGGAAGCAAGCTGGCCATCTGGGCCAATCATGGCAAGCAGCTGGCGACCATCGCCCTCGATCGGCTCCGGGCTTGCCACAAGATCGCCCTCGCAACCATCAGCGCGGATCGTGCGGTAGATAAAGTAGTTGCACCGCCACTTCACCGCTTCGGATCGGGCCGTCGCCAGCAGCTCCAGTTCCTTCTGCCGCTTCTGCTCCTGCAAGGTAGTGATGTTGTGGATCCGATCTGGGCTGGCGAAATTCTTTAAGTTCCCAAAAATATCAGGCACGGTACCAGCTCGCGAGGTTTGCCCACCGGAAAGATTCTACGCGATCGAGCGCCTGGCCCTCGCTCACCACTTTGAGCCACCGCTCGCGCCCAACGTGCGCTTCCTGCAACTCAATCACCCGCCGGATGCCGTCGCCGCTCATCAAGGTGAAGGGCGCACCCGGCTCAATGGCCAACTTTGAAGTGCCGCGCTGCGCCCGCCTGAGTCCGCTCAGATCGTAAGTGCCCTTGTCTACCAGCTCCGCGTAGCGAAACTGCAAAAGCTCTTCACCCACCAGCGCCAGGTTGTCGCCCACTTCAAGGCCCGCCAGCGTGGCTCCTTCCAGCTCGCCTGGCGGATAGATGCGCACGCGCACGCGCCGACTGACCGGCGCGGCCACCACTTCGCCCATCGTCGCGGGGTAATTGACGGCGCTGATCTCGCGCCAGTTCTCCCCCCGGTCCCAGGACTGATAGAGGGCGGCCAGGTGCCAGCGGCCAAGAAAGCGCTCTTCTGGGCAGGCGGCCCAGTAGAATCCCGGAGCCTGGCCGTGGGGGTCGGCTACCGGCGGGCAGTCGATTATTCTCCAGTGGCAGCGCGTGGCCCCGATCACCGTCTGCCTGGGTAGCGGCGGCGGCTTTGGCGGCGGCGGTGTACGCTCACGAAACTGCAAAATCCTGGTAGTTGGGCCGTGCCTAGGGTCGTCTGTCATTAATAAGCTCCTGCTGCATTGGCGTCGTATCGCTGGCAAACCACCGGATCGAAGCCGATCGCCCGCAAGTTGATCTGAAAATTGGCCCCAACATCCGCCGAATCGACGTAGAGGACGACAGGCGTCGTGCCGCCGCTGTCGTCTACGGGCCGCTCGAACTCAATCAAGTCGCCAGGATCTAGGATGATCCAGTCCATCGCCAGGGCAAAATCGTAGCGCACCGCTGCCGCCCAGGCCAGGTACATCGAGCGCCGGGCAATATTGGTGGCCTCGTCGCCTGTGAGTGCCAGGCTCGTGAGGTCGATCGAAACTTTCTGGGTCGAGGGCTGTGTGAGCCGACGATCATACGCACTGCCCTCGGCAAAGTCGCGGTCCCAGTCGCTATAGCGCACCCGCACTTCTGCCGGTAGCTCGCTCTGGGGCGTGCGCGTCTGCGTCCAGAGAGGAGTGTGCCCGGTGCCGTAGTCGTGCGCTCCCAGCGCGTCGGCGGTGAGGGTGGTAATCGGTTTGCCCGAATACCAGAGGCGCACGAACTTGAGCGCACCGCTCGATTCCACTACGTCGAAGGGGTACCCTTTCGAGAGTGTTTCGAGGCTGTTGCGAGCTGGTTCAACGTTGTTGTGAACAAAGCCGCGCACGGAGATGGACTCGAGATCGCTTGGGTCGATCGACGTGTTCGGCAGCCCGGCCCGTCCGCAAAGATCAGCCACGATCGCGTTGAGCGGGAAAGGCTTAGGATCCACCCGCCGAAACACGCTGGCTGAGAGCGTGGCGACGAAGGTGGCGCGCAGGGCCACGGTGATATTCGGGTTCGTACCGAAGACCGTGCGGATGGCGCTTCCTGAGGGGATGGTGAGCGTGCCGGTGCTGGTGTTGACGGTGTAATCGGTACCGTTCGTATAGACCGTGTAACCGTCCGGGGTTGTCAAACTGGTAAAACTCGAAATCGAGCTGTAGCCCAGGCTCAGCGTTGTCGTGTCGTTGTTGACGTATAGATTGCTCTGGACGGTGATGTTGCCGGAAGAGCCGGACCCATCGCCGCCGTAGTTGACGTTGACCACCTGGCCCCCGACGACCATCTCAGCAGAGATCGAGGGCGGGCGGTTGCCGTAGTCTGCCAAAGGTAGCCGCCGGTAGACCAGATAGGCTCTGTAGCGGTAGGCAGGGGTGTAGTAGCCCACCGCCGCGCTGATCGTGCCGTCCGGCCCCTGCAAGCTGGTGCCGGTGTGAAGCGTCAGATAGTTGTACTCGAAATTGTCAGTGTCGTTCATTGCCTGCTGATTGCCAGACTGCGAGCGATCGAACACCAGTTTCGAGTTCAACCAGATCCGGCGAAACTCTGCCGGCCCCCGGCAGAGCAGGGAAGCAGCAGTGCCGAAGTAAGAATAGTTGGTGACGTTCTGGACCGTGCGCGGGCCGCCGCCCTTGCCAGTGGTGACGGTGCTAGTCTGGGCTTCCTCCTCGATGTCTTTTGCCCAGATATAGTTGCCGGGAAGCCGGAACATGCCCCAGATGTCGGGGATCTGCACACCGTAGTCAGAGCGCTGGAAGGACAGATCGCCGACGCGCGGTCCGGCAGCGTCGGGAAGGCGCGTCGGCGGTGCCAGTAGCGACAGCCCGATCGACAGAGCCGGGGCGATGAGCGACAGAGGATTAAAGGCTCCCATCAGTCACCCCGGGCATTCTGTAGACTCGGCAAATTTTGAGCTGTAAGTGCGCGTCGATCGGATGTTCGATCACCTTGCCTTCGCCCAGTGACGCGTGCAGGATGCCCCGCTCGGTGGCAAGGCCCACATGCCCCGGATAGCGGCTATTCAGCACCTCCAGCACGTCGCCGGGCTGGGCCAATTCGAGCGATTCGCCCACCGGTTCACACAGTTCCGCCAGGATGGCCCTGAGCTTCCTGCCGTCCGGGTGCCTGCTATAGGGCGGCGGCTCGTAGGTGGATAGCCCCAGTTCGTGGGCAACGGCAACGAGCAGCTGCACGCAGTCCACGCCCACCCCCAAAAGGCGCGCCCGGTGGTGGAATGGTGTGCCCAGCCAGCGGCGGGCCTCGGTTACTACCTGAGCGCCAGTGATCAGATCAGCCATCTGCCGGCACCTGCATGATCGGGCTGGTCGAGTTGCTGCCGCCGTTCGTGGTGACGACGCAGTACCAGGTCGAGTAGGCCAATCCACCATTGAAGGTAAAGCTCAAGCTGGTGTCGCTGATAAAGCTGTAGGGGCAGCTGCTGCGCTGGCTGGGGTTGTCGGTATTCACCTGCTCGACTTTCACAACGCCCGTAAAGTGGCTGCCGGTGGCCGTCACTGTGTCGTTGGAGCTTACGATCGTTGTGTCGAGCGCCGTCACCATCGGCGCTAATGTTGTTGGCCCGCCACCACCACCGCTACCGCCGCCGCCCGTGCCACCTGAGCCCCCACCGCCGCTACTGCCGCCAGAAGGAGTGCCGCCGGTGTAGCCCGCGATCAGCTGGTCGTTGCCGGGGATGTCCGGCTCACCTCCGAAGTTGATCGCGTTGTTGAATTTGCCCGCACAGGTGTAACGGTTCTTATCGCAGCCGGGCGTGATATCGAAAGTGTCGCTGATTGTAAATGGATACGGCGGCGGCGCTACTAACTCAATTTGGCCGTTGTCGTTAAAAGCGCATTCAATCGAAAATCCGGCATTATCGCCAGTCTTAAAAGTGACTTTGCCGCCTGCCCAGTAATTGTCATCTGAATATTCAAGCTGGCTCGCCCTGAATGTGCGATCGTCTACCAGCGTTGTCACTTCTGCGTTGTGGTAGGTGAGTACCGGCAGATTCACTGTACAGCGCACATCGCCAAGGTTATAGCGACAGGTAGGCGAGGTGACTTCACCAATATTGTTGCTGAGTTGCTGAGTAAGGCCGCGCAGATCGTAAGTGACGCTCAGTCTCTCTGTTTGCTGGCCCTCGCCCACATAGCCGCCGCCTATCTGCAGCGCTTTATCTGAAGGGATTGCCGTGGGCAGATCTTGCCAGTTAAAGATGAATAGATCCCAGCGTGCGGCGTCGAATTTGCCCACTTGCACGTCGTTATCAGTAATCCCGATATCAGTCAAGAACAGTTCTATTTGAAGGTTATTGACTTCAAGGCCGGAATTTTGGCTTACGGCAGTTGGGGACAGCCCTTCGGTTGCTCTGTAGGTTGTGCTGCCTACCGCAAAGTCGTAGTCCAGGGTCGTAAAACCGTAGACCGCCCCATCGACGCGGGTGAGCCTGAGCAAGTAGGCAAGCGTCGTTACTTCCTGCTGCAGGTGCGATAGAAGTGCGGGCGCGAGCGTCTTCACAGCCGGATCTCGCGAAACTTTGCCGGTGTGAAGAACCACGTCGTTTTGGCAACAGCGCGATCCGGTGGCTGAGTACGCAGCACCTGTATCAGATCGTCGTTCTCAAAGCGCACAGGCACGTCGAATTGTCCCGCCCAGTTCACTACTGCGCCATTGCTCGGAGCCGCGTTGAAAGTCACAAGGCCCGTGGTGTAGTCGAGCGTCCAGGCGGTGCTCTCGGTGCCGTTTACAAAGATGTGAACGGTGCCTTGGACTGGCTTTTTGATGGCACGATTGTTCGTTTCGATTGGATTGGCGTAGGACTTTTGCAGCTGAAATACTTTGTTGCTGCCGTTGCCGTTGGCGTTGGTCGTGCCTCGCGTCTGAAAACCGGTTTGAGCAGAATTTCTAAAACCGTTTGTTACGTCGAAGTCACTCGGATCCCTGAAACGAAATCCTCTGGCAGCGCCTTTAGTCATCACCTGAAAGTTGATCAGGTACTCAAGCCAGGAGTAGTTCTGCGTGCGGTCGCCGGTTGAGAAAGATCGTCTTGGGGCGCTCCAGTTCGCGTTGCGCTTCTCGTAGCCATTGCCGCGCTCAAGAATCGAAGTGTTGAAGGCGGGTCCGGCCTGCGCTCCGTTCTCGCCCCAAAATTCCAGCCGGATCTCTAAGAAGCTCGCCGTCGTCATCCGTTCCTCCTCTTGGCCCTGTCGAGGTCGATAGCCTGCTCGCGGGCAATCTGGCTTCGAGATTTGCGGAAGCTGTTGGCGTCGGGGGTGTTGATCGTCTGGTAGACGTTGATATCGCCGCCGCCGCCAGCTCCGCCCGCGAACACGCTCGCCCCGCTTTCTCCGGCCCTCAGCCGATCGAGAGCGCGGACGCTGAGCCGCCTGGTGGTGTCTGCGGGGAGCAGGTACTCTCCGTTGCTCACGTAGGCCGGTATTGAGTCGCTGGTGCCCGTGCCTGGCCCGCTGAAAAGCCCTCCGCTGGCCTTGTGCTGGATATAGCCGCCGGCTTTGAGGCCGCCCAGGAAAGTTGCTCCTGAGAAATCAAGCCCGCCAGCGGGCGAGGTGAAAATGCTCGGGATCGAGTCGGCTGCCGGTAGAGCCGTCGCGGGCACAGAGCCCAAGCCAGCAAACGCAGTGGGAGTGATGCCCGCGAAGCTCCCCAGCTCGCTGCTGCCAGAGGCACCTGTAAATCCGCCGCCCAGCCCGGTCAGGCCCAAGAAGGATTTGAAGAGGTACTTCGATAACTCCTGGGCTGCTATCTGCTGAAGCCCTTTGATCACCGCTTGGGCGAAGGAGCCAAAGGCGTCGCCGCCTTTTACAAGCGATTCTGAGAAGCGATCGAAAGATTCGCGGGCCAGGTCCGTCTGGGCCTTCACCAGATCCAGGGTGTCCGCCGCCTGTTTGGCGGGTTGCACAGCGGGAGCAAAGAAGTTGCCGAACTGGCTGTACGCGCCTACGTCGGTCGTGCTGTCGCCGAAGATGGCTTTATAGCCACCACTGCCGCCAGGCTGGAGCTTTCTTGCAAGTTCGTCCTGGCGTTCTAATTCTTTATTTACGACTTCGAGCGCCGCTCCCAGCTCTTTATAGAATTGCTTGCTCTCTTGGGCCTCCAGCTCGCGGCTGAGCCTCACCACATCGTTGTAGACCGATTCGGCGGCGCGGGCGGTCTCGTTCGCTTGCTTCTTCTGCGCCTCAGTTGCTTTTTTGGCCGCCTCCTCAGCTTTGCGCTGCTGGTCTTCGAGCTTGCCCAGTGGGTCAAAATATTCGTTCAGCGCCTTGATCCGCTGTTGCCAGCCCAGCACTTCCGCCTGGGTAGCGGCAAGGGTTCCGTCGCGGTACTTCTTGAGCTTGTCCTGCAGCTCGTCCAGTTCCTTCGAGAATTTCTGCGATTCGGCAAGGGCGTTTGCAGGCGCGGGCGGCAAGGGCGTCAGCGTGCCCAGGAACGAAGGCAGCTCCTTTTGGGCTTCAAATCCGCGCTGCAGAAACGCCGCAGGCGGAGGAACGATTCGAGGCAGATTGATCTTTGAAGGGTTGGGCTGATAGGTGGGGATAGCCGTGGGATTGGAGAAAGCCGGTGGCGTTTTATCGGTGCCCTGCTCTACTGCTTTTTGCGCTGCGGTGAGCGCCTCGGCTGATTTGTTGATTACTTGGGTGAGGATGTCAAGCAGCCCGCCCGGCTGGGCAAAGGCATCTCGGAGCCGCTTTACAGCATTCCCCCACCGGTTGAACGCGCCCTCCGCCTTCTTGCCCGCTTCCTCGGCTGCTGGGGCTGCTTTCTCCCCAGTGATCCGCGCCGCTTCGAGAATCACAGCAGTGGTGATCTTGCCGCCTTCCGCCGACTTGCGCACCTGTTCGTTGGTGGTGCCCAGTGCCTGGGCAAAAGCAGATAGAGGAATCAGGCCAGACTCGATCACTGAGTTAAATTCATCGCCCCTCAGCACGCCGCTACCCAGGCCCTGGCCCAGCTGCACGATGGCTCCGTTGAGCGTGCCAGTCTCAATACCGGCTGCTCGGCCCGCGAGGGTGATGTCGCGAAATAGCTGATTCGCTTTCTCTGCTGGGATGTTGGCGTCGTTGGTCGAGCGGCGCAGATCGTTGTACGCCTGAGTCAAGCCATCTATCTCAAGGCCGTACCTGTCAGCGAGCGCCTGCAGATCCTTGTATTGCTTGGCCGCATTCTGTTGACTGCCGGTGACGCGCTCCAGGCGCACCTGCAATTGCTGGGCGGCGGCGGAGGAGGCCACGAACTCTTTAGCGATATCCAGCGCGGCGTAGGCGGCAGAGGCTGCCACAGCGCCTAGAAAAGCTCCTTTAAGAGTGCCCAGAATTTTACCGAATCCCCCCGCGCTTTCCTGTGTGCGATCCAGCTGGCCATCCAGCGCTTCGAGCCGTTTCTGCAAGGCCAGCTCGGCCCGCTCAACTTCTTTGGCGCTCGCTACGCCGTTTTTTTGGATCGCCTCAAAGGCGGCAATAGCCCGGTTTTTAAGCCCTTCTATCTCTGCGCCCGATTGCACGCCCAGTTCGCGAAAGGCAGCAGAAACCGTGCGGGCCAGGCGCTGCTCTTCAGCCTCAACGGCGGCGGTCTGCTTTTTGACGGCAGCGAGGTCTACCACCGGCTCGGCGGCCAGTTCCTTCAGCCGGATTTTGGCTTTTTCGAGCCCCTGGATCTGAGTCTTTGCAATCTGATCGTATTCGGTGTTCGCCCGGCGGATCTCTGTGATCGTCTGGGGCAAGCCGTCTGTGCTGAACTTGACTACGAGTTGTTTTGCGGGCATCAGTCTCGGCTCCAGAGATCTTCGAGGTGGGCGATGAAGCGGCGGTGGGCGTCGGCACTGAGGACACTGCTGATGGCGGCCTGCTCGTCTGCGGCCCGATCGGCTCGGGCGGCCTGCTCGATGGCGGCCTGCTCGTAGGCAAAGAGGCGCACCTGGGCCAGGGTGTAGCGCTGGATGTCACCCCAGCGATGGCCGCCTCGGATCAGGCGGGCGACGGTCTCGCCCCACCCGGCCCGCCTACCGCCAGCGTTTTCGCCAAAAGCCGAGCCATGCCCGGCGCGGTCTGGGTAAAAAAATCGGCGTTCACCTCAACCGCTGAAGCAAACACGGCAAACACGTCCATCGCGGATCCGGCCTGCAGCTTTTCGTAGTCTTCGGCGCTCAGGCACAGCTCACAGAAAGCCAGGATCGTATCGGGTTCAGCCAGGCCCGCCAGCTGCAGGGCCAGATCCGCAGGCTCCAGTCCGGCAGTGTCGAGCACGGCGAGGTATCCCTGCCACAGCTGCAGGGCCTTGCGCAGGTTTCCAAAAGCCAGCGCGCTTACGGTGACGGCGGTGGATCCAGTTTCGACCGCCTGGCCCTCGGGCTGCAAAATCTCAAGATCGTTATTCACTCTCGTTGCTCCTTATGGGTAGGTGATCTCTTGCCAGTTCGGGCTCACGAATATCCAGGGAGACTGAGCGCCCTGAACGTTGTTGGCTCCGTAGCCCTGATCGGGGGACGTGGACGAGGACCACCAGTCCCAGCCCAGCTGCACCAGCGCCCGCCCCGTGGCGCGCATTTTGCCGTAGACGTGGCAGTTGCTCACCGAAGCGCTGGTGCTGAAATTGGCCCGTCCTGCCCAGAAGTGCCAGATCCGATCGCTCACTGTATTCGGAGCGAAGTACCAGCTGGCCGTGCTCGTGTTCTGAGCAAGAGGCATGGGCAGGTTGTCGCTTTCGGCGTTCGCAAACCAGGGATCGCGTTCGTACAGGCCGCCTCCGAGGTAGCTGGTAGCGGAGTCCGCAAGTGTGGTCGCAACGCCATTTACGTCGCACGTCAACTTGAGATTCTGCACCTCGACCACCCCGGCAGAGCCAGCGGGAGATCGGGTGTCGAATACCGCCACGCCCCAAGGTGTTGCGCTGGTGTAGCCAGCCGGAGGCGTGGGGGCAGAGACGTAGGCCCAGCGAGTCCATGCCTCGTCCGGGATTTTCGGATCGTCCGGCAGGGCAAACGTCGGGCTGTAGGCGGTGCCGATCGAGGTGTTGACGGCGATCGGGCCGGTCCGGGCACCAGTCGGGATCTGGGCGGTTACAGAAGTCGTTCCGTTCGAGGTAAACAGCGCGCAGTTGTGCCCGATCGCGCTGACGCCGAAGCAGACGCTGGCGGTGCCCAGCAGGTTGACGCCAGTGAGTGTGACGCTGACAACGCTGGGCGGCTGGCCGCTGGTGGCCGACATGCTGTCTATGCGCGGCGGCGAGCTGGTGAACGAACTTGACGAAGTGCCGTAGCCATCGACGCCAGACACCAGATTGTGGAGCGTGATCTGTCCCGAGCAGTTGCCCACAGGCACCACAGCCTTTGCCTGGGTGGCCGTAACGCCGGAGTACTGGGCGTAGCAGCTCGATGAGGGGCCAAACCTGATCGATTTCAATCCGCCGAAGTTGGTGCCGTTGATTGTCACCGTGGCACCCGGATCGGCGCTGGCCGGAGCGAAATCGCTGATCGCAGGATCGGCGGCCTGAACGGCGGTTGGCAGCAGCAGAAGGATAACGGCGAGGGCAGCGGCGAGGTGTTGCTTCAGGGCTTTCACTTTGTTGCTCCTGTTGAATAAGGGTGATATCGGCGGCGGTAGCGGCGGCGGTGCTTTTCCTGTAGATAGAAAATTAAGCAGGCGGTGAAAAGGCCGCCCAGCACTGCGCCAGCTATCAAGACCGCTGCGTTGTTCATGGTTTCCCCCAGTTGAACGGCGCGGGAGCAGACGGCGGACTGGTGACGGCCTTTGCAATCGCGTCGATCTTCTCTGCGGCACCGCCGAGCTTTGACTCGATCGCGTCAGCCTTTTCTGCCAGCGCCTCTGCCTGGCTGCTCCACTGATCTGAGAGGCTTTTGGCCGTGCGCGCCAACTCACTCTGCACGTCGGTAGCGATGTTGGCGGTCGCCGTGCCCAGTTCCTGCCGGATCACTGGCCGGGCCTTGGCAAGCAGCCGATCGATAAACCAGTCCGCGATCGAATCAATCAGCTGCATCGTGTTTCTCCTCGTGGGTGGCTTCCTGCTCTGGCGCGGCTGGCTCGGGCTCTGGCAGCTCGATCGCAGGCAGATAGCCGTAGGTAAAATAACTGCCATCGGGCACTGCCACGCCCATCACCTGCAGCACCTTGTTCTGCTGCTCAAGGCTCTTTAGAGCCCAGCGCAGGGCGAAGGTGTTGTCTTTGAGCCTGTGATCGGCGGGCAGGGCGGCATCGAGATGCTGCAGCGTCCTGGGCTCATCTCGGCTGAGCAGGCTCAACAGCAATTCCTGATCGCTCATAGGTCAAATTCCTCCTTGATAAAGGTGTCCATCTGGGCTTCTGTGGCCCTGATTGCCCCAGCAAAGTCCAGCAATTTGCGGGTCTTTACTGTTTTTTGCAGCTTGTAGATGGCGTGCTCGGTGCCGCCGGTATCGCGGTACACAATGAGATAGCCGTCTGAGACTTTAATGATCCGGCTGTACTTCTTGATTGCTTGCCAGACAGAACCCCAGGGGTTGCCTTTGGTAATTCGCCTAAAACGCAGGCGCGCCCCTTCAGGAAGCAAGATCACAAGGTAATTTCCAGCCGCTTCGAGCACCGCCGGATCTTCAAACACGTTGATGAATTTGCGCGGTCCAAGCGACACGTAGACCGCTGGCCCCAGGGTGCCAGTCGCGTCAAGAACGTAGACTTTCTGGGCGTTGAAGAAGCCCTTTGATTGGGGCGTATTCGACCGCTTAAAGACGCTTTTGTACTGCTCGCGCATGGCAAGCTGTAGCGACTTGCCTGCTCGCACAAGTACTCGCTTAGCGCCGTCTTCGAGGTCTTTTGTTTGAGCCTCAAGCGCTTCTCTAAACGAACTAAAAACGTCTACGCCCAGTGCCATGATTAGCTCAGGTCCAGTCCTGACTTGATGTTCCAGTAAGCGCCTTCAGGGTCTGTGAAGCTGCGAGTCAGATCCGGCAGCACTCGCCCAACAAGAGTAAAATTCGTAAGGCTCTTATTAAGAACCTCAAGAATCTTTGCCGGGTCAAAGGCTACCTTGTAAATTTCGGCTCGAATGGGCCGAAGGTTGTCGGTGATGTTTCGTCCGGCAATTGACACAAAATAGGTATTGTCTGCGAGGTCGAACTCTGTCATGCCCGCAGTCAGGTCGTAGCCGTTGCTTGCCGCTCCAGCCACCAAAACAGCCGTGCCCTGCTGGCCGGTTTTAATCAACTTGATAACGCCCGTGTCGAGATCTACCTGGTAATCGTTGTTTACCGTAAGCAGCGTGTACGTGAAAGTCGGCGAAGTGCCCGTGCGCAGCTTGACAACTAGATTCGACAGGTTAAGACCAGGGTAATCGTATTCGTAGGTGGTGATTGCTGGCCCTAGAACAATCAGATTGGGGTCGCCGCTTGGCGCGGTCGAAGCGGCGACAGAAGTAGAAACGCCATTGCCCAAAATTGCAAGGTTTTCTTTGACAATGCTGCTCATTACAATGCTGATTTCAAGCCCCGCGTCGTTGATTGGAATGTTGGTAATAGCAGGCGGGATGTACTGGTAATCCAGCGCCGTTTCCGTGCTCGGATTGGCGTTGATTGAGCAGGTTTCGCAATTGCCCACTGGGCGCAACTGACCAGGACCAGGATAAGAGGGGTTGGGCTTGCCAAAGCGCACCCGGCCCTGAATTTTGGGGAATCTAGTTGTTGGCGGTTGAATGGCCATGTGTTGCTCCTTTAATGAATCCAGGGATCGCTTGTGTACTGCACTTGAAAACTGACGACTGCTACCAATACGGCCTGTCCGCTGCCGCTGCCGCTGCTTAAAATATCCACTTCGCTTTCTGACGGCTCTATCGAGACTGCAACAGTATTCAAGTTGATCGCTTGAGAAAAAGCGGTGTAAACATCTTGAATGGCGTTCGCTGAATACTCTTTGGTCGCTCGTCCTTTGCCGTAACCGATAATTCCAATAGTGAGAGCTAAGTTGTGATTCCAGCTATTAGGATTAGCCTCAATCGTGTCTTTGCCGTCCAGATAAATTAGCGTGTCAGCGCTGTATTCTGCTGCCAGGCCGCCCCCTGCGTATTGCACGTTGGCCCCAATATCGGTATTGAATCCCAGAGCACTCTTGATGCCTGTGAGAATCTGCTCAACCGCGTTCAAGATGTCGAGTCTCATCAGCGGTTGCTCCTTTTGCAAAGGTCATTCCAGAACCGCCGGGCCGTTCCCAGTTGATAGGAATGGTTCGGATCGTTTTCCGCTTCGGTCTCGACGGTGAAGCGATATTCAGCGCTGCCGCCTGTGTAGATCTGCGTGTAGCAGGCCCGCGTCACTGGGCTGCCGTCGTCGGCGGTAAGACTGCCTGAGCGCTGGTCTGTGCCCTGGATTAAAAAATCTTGCTCGATGGGCGTTGGGTTGCAGCCGAGCCTGGTGGTCCAGTACTCCAGCTGATGCTGATCTTGTACGTCGCGGGGCACGCCAGCTGTCACTTGATTTTCGAGGTTGCCCCGCCAGGTCCACACCGGCACCGGCATGTACTCTTGAAAATATTGATCGCAGCCGGGCTTCTGATCGGTGGCCCAGCCGCCTTTGATGTGGCCCAGAGCCGCTACCAGATGAGGATAGCGCAGGGCGATCGTCGTACACATCTGAGCACCTTTTGAGTGTCCAAAGAAGTACACCCGCCGCCGGTCTACCGGATAGGTGGTGTTGAGGGTATCAATCAAGCTCAGCACGAAGCCCATGTCATCGACGCCGCTGCCGTCAAACACATACGAGTTCCAGGTGTAACCAGCCAACAGCTGCGCTCCGCCGTTGGGCATGAGCACGTAGAAGCCATTCGGCTCCGCCTCGGCAATCTCCCCCCAGGCCATCGAGGTAATCAAATTTTGGGCAGTGCCGTAGTCGCCGTGCAGCGCCAGCACCACAGGCCGGGGAAAGTACGGGTTGATCGACAGAGGCACGTACTGCACCCAGGAACGGTCAATCCCGCCCCAGGTGGTCGTAAGAGTCACGTACTCGCCCAGTGCCGTTGCTACCATCACTTCACCTGCAAGCGAAAGGTGAGCGGGTCGATGGGTCCACCGGTGCTATCGGTGCAAAGCACGGGGATCAGATAGAAGCGTGGCGCAACGGTTGAATCAACCGCGATCACTGCACTGGCGCTGGCATTATTTGCTGCCACAGGCCCGTAGCTCTGCACGGTGATGCCCGGCGGGAGGCTCGCGGGTGGAATCTGGATGGAGATGGCCCCGCCAGTGAGCCGATTGGTGAAGTTGACCGTGAGCGGCCCAGTGGAACCAGCCGCCACCGGCACAGGATCTATCACCTGAGTGAGCGCGGCGGCCTGGGGAAGAACCTGGATCTGGATTGCCTGGGTGCCCAGCAGCTGCTCGGTAGGCTGGCCTCGATCCAGATAAGCGGTGAGGGTGGTGGAGTAGATCCCGAGCGGCGCTGTGGCCTCCGGTGAAATATCGATCTCCACAAAAGCGTTGCCAGGCGCGCCCTGGGTAGGGCCATACCCTACCAGATCGATCTTTGATGCCGCGTCAAACGGGGCCATCTCGACCGTTACGCCGCCGGTTACACCCGCTGGCACGTCGTTGATTCCCCGCCACTGGATAGCGACGAAGAGGGTCAAGGTCGCCGCCGCCCGCACCTGACAGAAAGTGGGGCCACTTGCCACGAGGCCCAGTTGAGAGGCTGGATCGCGGGGGTTGGCGAGCACCAGCTCCACCAGCGCGCCGTCCGCTCCAAAGGGCCGGGCTGCCGTCACATCAAACAGCTGATCTGCCCCTATCGACGGCAGCCGGGTTACGAGAGTTGTCCCTCCTCGCTGAATAGTGCCTGCTACAGTGGCGGCGGCAAGGGCGCTGTAGAAGCGCTCCTGGGCCACAGCGCCAAAGCGGGTCACGTCAGGCGAGGTGCGTTCGTTGAAGATCACCTGAATGGCCACGGGGGCCGCGCCGCTGGCACTCAGATTTGCTTGCTGGGCGAAGTCGCTCAGAAAGATAGTTTTGGTGTCGGCGGCAAGGTCGATCATTTGCAGAGCACCCCGGCGGAGGTCGGCATGAAGCAGAAGTAGATATTCCGCGACCCGGCGGCGGTGTTGGTAAGAGCCGGCAGCGACCAGCCAGTACCGCCGGTCAAGGTGAAACCGCCCGTACCGTTCTCGTCCACCTCAAAGAAGAAAAATTGCCCAGCGAGGCCGGTCGTCACCGCCCCCATCGTGCTGTTCTGGTTAAGCGTCACCTTGTAGAAGCTCCCCAGGGTGGGGTCGAGGGAGATCGTCGCGCCAGCGGTGAGGGTGTTGGCGGTGCCACCTACCAGCCGCCCGCCCAGCGTTGCCGTGCCCGAGGTGGTGGGCGCTGCGAGAAAGAATGAAGCGAGGTTGGTGAGCGAAAAGTTCTTGGTGGCGTTGGTGGCCGCGCTGTCGCTCCCCAGCAGAAGATCCGCCCCGGCGTAGGGGGCGCTCTTGGTGGCGTAGGAGCTGATCGAGGCCGCGAAAACGGCGCTGGCTGCAAGAAGCAGGCCAGCGGCGGCAAGAGCGGTTCTTTTGGTCAACTTGCGAAACACGAGCTTGTCTCCTATTCGGTGATTGTTTGCGCCTGGTCGTCGGTGAGGGTGCCGCCCAGGTCGTCGGTGAGCGCCTGGGCGGCAGGCGGTGTCGGTACGTCGGTTATCGAGTTGCCGCTACTGTCGGTGAGGTTGCCGCCGGAACTGTCGGTGATGCCGCTGCCACCGCTGCCGCCAGAGCCGGTGATCGTGAAATTGAAAGGCGAAGTACCAGTCGGGCCATCTTTGAGAGCGATCACGATGGGGCCGCTGGCTGCCCCGGCGGGAATAACCACCGTCACTGAGCCACCGCCTGGATCGGCGTTGGGCACAACCGCCACAGGCACGCCGCCAAATTTGATTGAGGCAATCGATGTCTGGCCGCTTGGCAGATCCCAGAGCCCATAGGCGTAGATCGTGACCGTATCGCCTGGCGCGCCGTTGGGCGCTGAGGTGCCGGTGATGGCAGGCAGCCCCAGTAAAAAATAGATAAAAGTGTCGTAGGTGATCGTGCCGGATTGATTGCCGGTGCGCAGAATTACCAGCCCAGCCGATCGAACCGCCCACCAGAAGTTACCGAAAGAACCGCCCGAGCCGTAGAACTGGAACCACTCAAAGGGGCGGTTGTCGTTGTAACACGCCTGCAGCTGCGAAGTTTTTGAAGTGATCTTGCCGATGTATCCGCCCCGGCTGTAGGCATCGGAACGGCTGCCATCGGCATAAGGTTCACCTGTGTACAGATTGTCGATTGCAAAAATGGGTAGAATCTGCTGCCCAGCGGCGTTCTGGCCGTTTCTGGCAATCAGCTTGCCCACTTCCAGAAATTTTGCTGGCACCAGCTGCAGGCCGCCTGCGCAATCGAGCGATAGGCTGGCCGTTCCTTGCTGATAGCCGTTCGTCGTGTCAAAGGTCCAATCGAAGGCTGTTGCCCAAAGATCGTAGGTAAGGCCCAGGGGTTGCTCAATCTCGATAAACGAAAACTTGCCAATCCGATCGCGAGCATCGCCCGGCTGATATCCCTGCACCGGGCTGCCGGTCGGATTGGGCGTCACCGATTCGCTGTACTGGCTCCAGTTGGCTGGATCACTTGCAATCAGGTCGCCCAGCGCGACATACATCGCCGCCGCCGCCAGCTGAAAGCCAACCGGCGTGTACTTCCAGGTCAGATCTGTGTACTGGCCGGGGGTGTAGTTCGAGTCCCAGCGAGCGATGTTGACCATGCTCAGCATCGAGACCTGCGCGCCGCCGCCGCCCAGCTGCGTGGATACGTTACTCGAATTGGTGTAGCCGGTTTCAAGAGCGTTGTCGTTCCCTGTCAACTGCCCAAGAGTGATGTCTTTAAGGCCAGCTGAAGTAAGCCATCGATTGCCGTTTACCGCTCCTGGAAAGCGGGCCAGCCACTGCCCTGCTTTTTGGTTCAAAATCTGATCTATCTGATCCGACGAGGTGGGCGGTACACCGCCATTAAATCCGCCCTTGCAAATAAACTTTATAAATGCAAGCGTAAAATGCGATTTAGTGCAGCTTGCGATCGTGATGGCGGCGAGGCTGGTGGTGCTGCTCAGATAGTTCTGGGCAATGTCGTACTCAGTGCCTGAAATATCTTTTGCCCAGATCCAAAAAGCCGCGCCCTTGTTGGTTTTGAGGTTGCCGCTGCCCGCCGGGGGCGTGGTGCCATTGAGTGAGTAGTCTATGGCTGCCGCGATCGAGGCTGGGGTGATCACAAATTCTGGCAGCGCTGGCGACTGGGGGCTGCCGGAACCTGCCTGTGGCGTTGCCACAAGCTGGCCTGATTGGGCGCTGGCCGGAAGGCGCTGCAGAGCGGCGGCGGCGGTAGAAGAATAAGGAATCAGATTGGCCCCGGCGACGCTGGCAGAAGCCAGGCGATCCATGTTTGCGCCGCTCATGGCTACAGCCGTGCCCGGATAGGCAACTGGAGTAAAGCCCGAGGTGTTGGCCCCGGCAGTTTTGTTCTGGGTCTGCTGAGCCGATGCGCCAACAGGCGAGGTAGACAGAAGCGACAAGAGCGCGCTCGCCGCCCCTGAACTCAGAGCCGGGAAGCTGCTACGAATCGCCCGCCCGCGCCTGGCCACCGCCTCGCCTACCTCGTGTAGTTGTAGGCCAGAGTGCCGGTGCCCGCCGCCTCTCGAATCACCTTGAGAGCGCCCTGGGGCAGCGAATCAAAGCCAAATTCGACCAGGCCCATCGCCGGTGTGATCTGAAAGCCCGAAGCGCTGGCGGGGTTCTGGCCGTCGATGCGAGCGCGGAAATTGCCGCCGATGGCTTGCATGAGCACGCCGCCTGCACCACCGCCTGCCGCCTTCGAGAGCGTCAGCACGGTGTCAGCCGAAAACTCGGTGTAGGGCGCGTCGTAGAGACTCGGCACCTATCAGCCCTCCGTCTTGCCGGTGCCCTTGTCCTTGGGCGCGGGCGGGGCCACGGCTTCAAGCTTGTGCTCGTGGGCTGCGAACTGCTCGGGAGTGAGGTCCACTTCCTCGCCCGGCCCGTAGACCTTGGTCGGCTTGCCGGGCTGTTCGAGGTAGACAAAGAAAGGATCGCGGATGCGGTAGGCGGTCATGAGAACGTCTCCGTAGATGTTGCTTCAGGATCAGGTCGTGATGATGTCGGTGGCAACGGCAAAGGCGTCGGGGTGGCGGTAGGCCAGGTCCACCGTCTGGAACACCCTCACCCGCACGCCGCCCGTGTCAAATTTTTTGTAGGGGTCGGATAGAAATTCGGCAATGCTCCAGAAGCCCATCAACATCTGGCTCCAGGCACCAAAGATGGCAGCGCTCAAGTTGGTACCAGTGCCCTTGGTGAGGTTGTTCGGCACCTGGGTGCTTACCTTGGCCATGTAGCCATTGACCATGCCCATGCCCGCATCGCCTGCCGGGCCATCCATCCAGATAAAGTCAGATCCGGCGGCGGCGGCCTTGAGCGTAGTTTTGAGCTTGCCCATCACGTTTGGGTTGGTGAGCCAGGCGAGGCCGCCTAACGCCGAGGCGTTCGCGTTCGCGACTTTGGTCTGGAAGCTCACCGTTGCAGGCCAGTCGATCGTGCCTCCGTTGGTGCCGAGCACGACAGAACCCACGCCTGAAGCGTTGAGGATGCCCAGCGGCACGCCGCCGGAGCCCGCACCATTTATGGCTGCTTTGTCGATGGTGAGCGCTAAGCCCAGCGCCAAGTCGGTGCGGATAAATTCTTCGACCGATGGGATCTGGGTCGCCTGCAAAAGAAACTGCCGGGTGTAGGCGGACATCGCCCCAGCGGTTTTAGGAGTGAGGGTGATGTTGTCGAAGGTCGCTTCAGATTCGGTGATTGAGCCATCTTCAAGCACCCAGTAGCCTGTCGAACCGGAAATCTGGCGAGGGATTTGCAAGTTCGACATCAAGCCCGTCATGATGCGCGGCCCCATCCCCATGATCTGAGCGATCGGACGCAGCAATTCGATGAGGGGCATCCCTTCGGTGTAGACGAGGTTGCCGCCGGTGGACGCTCCGGCGGTGGCTGCGTACTGGGCGCGGTACTGCGCTTCCATGTAGGCGCGCATCTCCTCGACGCGCATCGTGGTGGCCAGATCCATGCCAGGTTGCGGCCTGTAGCTGGCGATGTTCGATCTCAGATCGCCTACAGGAACAAGCACGCCGCCCCGGCGCTGGATGCCTGCCTTCTGGGCAACTTTTTCAAGCTCGACGTGACACTCGTGCTCAAAAGCTGCGTCGCGCTCAAAGCGCCCTTCCATCTGGGCCAGCATTGCGCGGGCGATCGAGTAGCGCCGCTGCTCCGCCTCGCTCAGGCCCAGGGCGTTGAAAGTCTGAATCGGGGTCTGCTCACGGGCTTCGAGGCGCAATCTCACGGCCTCGCGGGCCTCCGCCGGGGTGCTACCCAGCTTCACCAAAATATCGGCGTAGCCTTTCATGCCATTCTTGCCATCGTCGAAGCGCTCGCACAATTGCCGGATACCAGCAACGCGATCCGCCTCAATTTGTTCTGCAGTGCGCTCTTCGGCATCGGTGGGTGCCACGGCAATTTGCTCCTTTGAGGTGTTGGCGATGATCGATATACCTCCAGTTTTGGGAGTTGGCTCCAAACTTTCCGTGCGTGAGCAATCCGAGGTTGCGCTTTCGGCCTTCTTTACCTCAATCGTCCGAGTCTCGCCACTTTCAAGCGAGCGGCCCATGCCTACGGTGTAATCGGCAGCGTCCGAGCAGAGGGTGACATGGATGGGCGTCCAGCGAGTGACAACGAAAAGCCCGTCGCCCATGTCCATCACTTCATCGATCGTGTAGTAGACCGACACGTTTCTGAGGGTGCCCTCGTCCACCTGGCGGCGGCGGAGCTGGGGCATCTCTTCGCCAGAAAAGCGAGTCGTGCAGTAGCCGCGCCGGTCGGCCCCCACCGCTGCCGCTTCGACACAGCCCAAGAACTGATCGGGGTCGTGATTGAACACGAAGGCCGCGCCGTTATTGAGGCGATCGAGGTTCACAGCGCCTGGTGCGTGGCTTAGCACCTCGGTGCCCCACCAGCGCTCGTAGGGCTCCTCGGAACTGAAGCTGAAGGTGTACTCGTTCGATTCTTCGGCCTGGGCCTCTATCTCGCCGGGTGAGTCTTCTTGCAGATCCAGCGCCAGCGCCTCGGATGTGAGCATCGCCAGCTCGTCAGCGCGCATCGGTTTTTTCATGCGCTGCAGGGTGAAAACTCGCTTACCCTGAGCGGGGATGCGCGTGAGGTTACTGCTGGGCATTGGTGTTGTCTCCGGCGGCGGTGTTGTTTGAATCGGCGGTGGCGGACGGATCGACGGCGGCGGTGTTGTTCGTCACCCGCGTATCGGCAGCGAGCGGAATCCGATACTGCTCAGCAAGGTCCAGCTCGATGCGCCGCTCCTTGAACAGGTCTTCCACGTCGCCGCCGTTTTGGGTGATCTGATTGGTGAGAGTGTCAAGGCCCGCGTTCACCGCAAGGATGGCACTCTGTACATCCTTCAGCGGGTCGATCCACGCCCAGCCGCGAGGCTTCCAGCGGCAATCTGAGTAGCGCTCGGGGTCTGCAAAATAATTAGGCAGATCCAGCGCGCTGTAGAGCACGGCGGTGTCAAGCCAGCGCTCAAAGATGGGCTGAATCAGATTCTCGATAAGCCACGCCTGAATCACCCGCCAGTTGTCGCGGTCATCGAGGAGCGACAGCCTCGAAGAAGAGAAATTGCTCTGGCCGTGATCGTTCGCGAAGGTGGCGTAGCTTATGCCAATCGACGTGGCAATCGAGCGCAGCATCATGCGCAAAAACGGATCGCCACCATCGCCAGGAGGCGGACTGGCGGGGATATCCACTTCTTCATTCGGCTGCAGCTGCCAGAACTGGCCGGGGGCAAAGCGCACCTGCCGGGTCACACCGTCTGCTGGATCGACGGTGGGCTTACCGGTGGTGGTCTCGAGGTCTGCGAAAGCCGACGATCCGCCTGTGGTCTTGAGAAAGCCCATCCTGCAGGCCGCAGCGCGAGCGCGGATAATCTCCGCATCCTCGTAGCTGCTCATCTGCTTCAGGCGCAGGAGTGCCGCACAGAACCAGGATTCGGCGCGTGTCTGCCCGGCCCGATCGAACACCGCCAGGTGCAGGATCTCTTCTGCCGGAATGCGCACTGGCTGAATGCTGCCGCCACCGGTGACAAACTGATAATCGCCCGGATGGTTGGGGCGAATCCAGTAAGCGACAGGCCGCTCGTCGGCATCGACCTCGACGCCCATCCTGATCGGGTTGCCGGTGCCGGGCGCAGTGCGGTTGTAATCCTCGGCAAGCTGGTCGGACTCGATGACCTGCAAAGCGAGCGGAATGGTCGAGCCTGAGAAAGCTTTTCTGCGAAATCGGACGATCACCTCGCCATCGACAGCCACCCGGCCCACAGCCAGCCGCAGCATCGACGCAAAGGAGTGCTTACCGTTGGCTGAGCAGTACTTCTTCTTGCACCACCGATTCCAGGCTTTCTCGATGCGGGCGTTGGTGCCGTCGTCCAACTTCCCGCCGCGCAGCATCATCACCCGCGACTGAAAGCCAACGTTCAACCCCACCACGTTTTGCACGATGGTGCGCACAGCGCCCCGCGCATAGGGGTTGTCGCGCACCTGCTGCCGGGCCCGACTCCGCATCCGCACCAGCGAAGTGAATAGCTCCGCATCGGCGCTGGTGCCATACGGTATCCAGTCACTGGTCGTGCGGTCGAGCAACGCGGCGGCAAACTGCCGATACTGGCTCTCGGTGGCAACTGCCGATTCTCGCTCTTTCGCGGAAGCGCGGGCACGGCGAGCCATCTCTCGCTCCCTGGCGCTATCCGTGGCGCTGGGCAAAAAGGCAATGAGCCCCATCAGTAGCACCCTCCGCCAGCGCCAGCGATGGGCGGACCAAACATCACGCCCAGCACTCGCGGATCGCCCTGGCCGTTGGCGATCGAGTCGGCTGCAGACTCGCGCTCGACTTCGAGACGCAACCGGTCGCGCAGGTCGATCAAGCTCATGAGCGACATGCGACGCAGGGACCGGCCCTCAACGGTGTATTCTTCGACGTCCTGGCCACTGAGCCGGCGCTGGATGGCAGCCTCGGCAGCGGCGAGCTGGGCCTGCGCTGGTGTCTGCCCGTCGTAGGTGGGCGGTGCAGCGGCGAGGTCCAGGATTACGGTGATGGCACCACTGCCCACAGTGACGATCTGGCTGCCCTGCTGTACCTTCGCCTGCCAGTAGATCTGCCCGGCGGCGAGGCCAGCAGTCTGCGCCGATGTCAGGCTGGACTGAAAATCTGCGCCGCTCGCGATCGCCGGAAGATTAAGAGCGCTGCCGCCGCCTCGAAAGTAGTACGTGAGCACCCATCCCTGGTTGGCGGGATAGTCCACGAGGCTGTCGAGCCAGGTGTAGGTGCTGCCTTGGTTGATCGGGTTGGGTAGCTGCACAGGCGGGCGCTCGAATCTTCCCAATTTTTTGCAGCTGCAGCTCAAACTTTGCGATCACGGGGGCAACCGCTCAGTAATCCGTAAGCCAGTTGCCGGACTGGCGGCCAGTTGCAGCAGTTGCGCGGGCGGTGGTGGGTTTTTGCTCTTTCGGCTTCACCCGTTCTTCGAGCTTGTCCCAGGGAGCGCGGGCGAGGCCCAGCTTCAGTGCAGCGGCGAGGGCGTAGCGCTCGCAGTCCAAGGGCTCGTTGCGCTTTCTTCCGGCGATGGGCACGTAGCGCTGGGTTGCTACTCCGGCCCGATACTCAGTAATCAATTTTTCAGAACACAGCCCTTCCCAAAATGGCTCTTCAAGGCCCGCCGGGAAATGATAGTAGCCGTCGCCGGGGTACGGCAGCGCCAGCCGGGAATAGATGAGACTGTTGGCCTGGTGGGTGCCCACAGACCAGAGCTGCACACCGTTTTTAATCTTCCTGCCTTCGTGATCGATGTCCTGCCAGGTGGGTGTGCCCAGGATCGGGCGATCGGTGGGCGTGCCCATGCCTTTCACCGCAAACACTCCTCGATGGGCCGCACCACGCACGTAGGCGTAGACGTACTGCGTGAGATGGCCACTATCCACCCCGACCGCTTCGACGCGAAGATCGACGCCGTGAGGGTGCCGCCAGGTGCTACCTACCACCTCGTCAAGCGCCTCCCAGGTCGAGACCATGCGCGGATCGCCCCAGATCTGCTGGTACCAACAAAGCCAGGATTGTTCACCCCGGCCCCAGCCTCTCAAGATCACCTCCAGGCGATCGTCTTGCACATCGACGCCGCCGCTCAAAAACAGCACCCCGGCGGCAGGGGCTTTGCCCCCTTCGAGCCCGTAGACGAACTCACGAGCGGGCTGACCATTGCTGCCCCTAGGCCCGTAGTTCGATCGATCGGCCAGCTTTTGATAGTCAATCTTCTGCCCCCCGGCGGTGTCGAAGGTTTCCGCCAGCACAGTGTTGGTGAAGACTTTCAATCGCTCAGGATCGTCTTTTGCCTTGAGAAATTTCTCGACAATCAACTGCAGCGAGATCCAGGGGCTGTAGATGGCCCAGAGGTGATAGCCTCGCGAGCGCTCGGAGCCGGGTTTCGGTGTAGCCGTCGCTCGCCACTGGCCAGCACGTACCATCTGGTTTTTCTGAGCGGTAGAAAGCTTCGCCCCGCAATGCTCGCACAGGTAGTAGGCACTCTCGGGCCGCCCGGCATCCCACCGCAGGTATTGAAACTGGAGCAGCTGAAATTCGCCGCAGACTGGGCACGGGCAAAAGTAGCGCCGCTGGTCGCTCGCCAGAAAGGCGGCTTCGATGCGGCTCACATCGCGCACAGTAGGCGTGCTGATGAGCCCACGCTTGCGGTTGAAGAAAGTGTCTTGCCGCTGGATGCCCAGATCCACCGGATCGCCTTCGGTGCCTGCCGAGTCGCTGAAGCGATCCACCTCGTCGGCGAGAAGTATTCGTATCGGTCGGCTTGCCGCCTGGGCGGGGCTGTTGGAGCCAATCAAAGCCAAATAGCCCCCGGCAAAGTTCTTGAGAAGCGTAGTGTTACCAGAGTCGCGACTTTTCGGATCCGCAATGCGCGATGCCAATACGGCGGTGTCGCGAATGGTTGGAGCCAGCCGAGTTTTAGAAAAGTTCTCCGCCATTTCTACCGTGGGCTCCATGTAGAGAATGGGGCTCGGATCCTGGTGAATGAAGTAGCCCAGCACGTTCAGGGTGAGTTCCGTCTTGCCTACCTGACTGCCCGCCATAATGACCAGCTCTTCGACAAGCGGATCCGTGAGCGCGTCCATCGGCTCGCGCAGGTAGGGCGTGCGGCTGGTTCGCCACCGGCCCGGCATCGCAGCTCCTTCTGGGATAACCCGGTAGGTATCTGCCCATTCGGAAATCTTCAGATCCGGCGGCGGTGCGGCGGCGGCGGCGATTTGCCTTATCGCTTCACGAATTGCTGTCGGCATCGCCCGGATCATAGGCCGCCAGTTCGGCCAGCGCTTCGTAGACGAGCGAACGTAGCAGGGCTTCTGCTTCAGGGGCCGACAACTCGACCACCTGGGGCGCTGCAGTGGTGGGCAGGCTCAGCAAACGGGCGCGAAACGCTGCAACCATCTTTGCTCCCTCGGCAATCACCTCGCCTGCAGGCAGCAGCCGACCGCGAGCAGCGGCTACAGCAGCCTCTTCTTGCTCCGCAGTGGCTTCAGCTATCCGCAGCTTTGCAGCCAGGAGGGCAGCCTGCATGTCCTCGTTGTCGTCACTGAGGCCGCTCGACGCCCGCTTTGCCTCTTCCTGAAAATGGGCAATTGCCGAGCATGTGCAGGCTTTTATGCTGTAGCGCCCACCGCTGGCTCTTGGAATAATGCCCCGACTAGCCCAATCGCGAACCGTTCTTTCGCTGATTGGTCCAAGATATTCGCCTAGCTCAATTGCACGTACTCTATCGCTCAACACCTTGCAACCTGCCTTACTTACTTAATTGCCCTTTATCTAACAGTAATTACCCTTATCTAGTCTTTACGAACGTTGCAGCGGCATGTCGGGTCTTAAAAGGCTGTAACTAGCGAAAAGTTGGGCAGCCCATACCCGCACTGTCTTTTGGCCCCGGAAGGACCCGCGCCGACCCGCCCAAAAAGCTGAAACCCGCTTCCTGACTGGGTTTCAGCCATTTTGCTCACCTTTGGCCGCAGCCGCTTGAAGTCGATCTCTCCAGTGCTCATGCGATGCCCCCGTATTTAATACGCGATTGCTGCACGGCTGCCTTGAATAAAGCCTCCAGCTCCTCCAGCTCTTGGCCTTCTGGAGCAAGGTGCCATTTATAGAACTTGATTGCGCCCTGACCGGCGTTGCTGACACCGGGCCTGTGGACGTAGAGCTTGTAATTCTTGTCCGTCAATCCGAGCCGATCGGGTTGAGCCGGATCTGCGGCGCGGCGCAAAAAGGCGACGAACTCATCCGGGTGCATGCTGCCGCAGTAAGAACAAACGCGATCGGCTCCTCGTTTTGCCCAGTGATCCAGGTTCTCTTCGCGGCGCTGTGGGCCAAAGCTCTGCATCCTGTCTGGGCAGGTTTGCAAATCTTCAGGATTGATAGTTGGTGATGGCGGCGGCAAGACAATGCCAACCGATTCGATCTCTTCTTCGCTCCAGCCAGCAAGCATCAGAGCTTCCTTGGCTTCTTGTTTCGTTTTCATCTTGCTGCTCCCGTTAAAAGTTTGTTTGCAGGTAATCGTGTGGGCAACTGTTGCAGGTGTTCAAGCAAGTCCACCAACTCGTCGGGAGTGAGTTCAGCCCTGCGGACAGCGTTGTAGCGGCCCCAGACGAGCAGGCGCAGCTCGTATCTGCTGAACCCAGCACGGGCGGCCTCGACATCGATGGCGGCCACCTGGTGGGCAATATCACTCATTGCCCAACACCTGCGGCGAAAGCTTCAACCAATCCGCAGCCGCTTCTCTTGAGCGTTCCCGACGGCGCTCTTCGGGCGTGACCTCTTTGCGCAGGCACAGCCTTCTTGCAAAGCGCTGTATCCGAATCTTGCTGTCAAGCGTGGCGGCGTCAATTGCCTGTTGCAGGCCAGCCTGAAAGGCGTTCAGCGCCACTTCGCGGTCGGGCTCAATCTTCATCCTCGCCCTCCAGCTCATCGTTATCGGCGGCAGGCAACTCTTTAGGCCAAGCGGCATCCAACATCCGGCGCAGCCTCTCGATGCCTGCCTGCTCGTGCTCGACAAGAAGCGGGTGCCTCGCCACGCCCAGGGCGCGAAGCAGTTCGGGCGCATGGTCGCCGGGCAAAAACTGCAGGCAATGATCCAGGGGCAGCCGCCTCTTGCGCACGGCATCGAGTAACACTGGGGCGCGCCTAGTGGGGTCCATGCCGCAAGTGAAAAACCAGCGCGGCCTCTTGCCTGCCGCAATCGCCGCATCCCGGCAGCGATTGTAGGCGTCCCTAAAAGCCATCCGAGCGCCTGTCTCGTCGCCTCGATAAGCAAGCGGCAAGGCAACGCCCATCGCCTCAGCCGCTTCGTCGGTGAGCAGGCCGGAGTCGTATTCGCTGAGCGGAAGCAAGGCCCAAGCTTCGTCAGCCCCCGGCCATCCGTCCGCCAGTTCGGCTGAGAGCATCCTGGCTATGTCGGCGGGCACAGGAGCCTTTTGCTCTTTGGCGGCCCAGGCGTAAAGGGCCGCTTCGACGCCCTCAAGCGCAAAAGGTTCAAGAACGGCCCACCACACCGGAACAGCAGCAGGGTTGAGAGGTCTGCCCGTCGCAGCCATCACGCCGTCGAGGCAGTGCAAAAATCTCGATTTCTCGCTCTCACGCATGATTTGCCTCCACGTCGATGAACGGTTCTTCGTGTTGCAGCGGTTCGCCGCGCGCCCAGGCTTCGAGCTGTTCGCGGCGCTTTTCCTCTGCTGACTTAAATTGTGCAACTTTGCCAAACTTGGGAGCGACGGCGGAATTTTTCTCTTCAAAAACCCCTTTCCAGCCGTTCGCAATCGAGTAATCAATCGCTGCTACAGAGCGCTCAATCCCAAGCACTGCAAGGCGTTTGATTAATTTTGCAATTCCGAGCTCTCGAAGTGGGTCGCGAATTTGTCGCTTGTGCTCAAGCCACTCTCCGAGCGCTTGCCGCAGTTGCGGAGATTCCAGGCTTTCGGGTAGCTCAATCCCGTCTGCGCTGTCGGGCCGAGGTTTCGAGCGCTTTGCTGTAGCAGGCTCGGCTTTTTTTTGCGCCTCGTGCCCCCCGCCGGCGGGGGGGTTGGGGGGTTCTAAATTCTTCTCTTCTCTTTTCTCTTCTGATCTATTCTCTTCTCCTCTTATCTGTGTCGTGACATCCTCGTGACATCCTCGTGACTGCTCGTGACTGCTCGTGACACCTGCTTTTTCGGCCTGAGCTTGTGCAGCTTTTTCCCTGGCTCTTTGTCGCGCCTTCCGTTCGCGTGTCTCGTCCGGCGCGTCTGAGGGATTGTCGTACTGCCGCTCGGCAAAATTGCAAACAAGTAACCCGTCCGAGGTTAATTCGACCATGCCCTTCGCTACGAGCTTGTCTCGAAAATAAAGCCAATCTTGAAAATTATTGAATTCGCAAGCTTCGGCAACATCTTCAGGATCTGCCGTAACTATTCCCCTCTTAGTCGATTGGCTCGCAAGACAAAGAATCACGACCCATGCCCACTTCTCAGCAGGGCTAAATCGCCTGAGTTTTATGTCAGCAATTATGTCGTGGTGAAGCTTCAGCCATCTATAACGACTCATTGTTTTTCCCTTTTGCCAGCCGCTCACGGCCAGCATCACTTATCTGCCAGGTTTGTTGAGGTTTCCGACCCACGATTCCGCAACACACAACATAGCCGTGCGTTGCCAGATTGTTGAGATGTCGTGAGCCGCTGGGCAGATTCAGCCCAGCGTTCCTGACGATTTCAGCGGTGGATCTGGGGCCGGTTGCCAGCGCCAAAATTGATAGAATCAGCAGCCCTTCTTTCATGATTTGCCTATCAAGTCCGTACACTGTTTTGCTCCTTTTGTTGTCGCGCAAGCCGCGTCAGGGCCGCGTTTTTCTTGTGATGCTCTGCGTCGTATGCCAAGTGGCATGGCGCGCAAAGGCATCGCAGATTGCTCGCTCTACAGTCCGCCGGATTGTGATTTAGGTGGGCGGTTGTTGCTGTGCGGCGATGAGTGTCGAACTTCTCGCCAGGGCGTCGGCACTGCTTACCACAGTGAGCGCATCGCCAATCCGCCGCCGCCTTGATAGCTGTTGCTATCTCGTCCCAATTTATCGGATACAAGGCGCGATTCATTGGCATGATTCACGCTCCTGTAAAGTATTGCCTGGGCCGACCGTGTAGCCCAGGGTTTCAAGTATCGATAGCGCCATTTTCATGTTGGCGAGCACTTCAGCCTGCACTTGCGGCTTATCTGTCAGCCTGGCCTGCAACGTGCGAGCTTCGCGGGCGATCCGCTCAACTCGTTGGATCAGCTCTTGGCGAGGCAACTTGTAGGTGTAAAAGGCGACGTGATCGCGCAACCATTCGCGCTGAGCTGCGGTGAAAGATTCGAGAAGGGTTTTGCTCACCGGCCCACCTCCAGCTTCAGCAGCCCACCAGCAGCGGCGGTGGCGGCAGGTGAAATCCAAATGCACTCAAGACTGGGCTTGCCGGCTCTTGTCTGCGCAGCCTTACCGAAACGAGTCCAGCTGGCATACAGTTCGTCGTACAGCGGGCATGGCGCATGGCTGACTATGGCCGTCGCATCCATCATTTCGAGCTGCTCAAACAGACGAATGTGATCAGCCTCGCTCATCGTGTGGGCGTACTCATCGTTCGCTTTGCGGTTGCCGAGATAGGGCGGATCGCAGTAGATGAGCGTCTGATTTGCCCCGCCCCATCGCTGAATGGTCTCGATCGCAGGCCGAGTTTCCCAGTGAACGAGGCGCAATCGACGAGCAACGGCCATCAAATGGCTGTCATTGAGAAAGTCACGCACGGGATCTACACTGCGCTTGCCGTCCGGATTGCTGCGCCACCCTGGCATGTACTTGCCGGTCGGGCCGCTTTGGCCCTGCCAGCTGCGCACGTAGAACCGGCGGGCCCGTTCAATCGGATCGGCGGCTGGTACTGACAACCAGGCCCGCTCGAACTCCAACCGGTGGTAAGGTGTCAGGCGAATGACGCGGATCAGCTCTACGAACTGATCCCGAAGGACCGCAAAAAAGTTGCAGACTTCCTCGTCGAGGTCACTGACAACCTCACACCTCACCGGCGGCTTCTGCAGAAGGACAGCGAGACTGCCTGCAAAAGGCTCAACGTAGCGGGTGTGCGGCGGCATGTGAGAAATGATCCAGCGCGCCAGCCGCCATTTGGAACCGTACCAACGGAGTGCGGGGCGGGTAATCATGCCATCCCCCGCAAAATTGCTGCAGCCATTCGCACAGGCACGCCATTGCCAATCACCTTGCAGGCCAGGGTTTTGTTCGCTGGCAACTGATAGGTGTCGGGCAGATCCTGAAACCGTGCGAGCGCTCTGGTAGTTAGGGCAACTACACGGCCATCCAGGCAGGCTCTAGCGGGGCGAAGCGCCCCGCTACTCGTAATCGTGTAGGCGGGCTCGTCTCCTCTGCGCACCGTAGGCGGTCGGTCGCGTTGGTCGGGGCTGCCGTTGAACTGCCCATCGACGAGCCAGGCGCGAAGAGTGATTTTATCAGCGCAAGCAATCACTGTTGGAGCCGATCGCCCGGCTCCAACAGTCCACGGCCCACGCTGGTTGGGGCCACAGCCGCGAATCAGTGTGTTTGCCTCTCCTAGAAAATGTTCCAGCGGAAAGAGCTTCTTCAACTGCCACGGTGCGAGCTGAGAGGGCGGAAAGGAATCGGCCAGATCTGCAACCGCTGACCACCAGCCCGCTTTCGCCGCCGAAGTGCGCAGTTCAGGAACGAGGCTGCCGCGAAAGGCTCGAAGGATAAGGCGATGGCGAGTCTGAGGGGTGCCGAACCAGCTGGCATTCAGCAGCTGGTGACACACAAAATAGCTCTGCTCCCAGAGGCCCGCGACTATCTGCGCCAGTTGGTCGCTGTGCTGGTAGGCGGGCACGTTCTCAACGACCACTAGGCGGGGTCGGAGGACTGCGGTGTAGCGGAGAATGTGAAGACCAAGATCGGCGTCGGTTCGCTGCGGCAGCGACTGATTGCGCGCCTGGCTAAACGCCTGGCATGGAGGCGAGGCCCAAAGAACTTCGACAGGATCGAGATCGTTCGGGTCGATCGCCGCTACATCGCCCTCAATGAGCGGGGTGTTGTGGTTGGCTCGAAATACGCCTGCTACTGCTGGATCGATCTCGATCGCCCACCGAGGCTGCAACCCAGCCGCCACCGCTCCGAGGTCCACTAGGCCCCCGCCAGAAAATAGACTGCCAAAGGTGCAAGGCTTCACCCCTCGCCCTCCTCACACTCAAGCGCAGCGGCCAGCAGCTCGTGCTGAGCGCGCATGATTTCGTTCACCCTGTCGGTCGATACGGGTGCTGCAATGGCGGTCCTGAAAGCGGCGGCGGCGGCCTTGAGGCGATCTGCTCGGGCCAGCCGTTCGCGCAACTGCCGCACCTCCTCAAGCGCCTTCTGAGAGGCAATGGCCTGCACATCCGCTGCTCGGTGCTTTGCCTGCCGCTCATCCTCCAGCAGAGCCATTACGCGCACCGCCTCACGAGTGGCAGCAGATAGCAGCGAGAACAGATCCCTAGCCTGCGAAGTCGCTGCAGCGGCAGGAGGAGTCTCTCCCTCGGAATCGTCCTTGCCTTCCAACGGCAGGTTGCAGCACCAGCAGTTGGGGCCGCGGCTGACAATTGCAGGCGCGCCGCAATGAGGACACTTAGGCTCAGCCGCCAGCAGTTCGCCGAACTGTTTATCGCGGGCCTGGTGGTGGGCCTGGCGCTCTTCAGGGAACGCCTCAACAGGCGGCGGAACAAAGCAATCAGAGAGTTGATCGCTGAAGGGCATGGCTGGGGGAAGCGGGGCTGCGCTCCCCTCGGCGGGGGAGATTGGCCCTCCCTTCAGCGGGGGAGATTGGCCCTCCTCAACAGGAGAGCCGTCCCGCGCCAGGATCTTGGCAAATAGGTCCGGCTCGTAACGTTGTTCGGCGGCCACCGGCGGTGGATCGCACTTCTTTAAGCCGCCGGTCGTCTGATAAAAATAGACGACCGAGCCATCCTCGCCGCCCACCTGTGCTGCATAAAGCCAGTCGCCGATCGCAGGCTTAACCTCTGTGATCAAAGCCGGGCCATTCGGCGTGCCCACCCAATCGAGAGCTTTGAAGTTCCGCGCAGGGCGGAATGGCTGCGGCAAGCCGGAGGGAGCCTCAAAAGCGCCGTCTTCGAGCTTTTTCAGCTGGGCTTGCGGAAACTTGGCGCTCTTGATCCGCGAGTCGGCCACCCAGCGCACATCGGCCCACGGCCCATCGTCGTCAGTGCCCACAAAGCGCACCTGGCCGCACTCAAATAGAGGCCCGCTCACGCAATCGCCGGGCTTCAACGGCTCTTCTTCGGTATTTTGTGCCTCGTTCGACGGCGGGGCGGGAGTCGCCTCCTCCTCAGCTGCCATCGCCTCAAGATGGTGCGCGCCAATCGCCCACGGTGGTCCAGCGGTCTGCTCGTCGCCGCGCACACGCACAATTCCGCTTGAAGAAATCGTGGTGACAACGCCCGATTTGCCCGCCCGGTCGCCAGATACGACGCGCACCCGTTGCCCAGGCGTAAATAGGGGCGGTAATGATGCCTCTGGCTGCGCCTGGAAAGCCAGTTCTTCAGGTTTGTACAAGCGCTCTCGACCGTCACCTTGTTTGACGGTGATTTCGTTGCCTTCAACAGCCAAAATCACAGCGCTCTGGCCCTGGTAGCCGAGCCTGTCACTGGTTATCCAGACAGATTGACCTGCCTGAAAATCATGCAATTGCAATTCAGTCGTCATGAGTATTGTTTCCCCGATTCATGAGTAGTTCCCGCCGCAGGCAACCGCAAGAGCGGGATTTCCCAGCTCTCAAAGAGCACTGCTCGACGGCTCGAACATTGCCGCACTCGCAGCGGCAGACCCAATAGATTGGCCCGCAGAGCAGGCGCGGCCCGTCGTACCGGCTCAGCACTGTCCAGCGAGTGAAAGTCTGGCCTGCCAGCTCCATTGCTCGAATGGGCATCAGAGTGCCCTCCCAGATAGCTTTCGATTGCTCTGGCCCAATCTGCGCCCGTGCTCTACCCGCAGGCAGCCGCACGAACGTGTCCGGCCAGCGTTCAGATAGGTTGATCGGACTGTGGCGAGTTGGCCACAGAGGCAGCGGCACTCCCAAAGGGGTACCCTGTATAGCCCTCGCCCGGCGCATCCAGCGGGCTGCAGGGCCACAAGCTGGCCGAAAGTCCGGCCAGTTAGATCAACTGCTCGCCGTCCCACTCGCTCGCCTCCTGGGCTGCGCCCTGCGCAAGGTGATCTGTATTGAGGAGCAAAAAGAAGCGGTGGCACTGGAAGCATATGTGGCCAGACAGCAGCCCTTCCTTGCCTCTGGTGGCGCGAATGCAGCTATTCAGGCGGCACCCGCAGCCCGGACAGCGGATCGCCCCTGCAGCGCTACCTTTCATTGCAGCGATGCTCCAACTCGTAGGCCAGCCAGCCTCTGATCGCCAGCTCGCAGCGATCGGCGACCTCCTGGATCAGCTCCAGTCGATCGGCCCGCTCTTCGTCGGTGGAGCAGATCACCCATTCCGACGCGATGGCCTTCAGATCGCCTACGTGATAGCTAATAACGTTGAGACTGGCCTGGGTAAGAGCGTCGGCCCTCAGTGCAAACAGCTGCTGCTCAGCCGCCCAGCAGCGCCCGAAGCACCGATCCGCGAGAAGACGGCCAGTTGCGCCCAGCCCCTGCAGATAGGGCCCGAGGCACGCTTTAGCTTTAGTGGCTGACATCGCCACCCCCCTGCCCACGGGCCGCATCGCGCAGACAGGGAGGGCGCGAGATGAGAGCGCGGATCTCTTCGACACAGAACTGGTAGCTGGCGCGGCGCGAGGCAGGGCCAGCCAGATCCCGGTAATGGACGCCGTAGGTGAGGCCGTAGGCACTGGGGTTGGCCGCCCAGGTGCGCAACAGCCGGGCGCTCATATCCAGGGCAGCAGAGGCTGCTGCGGCCCCGATCCAGCGCCTGTCCAGAGGCGGCAGGGTGCCGACGCCATCACCAATGACTGCCTTTATAGCTGCCAGTGGCTGGCTCTTGCGCGGCCTGCCCGGCCCCCGGCGAGGTGCTCCTGCGATCATGGCCGCACCTCCAGAAGGGTGATTGAGGAAGCAGGCACCCATCGGCGCTCGTAGCCGTCGCCGTAAGGGCTCTCCAGAGGCAGAATCTGGAGCAGTGAATCGTCGGCCTGGACAATGGCGACGGCGACCCGGCAGCCTGGGCGAGGCTCCCAGGCTGCCTCCTTGATCCGCGCGTGTAATACGGCGATCTTGCTCATGAGCTACCTCCACGCGGCGAGTCGCCAGCAGCAAAGTTGAAGTGCAACTGGCTCGGAGCAGGCCAGTAAGTAGGCACCTTCAAGTAGCGATCTGACTCTTCGTCGTAGATGAAAACGCCGTTCTGAGTTGCAATCGCGCTCTTCAGCGACTCAATTTCAGGCATCCTGCAGGTGCCAATCTTGATCCCAGCAGCTGTGCAGAGATCGACTTCAACCCAACTGCTGCCACCTACGGCGGCGGGTCGGCTCTCCGGTTTGCCGCCCTCATAGCGGACGGGCAACTGGTCGCCGTTGTGGGTGCGGGGCGGGTTATCACTCATCGCTGCCTCCCTTGCCAAAGAGGCTGAGCTGCCGAGCAACGTCTTCAACCTCGCCCTGCCAGTCCCCGTAACGGCGGATGACAGCGTAGTGCTCCTCGATGTCGTGGCCGACGAGCTTCGCTTTGCCCTCTTCGTCAACCCAGCAGTGGCAAAGTTCGTGGAACAACAAAGCCTCGTGCTTGCGAGGCTCCCCCTTCCAAAACTTCTCCCACAGCACGATCACAAAAGTGCAGCCGTGCAGGGCCTGATCGCGAGGGCTCGCTTTATGGGCGCTGCCCATCGTGAGCCGCCCTTTGCTTGAGCGCTCAGGTCGCCGCATGAGAATGCGAATCGGCACATTGCGCAGGTGGACCAGCTCGAAGCAGCTGAAGATCAGCTTGTCCGCCAGATCGTGCGCCTCCTGATCGGCCAGGTAATAGTCGCGGGTATCTTGCAGATCGGCGGCGGCCCGCTCCTCTTCTTGCGGTGGCGGCACTGGAATGGTCAGATCGCCGCCAAAGGGCAGTTCAATCCTGGGCATCGCTACCTCCTTTTGCCGGGCAGGCGGTACACGGCTGGGGCGCTTGACCGCCGTCGGCATGGCCCATCGAGTAGGCCACGCTCACCAGCTGGCGGACAATCCCGGCCAGCTTGAGGGCGATCAGTTGATCCAGCGGCTCGGTGACTTCGAGAAAAAGCCGCTCGCTGCTGGCAAGAAGCAGTGCGGGGGGGGCGTGTTCGTTCATGAGCGCCCCCTTTGCAGCTGGCTGCGCAGGATGGTGCGGACGTGGATAAAGTCTCCCAGCGTGCCCGGCCAGGGATTCTCCAGAAGCCGGACCTGAGCACGCTCAGAACCGAGCAGCGCCACAACCAGCACCGGCACAGCAGAGCGGCTGGGGCTGTAGCGCCAATAGCTGAAAGCCGGGGCTTGCTGAAAAGGACAGCCAACAACTTCGGGGTGCAATTTGCTCACGGCTGCACCTCCGCCGCCTCGGACCTGGCAACTGGGCACGGAATTAGCCCGGCGTCGAACAGTGGCACGAACTGCTGAGCGCGCGGGCGAAACAGAAGCGGAATTTCTTCAATTCCTTGCACGCCGAACGCGGCAGCCATCGGGCAGTTCTCCCAGGTGTGGCAGTCCCAATGGCCCGCCACTTCCTCAAGTTTCCGGCCCCCGGCGGTGCAAAGCGCGGGCACAACTTCGGCCAGGTACTCGCTCCAGAGTTCGCCGGTGGGCAGACGTGTCTCGGGTGAGATTTTCGTTTCCTTGCCCAGCTTGGCCCCCTCCAGGTTGGCCCCCTCCAGGCTGGCCCTCGTCAGGTTGGCCCCGTACAGGTTGGCCCTCGTCAGGTTGGCCCCCTCCAGGTTGGCCCCGTACAGGTTGGCCCTCGTCAGCTTGGCCCCGTACAGGTTGGCCCCCTCCAGGTTGGCCCTCGTCAGGTTGGCCCCGTACAGGTTGGCCCTCGTCAGGTTGGCCCCGTACAGGTTGGCCCTGGTGCCGCGCTCGCCGAGCGACCCGATCCATTCGAGGTGATCCGCGAGGATTTTTTGCAGTGCTTCTGGTGTCACGCCGCACCTCCCTTCAGCCACTCAGCGGGCAGGTACCTCGGCGCGGGCCTCCCAGCCAGAGCCTCGCGGAGCCAGTTGAGGGCCATAGCGAGGCGGACCTCCTGCTCTTCGCCGCCACCCTGCTCTTCCCAGCAGGCAATGACGCGCTGGGCAGCAAAGTGCAGCGCGGCCTGGCGGAAGATCAGAGCGTTGCGCTGATCGGCCTCGGCCTCGAGGGCGCGGATATGATCCTGCAGGCCGCCAATCTGGCGGTAGGCAGCGGCGAGCTCGTGCTCAAGTTCGAGCACCTTGGCTTCGAGATATTCGGCAGATCTGGGGGCGGGAAAAAGAGGGGCGCGTAGAGGGTGCGCCCCGCAAGCAACTTCCACTCCCCCCAGAGCGGGTCGGCCCGCTGCTGAGGCTTTTGAATGCGGTATCATGTGGTTGACCTCGTAGTAGTGGTCACTGGCTCAGGCGCAACTTTGGTAGAGGGAGCCTGAGCTTTTGATTTTCTAAGCGCGATGACCTTCTCAACAGGCACCCCAGCAGCGGCTGCAATAGCTTGCGCTACCCGCTTTGAACTGCGGTGGCCTGAAATGACCAAGCTGACAATCGTCGCCGAGACGCCAACCGCAGCCGCAATGTCTTGAAGTTCGACATTGCGGCGCGAAAGCTCGGCCTTAATGAAAGGCCCATCTACAGGCGGCAATGAAAGGCTGATCTTCGTTTGCATAAGCTGCCGATGTTACGCTTACTGGTAACTTGGATAACCAGCAAGCTCATGATGTCAGAAATCGAACATCCTGTCAATAATCTGCCTGATCAGCCCCATGCTGTTTCGCCGTCCTCGGCGGAGTCAGGCAAAATATTGATTCAGAGAGTAAAGGCATTAATGCGCGCTGCTAAGCACACTGTTGCTCATGTAGCAAGAGAAACAGGCATTAAGCGCCCAACTCTGACGAATTACTTGTCAGGCAAATTCCCGTTTCCATTTGATGCTCTTATAGCTATCGCCAGTCTTTATAAAACGACCGCAGCGGAGCTGATCAAAGGTCTGGATGTCAAAAATCTAACAGCCTGGGATGATTCTGGTGCCACCAACCTTGACCAGGAAGACGTTTTTTCGGATGAAGAAGGTGAATCGGCACCATACAAAGCACGGAGCGTTCGCAATCGCGTAGAACAAATTGACAGAATCGACGGAATCGACAGAGATCTTACCCAAAGATATTTTGATATATGTAAGGCGACTTATCAATTGCCTGTAGAAGCGAGACCAGCTAGGGTGGACATTACATCCATGAAATCGTCTGTAAAGGAGACGCTTATTGTGTACTTTTCTGGCGCGGAACCTAGGGTGCTGAGTGCGGCTGAGCATGAAACACCTGAAAACTGAAAGGGACGTGATAGGCAGAACAAAACTGAGGACATTTTGCCTGAGAGCATGAACGCATGTCCATGTTCGTTTTTTGCTCAAAAAATGCTCATTTGTTCATGTGCTTAGCCGCAACGGGATTTCACCGTCTATGAAGATTCTATAAACTTAGGTCTATCCCCCCAAACAGGGGAGAAATCGATGTAGAGTGCTTCTGCTCCTATCCCAGATCACGGCTCTATGGCTCTGTTTGCGACCATTGTGATTGTTGGCCTGATAGTTGTTGCAGCAGCTTTTATAATTTTTGAGCCACCAGCAAAAACCCCGGCAGTTCAAGATTTTATAGCAAAGCTTGAAAAAGGAGATGTAGCTCTATCTGATTTAGCGCCAGGGCTCAACTTGCTGCGAGTACAGGCAGAGGCGATCGGAGGACCAGAACGCAGCAGAGTATATAAGGCTGCGTTGCGCATCCTAGAGAGGCACCCTGAGTCCACCGAGGCCAGGGTATTCGCGCTTGAAGTCGGGCGATTTTACTACAGCTACGACAGAAAGGGCGGCGTGCCTACTGTCTACGACGAGGCTGCGATCGCGAACGATATTGCCGCAAGGTCTGGGAAATGAAAATAATGTTCTCCGCTGTTCTCTTCTTTGTCGCAGCCGTTTTTCTTCTGCCTCACGCCGCCAGCGCCCGCTGCCTCTGCCCCGACGACCTCGACGCTCGGGGCCATCGCTGTGGGGCCAGATCTGCGTACTCACGGCCTGGCGGGGAGGCTCCGCAGTGTCCGGGGTATAGCAATGGGAAGCCACCGCAACCGCCGCCGGTTCCCGCCGTCGCCGATGAAGATCCGCGCAGCAGGGACAAGAAGCGCACAAAGTAAAACCCCGGCGCGAGGGGGTCGAACCGGGGAGAGCCTTTCAAGTTACAAGGATAGTAGCGGCGGCTGGCGGGGATTATGCGTCGTCGCCGCGCCAGTTCCGCTTGCCCGGCGCTACTCGGGCTGTGCGCTTGCTTTTGGTGGTCTGCCGATCTTGCCTCGCAGATCCGGCGGCGCGTCGGCGGTATCAACCAGCCCGGCTTCTCGAAGTGCCCGGAGAATGGCGCGGGCATAATCTTCGCTCACCCCCAACTCCAAAGCCAGGGTGAGGGCGGTTTGCGGTTTATCTTGGCAGAGCTTGAGGGCCGCCAGAACCCGCCTAGGCACTTTGCTGTTACGCCTGCCCAGATCCTCAAAGCCCGGATTGCCGGGGTTGGCGCGGATGGCTTGCGCCACGGCCCTCATCGTCGCAAAAGTGCGATCGTTCATGCCAAATTTATGACGTTTTGGGTCTGCCCGGGCTCCCAAACGATTTCCGTACCCCCTGGACGACGTCCGCCATATCCGCTACCAGTGCGGACAAGAGCGATGGAATACTTTTGAGCGGCGGCGGGACTCATCAGAATTGTCCATTGGATCGACTGTTGCGCCGATCCGTACTTTCCGTCTACGATTTTCTTTGCACGGATACCTTGCGATTCCATTTTGTCGGGATACCCCAGCCGCTTAAATTCAGTGCTAATGTCGCCAAACTCATCGGTTTTTGTCTGGAATATTCCAACAGCAAGATAGCTGCTATCTGAACCGTTTGGTTTGGTGACGATTTCGGAAATCCTGATGCTGCCGTCTGCTTGCTTGATCACGGTCATTTGCTTTCTCCTTTGCTATTTCAATCCTTTTGATACCTTGATAGTAACTTGCTAAAGGATTAAAAGTCAATAGTAATTTTTGAAAGATTTGGTCGGGTTTTGACTCGCTGCCCAAATTTGGGCTGCTGAAACGCTGAAATCCGCACAGTGAGAAGCTTAGCGGATTTAATGGCTTTTTGATTCGCTTGAGATTTTTAATTTTCCGGCGGTCAGGGTCGGTTGGGCCGGAGCATCAGTTGCTCGTAGGCCCGGCGGTGGTGATCTGCCCGGATCCACCGCCAATATTGCCGCTGGTGGACCGCAAGGCTGTGCCCGGCCATCTGAGCGGCCAGCCCCGTGTCGAGGTTGTAGGTGAGTGCCCGAACGCACCAGGCGTGCCGGAGATTGTAGGCAGGGAAGGGCAGTCGGTAGCGCACGAATGCCTGGCTCACCTGATGGCCGAGGTTCTCGTTTGGCTTGCTCAGATCTAGATCCGGCCTCTTAGCTTCGAGAAGCCCCCACTTATCTACCCAGCGAGGATGCAGCGCCCAGCAGTAGCGCGCGCCGGTCTTCGTATCTTCGCTGAGCTGGAGGATTGCCCCGCCGTCCGCCATCGACTCCACCGACACCATCCGAAAGACCTCGTGGGGCCGCAGCCCAAAGGCGGCGAGCATTCCATAGACCCACCTCCAACCGTTGTCCGGCACAGTGAGGCGTACCTGCTCGATCACTTCATCGGTAGGCAAGTTGCGCGGCGCGGCCTTCAGGCCGGTGTAGGTTCCACGAAGATCGGCGGTATCAAAGGGCAACTGCAGTCCAGCAAACTTGCTGAGCGCGCCCAGGCAAGTTGCGGCGCGCTGCCTCGTCTTTTCCTGCGCGGGAATGGAGAGGATCGCCGCTCGCACCCAGGCAGCGGTGAGAGGCACATCAAGGCTGCCCGCCCGACGGAGGGGCCGCGAGTACTCGCTTTCCCATGTGCTCAACACTTTTGGCTCTGTGCCCCGACGCTCGAAATAGTCGCGCCGGAATCGCTCAAGCCAGTCGGCCACGGTTGGGGCGGCCTCTGGCGGTTCTTCAGGCCGCCACAGCGTCCAGTCGAAGCGGCCTGTCGCCAATTGGCCCGCCAATTCATTCGCCAGTCGCTCAGCGTGACGGCAGCCGTCGAGGCTTGCCAGGATGCCTAACGGTATGCGGCGCTGCCTGTAGTCCACTGGCTCACCCGGCGGCGCTGGCAGCGTGGCCCGCAAAGATAGCCGGTTGCCGCGCTGCTCGATCGTGACGCCCGCCCTTGCCGCTTTCAGGCGTCCGTTAGCCGCCCTGATGAGGTCATCCATTCACAGTAGTCCTGGACTATTTCTGGACTAAATTTAGCGTCTATTTAATCCAAAAACGTCATTTCAGCCATTATTTTTGACTAAAAGGGCACAAAGCAAAAACCGCTCAAAAGCTGTCTATGGCTTGCTGAGCGGTTTTTAAGAAGTGGAGCTGAGGGGAATCGAACCCCTGTCCATCCGCAGTTATTCACCTACCATTCGTTCACAGGCTTAGCTCGATTGACCCAAGGAGCGGGGGCTATCGCTTATTCCGGATAACGGGATTCATCGTCTAAGCTTAGCCGGTGACGCGACGAAGGACGTTTACCGGAGCACCCACTAGCCGTATCTCACAGACCGTCGTGGGTCCGTCCTGCGAGACCCGTTCTACGCAGCGATTGCTACGCGAGCGCGGGAAAAGGGAACGATGTTGTTCGCACTTATTGTTTTTGAGCCTGATTTAACGGGGGTCGGACTCACTCCCGGCCTGCATGGACGGCTTTCTCTGGAATGTCGAAGCCAGTGCAGCCCCATGTATCCAGACATTCTAGCTTTTTATGAAGGGAAGGAGCAAGGCGCGGGCGGTCATTCTCTCTCAGGGATGAACCTGCCGTTCGAGGGGATCAGGAGGATAGAACCACTGAGAGTTTGGGAGTAAGACATGGAGCAGCAGTCCTACGGAAGTGCGCAGTGGACGCCGGAGATTTTCCAGCGGGGAATCGTCGCCGGATTGTTCGAGGACCGCCAGCAGGCCGAGCAGGCGGTGGTCGATCTCGATGCGAACGGCTTCAATCTCGACAATCTGGGGATCGCCGTCGCTGACCGACAGCAGCAGCGCGACTTGATCAACGCTACCGGCACCCAGAGCGTCGAGGAGGTAGCCCAGGGCGGCACAGGGCTGCTCGGCACGCTCGTCAACCTTGTCCGGCCCCGCGAACCGCTCAGCGGAAACGACCTGGTGGCGGTGCTCATCGGCATGGGCCTGACAGAAGAAGAAGCGAGACACTTTGAGCAGGGCGTCGAGCGCGGAGCGATCCTGGTCACGGTTCAGGCGCGGGGGCTGCGCACCAGCGAAGCCATCTCAATTCTGCGCAGGCACGGCGCGGATCTGGCTCTGCCGGGACCGGACGGGCAACTGCCGCTCGATCCGGGCAATCCCGCCGACGATACGGGCCTGGACCTGGCTGGGGGCTAACTTCACGGATCTTTGACGCAGACGGCGTTGGCAGTACAGACGTTGCGGGCGACGACGGTGGTGCTGTATGCGAGGGCGTCACCGGCGTTGCTGCGCAGGTAGGTCTGGGCGGTGGAGTCGGTGCTTGCAAAGTAGCGGTCGGCCTGGCTGCCTTCGAGACTGCCGCGCAGACTGATCGCCATCGTCTGGGGACTCAGGTACTGCACGGCGATCCCTTCTTTGCCATCGAGAAAGTCGGCGAGGGCGAAACTGTTGCCGTCGGAGGCGGGCAGCGTGCGCAAAAAGATGCCGTCCACCGGGGGGGCGGTCGTGGCATCGTAGCTGGCGGGATCGAGAAATTTTTTAGAATCCTCGGCTTCGGCGAATTCTGCAAAGCGGATGGGCACCGGTTTCGATTCCCAGCGCTCGAGGATGCGCGGGCCGCTCCAGGCCGAGCCGGGAGGGGGGTCGGTGACGTAATAGACGATCAGGTTGTAGGCGGGGATCGACTGGGGACTGCCCCAGGGCACCAGATTGCCCTTGGCCAGATCGACGGCGAGCGGCGTGCCCTTTGGGGCACTCGCCTGCTGGTTCTCGTCTCCGAGGCGGGCGACGCCTGCGATCGTCGGTACCCAGAAGGCGAGCAGGATGCGAAAACCGGGGGAGTTGTCCTGCACCAGGCGGCTCTTGTCGAAGTTGGCGCTGCCGAAGTTGGCCGGGTCGGTCTCGGTAGTTGGGGCAACCGGGTCAAGGCGGAGGCGATCGCTAGCGGTGCTGGCTGGATCGGTGTTGTAGATGTAGCGGGCCTGGCGCAATTCGTCGGTCATCAGGCCGAGGGCACTGTGCAGGTCGGTCTGGACGTCGGTGACGGCGTTTTCGACCAGGGCGTTCTTGCCGAAGGTCGTAAAGGCGAAGGTGACGGCGATGAGCAAGATCAAGCTGATCACGGCTGTGACCAGGAGTTCGATCAAGGTGACGCCTCTACGGTTGCGCCGCATCGTCCTCACCGGTTGAGGGTGGCGCTTCTTCCTGGGTGCCGACGCTGATGGCGCTGATCTTGCCCAGGTAGGTATTCATCACGATTCCCCGGCTCAGACCTTTGCCGTTGCTCTGTTTGCTGCGCAGGTAATAGAGCAGGTCCGGGGCGTGGGGATCGAGGCTCGCGAGGCCGGGGTCAGGGTTGTTGCCGTCCTGCAGCAAGATCGTGCCGATCTGGGAAGGCTGAACGGTGCCCCGCTCGTCGAACTGCCAGCGGTAGGGCGGCCCCTGGATGGTCGTGCGATCGATCCAGATGTGGTCCGGCAGCGGCTGCCAGTCCGGGGCAGCCGGACGCTCGCTGCCGCCATAGATTGCGTAGTGGTCCGGCGGATCGTCGGGGCTCAGGTTGCGGGTCGGATCGTGCAGGGTGAACTCGAACGTGTAGTTCTGGGATTGTTCGAGGGCGCGCGATCGGGCCTTGCGCGCAGCGATGGCCAGATCCTGCAGGCCGCTGTCGAAGCGGCGCGACTGCAACAGACCAACGCCTGAGACGGCTCCGAAACCGGCCAGCAAAAAGACGATCGCCATCACGACCACCAGTTCCAGCAGCGTGAACCCGGAACGCCTGCTCACTGGTAGCTTCTCGCGATGTCGGCACTCAGCACCACCAGCGGTGCCAGGGGGCTGAAGGCGGAGGGGGCATTCGGATCGTTGGCCGCTTCGCTCTTGTCGGTAAGCCCTTCGACGCGGGTCGAGATCAGGGGTTTGACCGGTCGGGTGAGGCGGGTGATCCGGCCAGAATTGTCGCGGGGCAGCTCGCCGTCCTTGCCCGCCAGGTAGAGGCGCACGACGACCCGCACCACCTCGCGGCGGTACCACTCGGGATCTTCGAGGGCCTGGGCCGGGGTAGCCGAACCTGGCGCGTAGCCCCAGAAGACCTGCACGCGGTAGGTCTGGGTTCCACGCGCACCGCTCATCGTGAAGCTCGCCGAGCGCTCGGAGTCGGGGGGTTCAAGGCTCGCATCGTAGAGGTACAGATCGTCCGGTCCCTCGCCGCCGGGAGCGGGGCTCACCACCTCGAAGCTGTCGGAGGCGAACGGATAGACGCTGGAGGCGGATAGCGGCAATGATCCGGGCGGGACGGGCGGATCCTGGCTGCAACCTTCGTAGTTGACTTCGCTCAGCACGCAGGGGCGCGGCAGGGGGATGAGCCGATCGCGCATGTTGGTGGGTACCAGTCCTCCCTGATTTTGAGAGGAACCGAGGCCGCGATTTTCGATCACCGACCAGCTGCGGCGAATCTCTTCGATCTCGATCTGGCCGAGGTTGGTGGCTTCGGCGATCAGTTCCTGCTGCCGCCTGAGCAGCGCCGAGGCGGAGAGCATCGGTGCCAGACCAGCAAGAAATAGCGCCAGTACCACCATCGCCACCAGCACCTCGGTGAGCGTAAAGCCCCGGCGGTTGCGCCGTCTTTTAGTTGCACTGAGCATTGCGGCAGACTTTGCGGGTGATCGAACCTCCGCCTGCAAAGCGGATGGATTCGGCGGTGGCGAGGCGGAGAACGTAGCGCAGGGAAGCCCCCTGGTTGCGCAGCCGATAGTCGTAGTTGAAAGCAGTTCTGTTATAACTTGTTCCCGAAAGCGGATTTTCTTCACCGGCTTTCGCCTGGATCCGGGCTTTGATTTCAGGGTCCGCTACTTCCGAAGCGAGCCAACCTGCTCCCGGCGCGGTGATCGCTACTTCTGGGGCAACCAGTCCGCCGTTTACGGTGAGATTCGTAGCGCCAACGTGGCCTGCGATCCGGCGCGCACTGTAGAGCAGGGCATCGACCCGCTCGATCTGGACGGGGCGGACGACGGCATAGGGGTCAGCGGCTCCGGACTGAAAGTTGATCAAATCGAGCATCCACCGCTGCCGGTCGTAGCCGCCGGCGGTATCAAGAAAGCTTTTGGCCGCCTCGTTCCAGCCTGCCTGGGCGCTCTGCAACTGCGCAATCACGGCCTGGGCGCGGCTGGCAGCGCTCGCATCGGCGTTCGTGAAGCGCAGATTGTTCTCGAAGAACCGGCGGCAGAGGTCGATCTTCGCCGGATCGCCGCTGCGCACGAGGTTGAGCAGGCTGTCGGGGGGACCGGAGGCAGGTTGCAGCTGGTAGGTACTCGCATCGATGCGCCAGCTGCTTACCGAACCCACTCCGCCCGGAACCGCCTGCCCGAGCAGGGCACGGTAGTCGCCGTCGGAGAGCCAGGGCTGCAACTTCCCCTGGGCATGGTTCCAGAAGACCGGGCGGATCAGCGCCTCATAGGCTTCCAGGGGGCGAATCTGTGACTCACCAACCGCCTCGCCTGCCAGGGTGAAGTGCTGACCGCCCGCAGTGCGCACCAGTTCCTCCACCCGGTTTTCTACCAGCTGGATATCGGCTTTTTGCCCGGTGTCCAGATGAAACCGCGAGCGGATGTGGCGCTCACCGGCCCGCTCCCGGTAGAGCCGCTGGGAGCTGTCTGCTTCCTGGTCTGTATAGTCCCCCAGGACAATGCTGCCGTTGGCGGCCAGAAGCAGGCTGTCACGACCGGCAGCGATATCGGCGCGGGCGGCAGCATCGGGATCGCTGCTCGCTGTGTAGTTTCCGAAACTACCGGGCGGGTGCTGGTAGACGACGTTCCCGGCGATGTAGAGGTTGCGGCCCGCGTAGATCTGGCCCTGGCCGCTCACACAGCCGCGCAACACGACATCGCCTTCGACGAAAAGATCGCCTTCGATCAACAGCGGCGCACTTGCCGTCTCGCAGTAGTGATTGGCTGCACTCGGCGCTTCACCCAGGAGCACCGCCTGTCCGCTCACCACCGGACCTAAGCGATCGATGAAGCGGCTGGAATAGAGGCTTCCGAAGGGCACCGCCTGCACTTGGCCGCGCACCGACCCGCTCGCTTCTCGCCGCAGCGCCTCGCTGTCGAAGGGCGGAAAGTCATCGCTGCGTCCGTTTTGATCGACATCCCTGCCCCGCAGAAGATAAAAAGCCGGACCGGGGTAGCGCAGGTTAATCCGAGCCTGCTGGCCGGGCCTGTCCGCTTCGAGGGTGACGCCGTTGAGGCGGCTGGCCCGCCCGGTGGCAAAATCGAGGTCCGTCTTGTCGTTGGTGACGAGCTGATTGGCGTAGATGTCTCCCCGGATCTGCGAGGCGAGGGCGTTCTCGCTGCTGGTGCTGCCACTGTCTTCGAGAATTCCCTCGCGGTCCCCGTCGCCCCAGAGTGAGGAGGGACCGCTGGCGAGGGTGCCGCTATTTTCGTCAAAACCAGCATCGGCGTGGGCAGATTTGTCCGCCGCTACGTGTTCAAAACCGGGACGAAAGTGGAGCAGTGCTCCGACATTGCCCTGCAGTTGCAGGTGACAGAACTGACAGTTCGGCTCGCGGGCAAGCAGGGCAAAGTCAAAGGTTTCCGCTGAGCGGCCCTGCAGCGAGCGGGCCACCGTCTGGCTTGCAGCGCGCAGGTAGGCAGTGGCCCGTACTTCCAGATCCTGCGTCGTAGACGAAGAAACGGCAAAAAGCCGGGCAACGACCACAGCCGGAGCCGGAGAGTCGAGATAGATGGCTCCCGGATCAGCGTAATAGGTGCCCGGTTGTCCGGCAACGCGCTCGGCGCTCACCAGCAAAAAAGCTTGCAGTTGGGGCCGGTCGCGGTTGGCGCTGTAGCGCGATTGGGGATCGCCTGGGGGCAGAAGCAGGCGGCGCAGCCACTCGCTGCGCGTCAGACCGGCGCGCTGAAAATCTTCGAGGAGTTTGTTGCGCACCAGTTCGCTCGCTCCTTCCGCCAGGCGCAAAGCCTCCGCCTGATCGCGGCTGGTACTGGTGGCGGTCGCAAGCTGGCTTGAAAGCAGCAGCGCTGCTACAGCAACGACGCTAACGACCAGTCCCAACAGCAGTGCGAGCACCAGGACTGCTCCCCGGCGCGACGATCGAAGCATGACAGCAACAACATGGGCTTCGTCTTATTTCAGCTCAGTCGAAAGCGAGAACGTTAGTTCAGCGCACAGCGGGGGCGAACCGCACAGCACCGGACATCAGTGGGGCAGATATTTTTGGACGACCTGCCAACCGGTGACGAGTACCGCCCCGTAGCCTGCCAGCAACAGGAGAGCGGCTGTCAGGTGGACTTGCTTGGCCCAGGGGCGGGCGCGCACCATCCCCAGGGCGCTGAAGGCGCTCGTCGTGACCAGAGCAACGACCACCAGCCCAGCTCCCAGGTGGGCGGAGTGGCCGAGGGAACCGAAGTGGCCGAGAGTACCGACGATCCCGATCGCCAGCAAAAACAGGGTGAGGCTGACCAGGCTGCTGCCGAGTGCCAGATGCAGGGTGCGCAGGGGACGGCGCTTAGAACCGGGCAACTTGCCCCAGAATAGAGTGCCGCCGCTCAGGGCCAATAACCCATAGACCGCCAGCGACAGTCCCATCGACCAGGCAGCGGCGCGCCAGAGCCACAAAAAAGAAGGTAGATTCATCGAGTCTGGGTGATCCCGGCATCTGCCAGGAGATTAGCACCCGTGACCTAGAATTCCTGCACCTGATCGGAGCCCTGCTCGGTGCGCGTATAGGCGACAGCGGCGTAGGCCGAGTCCTCCGGCAGGTGGGACCAGGCCGCTGGAGCGAGGGACACATCCGCTACCAGCAACCGTCCCCCTTCGGCAAGGCTGCCGCGCAATGCGGTGACGACCTGCTCGGGCGTAGTCGTGGTTTCGACCTGCCAGAGGTTGGCCAGCAGAGGCCGGGGCTTAGAATCCGCCAGGTTGCCAAGTTGCTCAAGATCAACCGGGCCATCGCTGGCGATCGTCAGCAAGCGTCTACTCACATCCTGTTCGACCGGCTCGGTAAAGCGCTCGATGAAATCGGCAATTTCGCCTTCGAGCCCAGACCAGGCGACGATGGATTTGGAAACATCGACCAGATAGAACTCATCGTCCACCCCGACGTATTCCTTGAGCTGGCGCTGCAGATTGAAGGGCAGGTCGCTGCTGTCGAGGAGCCAGACATTTTCCATCACATGGGCCTGGGGCTTGCATTCGTCGATGAAGCGCACCAGCTCCGGATTGGCCTTTACTGAATCTTTAAATTGATAGCCGAACAAATACAGCATGATACCTCCAGGTCGCTGCATACTCCCACTGGGATTCATCCTAGGAAGAATGCAGGTACGCCTCATCCTCACAAGGACATAGCCAGTGGACTCTCTCAACTGCGCTCAAGCGCAGCCATCCGTTCGCCGATCGCCCTCTTGTCGTTTAACCGCTTCGGGCATCATGCCTAGGTAGCGCACGCTAACCCACACGATCATGGAACTGCTGCTCATCGGTATCGCTCTTGTCGCTCTGACGATCCTCGACCGCCCCCGCACGGGCTGTCGCCGCTAACCCTCTCCACCCCGACTGTCATGGAAACTTCCGCCGCCGAAAACTATCTGCTCGCCAGCAAGCTCATCACCGAGGCGCAACTGGCGCGGGTGCGCGAGCTGGCTCAGCTCTGGCAGGGTACCCTGCCTATCGTGCTCTGGAAGTTGGGGCTGATCGACCTCGACACGTTCGCCCTCCTGATCGAGCTTTAGTCCGACCCTCCACCCGATCCACGGTAGCCCCGGTGTTGTAATGACGCCGGGGCTATTGTTTCACCCAATATCTGGAGATTGCTGGCAAAAAATGGGGCACTATCCCTTAGATTATTTACTAACTGTTCGGGACCGCCACCTTGCAAGAAGTTGCCAGCGATCTTCAAATTCCTCGTCCCCGTCGTCGCCGACAATCGCCCACCGAGCGCTGGTTGCGCCGGGGAGCGGTGTTGCTTGTTCTAAGTGGCGGCTGCGCTGTGCTGCTATTCCAGCTCAGCCACACCCTGCAGAACCTGGGTCTGTTTGCCGGTGCGACCGTTCCCCTCGATCTGCAGGTGCTCCCCGAGGCAATCGTCGATAGCCAGTACCTCCCCCGGCCTGAACTGGCGCGGGGTGAGCAACTGGTCGCCCTCGAAGCGGCGATGCACAAGCTTACCCAGCAGCCGCGCCTGCGCTCGGGTTTTCTGTTTTTTGACCCGGCCACTGGAGCCTATGCCCAGATGGCGGCGGACGAGAGCTTCAGTGCGGCGAGTGTGATCAAGGTGCCGGTCCTGGTCGAGCTGATGCGCCAGGTCGATGGCGGCAGTGTGCGCCTCGACGAGGTTCTCACCCTCAAAGCTGCCCACAAAGGCGGCGGCTCCGGCTGGCTGCAGTACCGGCCCAACGGCACGCGCATGAGTGTGCTGGCGGTCGCCACCTTGATGATCATCCGCAGCGACAACACTGCCACCAACATGATCATCGACCGGCTGGGCGGGGCCGCTTACCTCAACGAGCAGTTCCGGCGCTGGGGTCTGCGTCGCACCGTCATCAACGCCCCGCTGCCGGATCTGGAGGGCACCAACACCACCAGCCCCGGCGACCTCGCTTTGCTGATGAGCGAACTGGACCGAGGCGAGCTTACGAGCCCCCAGGGCCGCACCGTCGCCTACGGTCTGATGGGCCGCACCCGCATCGGCTCGCTGTTGCCGATGGGCCTCGGGCCGGGGGCGCGGATTCTGCACAAGACCGGCGACATTGGCAAGATGGTGGGCGATGTCGGGGTTGTCACCACGCCGGACGGACGGCGCTATCTGGCAACAGCCCTGGTGGAGCGTCCCCACAATGACCGCCGCGCCAACCAGCTCATCGCCAAACTCTCCCAGGCTTTTTATCACGTCTTTGCCAATACCCACCGGCTCGGTACAGTGCCCAGGAAGACTTGAGATCTGTCTCGACGCTGATATCGTCCCTGGCGTGGGCTTGATAACATGTGCAGGAGCCCCTGTCCGCCTGCCCGGCGCAAGGGGGTTTCTTTTTGCCATTACCGGAGGCCGACACCGTGGAAGCAGCCCTGCAGTCGCTCGCCTTCTTTGCCGCTACGACGGTTCAAAATGGCCCACTCAAGCCCCTCGGGCACCACGAGCTGTTGCTGCTTCTTTTGCAACTGGCGGTATTGCTTTTTGCAGCGCGGGGGCTCGGAGAGTTGATGCGCCGGTTGGATCTGCCTCCCGTCGTCGGCGAACTGCTGGCGGGCGTCGTCCTCGGTCCCTCGGTTTTTGGTTTGTTTTTACCCCAGCTTCAAGCAACCATTTTTCCAAAAAGCCAGATTCAAGCGGATCTGATCTCGGTGGTCTCCTGGCTGGGGGTGCTGTTCTTGCTCGTCGCGACGGGCCTTGAGACCGACCTCAACTTGATCATCAGCAAGGGCAAGACGGCGCTATTTACCTCCCTCGGGGGCATCTTGCTGCCGTTTGCAAGCGGCTTTGGTCTCGGGATGCTCCTGCCTGCGAGCGTGCTCGCCAACCCGGAGCACCGACTGGTCTTTAGCCTGTTTATGGCGACGGCGATGAGCATCACCGCCATTCCGGTCATCGCCAAGGTGCTCATCGATCTCAAGCTCATCCGCCGCGACATCGGTCAGATCACCCTCGCCTCGGGGATGACCGACGACACGATCGGCTGGATCTTGCTCTCGGTCGTGGCCGGTCTGGCCAGTAGCGGCACGATCAACTTCGTCTCGGTGGCAACTTCGGTAGGCGGGGCGCTGGTGTTTCTGGCGATTGCCTTTACCGTCGGCAGGCCGGCGATTGCCTGGATTTTGCGCTGGGTAGACGACAAGCTGGGCGGGGTGAGCGCGTCGCTCTCGACGGTGATTATCGTTGCTCTTTTAGCAGCCGCCCTCACCCATCAACTGGGCATCGAGGCGGCCCTCGGCGCTTTTGTCACAGGCATCCTGGTCGGTCAGGCTCCGCGCTTCAGCCGCGAGGCGGGCCATACCCTCGAAGTGATCACTGCCAGTTTTCTAGCTCCAATCTTTTTTGCCGTCGCCGGTCTAAAAGTCGATTTGATCAAGCTTTTCGAGCCGGAGACGCTCACGATCGGGCTTATCGTGCTCGCCATCGCCTGCCTCGGCAAGTTTGTGGGCGTCTATCTCGGCTCGCGCCTGGGCGGCAGGCTCAGCCACTGGGAGGCGATTGCCCTGGGTTCCGGGATGAACGCACGCGGGGCGATGGAGATCATCGTCGCCACGATCGGCCTGTCTCTGGGTGTTCTCACCCTGCAGATGTACACGATCATCGTCATGGTGGCGATCATCACCTCGCTGATGGCCCCGCCCCTGCTGCGCTGGGCGCTCTCGAAGGTAAAGATGGGCGACGAAGAGGTAAAGCGGCTGCAGATGGAAGAATTGGCCAGCCGCAGCTTCATCAAGAGCGTCCGCCGGGTGCTGGTGCCCACCCGTGGCGGCACCAACGTCCAGCTCGCCGCCCAACTGGTAAGCCACATGGCTCAGCAGAACGAACTGGAGGTGACCGCCCTCTACGCCGAGTGCAGCGACCGCCCCGGCAAAAAAAAGACCCCGCCGAACAATTCGAGTGCAGAGACAGCTTTTGCAGCCGTCGCCGACGAGATGCATCTGCCTGCGGACCTCCAGACGCGGGTCGAATCGGGGCGCGATCCGGCGGAGGTGATCCTGCGGGAGGCGGCCAAGGGTTACAACCTGCTGGTGCTCGGTGCTACCGAACAGCGCACCAGTCGCGGCGACGGCAGCCTGTTCAACTCCCTTGTCGATCGCATCGTCCAGGAAGCACCCTGCCCGACACTGGTGGTCAAGTCGCACCTGCCGGTGCCCGAGGGCGAGTACTGCCCGATCGAGCAGCAACAAATCCGCCACATCTTAGTACCCACGATCGGTACCGAGTACAGCAAGCACGCCGTCGAGGTGGCAAGCACAATCGCCGCCCAGATCGGGGCGCTGGTTACGCTCGTCCACGTCGTCAACCTGCCGCAGTTCGACGATTTTTACGTCGATCAGGACAATCTGCTTTCAGCTATCGACATTGCCCAGCAGATCGTCGATCAGCAGGCCGACATCGGTCGCGGCTTCGGTGCTCAAGTCAACACCGCCGTGCTCAAGGGGACCAGCCCCGAAAAAGAAATCCTCAACTTTGCCCGCGCCGAAGGCGTCGATCTGATCGTCTTGGGCAGCAACATCCGACCGATCACAGGCCGTGCCTTTTTTGGCCACCGCGTCGATACACTTTTGCGTCAGGCCAGTTGCCCGGTGGCTGTCGTCAGTTCCTCCTAGACTATTGCCCAGATAAGACATCGACTAAGCTTGGGGAGATCTCGCGTCCCGGCGGTGTATGGCGAAGCTGCTACCGGCCTTCGAGGTTGGCCAGGGAAAACAACTGCCAGTTTTCAGCGCCCTGGTGCGCCGCCAGGTGCCCCAGGTGGCGGTGGCCTACGCTGGTGTCGGCTGGGGGCTGGTCCAGTTCGTCGATTGGCTGACCAACCGCTACGCGCTTTCTTCGTCCCTCACCGATTTTGTCGCCTATCTGGTCGTGCTCTTCGTTCCGACGATGCTCATCCTCGCTTACTGCCGGGGCGGCGAAGAGGAGCACTGGACGTGGTGGGAGAAAATTGGCGTGCCCGTCAACCTGCTTGTCGCGGCGGTCGTCCTCTGGGCCAACTTTCAGGGCAAGGAGCTGGGCAGCATCAACCAGACCGTCACCATTCAAGACAGCAGTGGCCGTACCGTCCAGCGCGAGGTGCCCAAGAGCGCTTTCCGCAAGCGCCTGGCCCTCGCCTACTTCGAGAATGCCAGCTCCGATAAGAATCTCGACTGGCTGCGGCAGGGGATTGCGATTGCGCTGCAGACCGATCTTTCGCAAGATCTCTACTTGAGCGTCCAGGACAGCTACGACTATTCCGAAAAACTCAAAGAAGTCGGTTTTTCGTACAAAGACCCGCTTCCCCTGGGCCTGGAGCGGCGGATTGCCAACTATTACGGGCTCAACTACATCGTTACAGGCACCTTCAGCAAAAAAGCCGAAGAATACATCGTCCGCGTAGACCTCTACGACGCGGCGCGAGTCAAGCGCCTCACCCGCCGAACTTACAAAGGACCGGACCTGTTCGATCTGCTCGACGATCTATCGGTTCAACTCAAGCGCGACGTCGAGGTGCCCGAACAGCATATTCAAGACATCACCGATTTTCCAGTGACCGAAGTGCTGACCCGTTCACTGCCCGCTTTTGAACACTACACGCGGGCCAAAAATCTTCGCGAGTTCGACGGAGATTATTCAGGAGCAATGACGCAACTCGATCAGGCCATCGCCGCCGATCCGTCCTTTGCAATGGCCCACCTCGAACAGGTCGAAAGCGCCCTGCTCGCCGGCCACCCCGAAAAGTCCGAACGCGCCTACCAGCAGGCAGAACATTATGCCTTCAAGCTCACTGAGCGCTCGCAGTTCATTCTCAAAAGCGGCAACTGGGTCAATGGCCGGTCAGAAGAAGCGGACCGGGCTGCACAGCAGTGGGCAGCTCTCTATCCGGACGATCTCAAAGCCCAACTGACGCTTGCGAAGCACTACCTGGATAACAATCAGTGGCCAAAGGCGATCGACGCCTTCCGACGGATGATTGAACTGGATCCGGGGGAAGCCCACTATCTGTCTAAAATCGCTGAGGCTCAGCTGCGGCTCGGGCGCACCAGCGACGCGATTGCCACCTTCCAGCAGTACGGCGAGCAGAGCAACGACCGGCCAGGGGCCTACGAAGAGATCGCCGACATCTACCGGACCATCGGCCAGTTCGACCGGGCGCGCTCCTACTACCGGCAGGCGGCGGCTATCAATACAGACGACCTCTCACCGCTGATCGAGCTGGCAACGACCGACATGCTGAGCGGGCAGCTCGACGCCGCCTACAAACAATATCGTGCCCTGCTGGCTCGTGCCCGGCGGACCGATGAAAAACGGCAGATCTACTCCCGGCTGCAGCAGTACTACAGCCTGCGGGGCCAGTGGAAGCAAGCGATCGCCGAGTTGCCGGTGCTCTCTGAACAGATAAGCAAAACCAGCGGCCCGATCAATAGTTTCTTCAATCAGGCCATCCGCATCGATAGCTTCGTCGAAGCAGGCCAGCCGGAGGTTGCCTTTGCCACCCTCGCCCGTCTGCAGGGCCAGACCCGCTCGAACTTTCTGCTTAAGGGTTTGCTTGAGAGCGGCTATCTTAAGGTGTACCTCGCCCTTGAAGATCCTGACCGAGCCGAACCCTTGATTGGAAAGCTGGAGCAGCTTTTCCGGCGCTACGGCCAGGCCCACCTGATCGACGATCTGGGACTGGTGGCTGCTCGCGGCAAGGTGGCCGAGTTGCGCAGGGACTACCGGCAGGCTCTGGGCTATTACCAGCAGTTTCTTAAAAACAATCCGACCGAAATCGGCACCAACCTCGACATTGGCCGCTGCTATCGCCTTTCAGGCCAGCTTTCCGAAGCGCAGGATGCTCTCCAGAAAGCCCTGCAGGTGGCTCCCGCCGATCCTGAGATCCACTACGAACTGGCGGAGGTAGCCCAGGCCCGGCAAGATTCGGCTACTGCCCTCAAAGAAGTGCAGATCGCTCTACAAATTCTCCAACCGGCGGACGGATCCGACAAACGCCTTAAAGAAGCGAAGGCCCTGCTGGCGAAGTTGCAAGCGAAAGCGTAGCTACACAGCGTACTGTTTGCCCACTTTTGAGCAGCCATGCAGTCGAATTACCGGACTCGATTGAACGTGGACTTGTAGAACAAAAGCCGAGATCTTATAGCGTCCTCTAAATTTATTGGGCTGAACATGCAAACACTTATCCGTTGTTGATGAAAATCAGCGTTATTTGAGCGTTGTCTTTTAACGGTAAAGTTCCGTAAATCATCCCCTGCGATGCAACTTTGGGCAGAGACCTGCCTTGATGTCGAGTGCCAGGATGGGTTTGTTTCCAGTCAATCGTTTACACGCATTCCCGACAGGCAAAAGCTTCCCTGGCAGGCTTTTGTCGGTTGTCTAACATGCGAAAAGGAGGTAAAAATGGATTCTGTGAGTGATCAAATTCCGGCCCGTGGAAACGTGATTGCCGGTTTGTTTCGCAATCGAGATCAAGCCGAACTGGCGATCGATGATCTCCGCGCCGCTGGCTTCCAGGACCGGCAGATCGACACGACAGAAGGCGAGGATGTTACAGGCCGCAATCAAGGTGGCTTTTTAGAAACCCTGGGGCGGTTGTTTGGCACTGAAGACCGCAGCAATAGCGATCAGTTGTACTCGACGCTGATCGACATGGGAATCACTGAAGAACAGGCGCGCTATTTTGGAAGTCGTCTGGGCGAGGATGTCGAATTGGTAACCGTCCATGCCGACGGTCGCTGGGCGGATGCAATCGCGATCCTTGAGCGCCACGGCGCTGATACCGGCGTCAACATCAAGCCACCGATCAGCTCCACCGCTGCCGGGACAGTTGCTGAAACCAATGTGGCCGCTACCGGTGTCACGCCGCCTGCTGTACCCCAAACTACCGCACCTGTGACGGGCGATGTTCCCCAGCGCATCGAGTTGCGCGAAGAAAAGCTTCGGGTAGACAAGGAGCGGGTCAATATCGGTGAGGTAAATATCCGCAAGGAAGTCATCACCGAAAACCAGACGGTCCAGGTACCCACTACCCGCGAGGAACTGGTGATCGAGCGCCACGCTGTCGAACCCCATCGCCCGGCCAGCGATCCGAACTTCAGCAAGAGCGAAGAGATTCATGTTCCGCTTACTGAAGAGCGCGTCATCGTCGAGAAGCAGCCGGAGGTTGTCGAGGAGGTGCTGATCGATAAGCGCAAGATTCAACAGAACCAGGAGGTCTCCGAAACGGTCCGCCGCGAGGAGGTGACCGTAGACAACGAAGGCCAGGTGGATCTGCTTGATAAGAAGCCGGCCCAGGGCGATCTGCCCCGCGATCGGCGCATCGATTAGTCTGTCGTTCGTCCTCTCCAGGCCCCCGTCAGGGGGCTTTTTTATTCTGGCTGGCTGTTTCGTTCGACGGAGATTCGGCACCTCTGCTGATAGAGGGAGAAATTTGTGAGATAGGGGAGGATAGACCTGTCCGCCCCAGGAGGAATCTATGATCAACTTCTTGCTGAGTTGGCTGGTTTCAGCCGCTGTGTTGATTCTTGTCTCCTACGTCGTGCCTGGCTTTACGGTCGCCAGTTTCGGAGCCGCTCTGATCGCCGCTCTCGTAGTTGGGATCATCAATGCAGTCGTTGTGCCGGTACTTAATTTGATCGCCCTGCCGATCAACTTTCTTACCCTTGGCCTGTTCTCCTTCGTGATCAGTGCCCTGGGTTTGCTATTGGCTGCCGCCCTGGTCAAGGGCTTTGTCATCGCCGGTTTCGGTAGTGCCCTGCTTGCCGCTATCGTCATTGCCCTGGCAAACGCCGGTGTTGGGCTATTGGGAGGCCGCAGCTTCGCCTAGGCTGCAACGGTCCTGATACCCTGGAACGGTTGCCCGCAAAAAGAATCGAATCGATGCTGGAAGGCAAACTGGCCTTGCTGGAAGCAGCGCTCGTCCAACTGGAAGCAGGGTTCAAGGATCTGCCAGAATTCACAGCCGAACAAGATTTTGACGCTGTGGGTGCTGTCCTGGAAGAAGTGGCCCTGCGCCTGCAGGACAATTACCCCTATGCCCATCCCCTGTACGCCGGGCAGATGATCAAGCCGCCGCATCCGGTAGCTCGCCTCGCCTACAGCCTGGCCCTTGCGATCAACCCGAATAACCACGCCCTCGACGGTGGCCGCGCCAGCTCCCAGATGGAAAAAGAAGCGGTAGCGGCCCTTGCCGGAATGTTCGGCTGGCAGACCCACCTTGGTCACCTGTGCAGCGGCGGCACGATGGCCAACCTCGAAGCGCTCTGGGTAGCAGGCAGTCTGCATCCTGGTAAGACAATCCTCGCCTCCGAGCAGGCGCACTACACCCACGCCCGGCTCTGCGGGGTGCTGGGACTGCCCTTCGAGACGATCGCAAGCGACTCGCAGCTGCGCATGGACATCGAAGTGCTGGAGCAGCGGTTGCAGCGGGGCGATGTCGGCACGGTGGTGGCAACCGTCGGCACCACGATTGCCGGATCGGTCGATCCGGTGGACCAGATCCTCGAACTGCAGACTCGCTACGGCTTCCGGCTGCACGCCGATGCGGCCTACGGCGGCTACTTTACTCTTATCGACGGGCTGGAACCTTCGACCAGAGCGGCCTACGATGGCCTGTCACGGGTAGATTCGATCGCCATCGACCCCCACAAGCACGGCCTGCAACCCTACGGTTGCGGCTGCATTCTTTTTGCCGACCCGGCGGTTGGCCGGCTCTACGCCCACGAGAGCCCCTACACCTACTTCACCTCCCCTGCACTGCACCTGGGGGAAATCAGCCTCGAATGTTCCCGTCCGGGGGCGGCAGCGGTGGCTCTCTGGGCAACCCAGAGGCTGCTGCCTCTTACAAGGGGCGGAGCCTTTGCCGCTCAACTGGGTAAATCGCGTCAGGCTGCCCTGGGCCTCTACGAAAAATTGCAGCAGGACGGGCGATTTGTTCCCCTGCTGGCTCCGGAGCTGGATATCGTTCTTTGGGTTTACCATTCGGAGTGGGCGAGCCGCACCTCCTATCTGAGTAAAGAGATTTTTCGAGCAGCAGCGACTGAGCAACTGCACCTGGCACTCGCTCGTGTGCCGACAAAAAGGCTGCAGCCGCTCCTGCCTCACCTGGAAGCCGACGACGACCACGTGCTCTGTCTGCGCTCCTGCTTGATGAAACCGGAGCACTTAGACTGGCTGGAGAGAATCTGGCAGGCTCTCGACCGGGCAACCATTCAAGTTTTCACGCTCTCCGGGCGGCTCGATCGGTGATTCGCTGCCCTCAAGCATCTACTGGGCGCTGATTGTCTCGACTTCAAGCACCTTGCCCGTCATGGCGCTCGTGAGCAGGTCGGCGCGGACGGTGCCTTTGACCTGGACGGTTTTTCCGTCGAGGCTTTTAAGGTCGGCGGGTGGTCCTGAGAAGCGCAACTGGTACTTGCCCTGGGGCGTGACCAGTTGCCAGGAGCCCGTCTCGATATCGATGAAGCGCAGCGTTCCGGTGTACATCGTGGGTTTCTCCGGTACGGGGGTGCGGCAAGCCTGCATAGATAACAGGGCTGCCAGAATCAGGACAATCCGCCGCCTCAACGATCGCTTACTCGCGCCAGGACGAAGCCCACAAGCAGGCAAAGAGCGGTGTTGACGCCCAAAAAGCCACGGGCGTAGGACTCTTCGCTAAACCACATCAAGGGCGTATAAAACACACTCGCCTGCAGGGCGAGCAGGGCGGCGGTGCCGACACAACTGCCGATGGCCAGCGAGCGGCCCCAGTTAAAACCGGCAAGCAGGGCAGCGAGGATTCCCGGCACGAGAATGCTGTGTAGAACCGGATTGAGGAGGCTGCCGAAGAAGATCCGGTCCCAGTTGGGCAGCGGGGTGGCAAGCAGTGCCAGCAGCCCCTCCGGTCCCCAGGTGGTGCCGAAGGCGGAGAGCGGAAACAGGCCAAGCCCGGCGACGATAAAACCGACGGCGTAGGTGAAGTCGTTGATGCCACCGCCACTGGGACGAGCAATCATTACCAGGGCCGTGAAGACGACGCCCACCAGCAGTGTGCTGAGCGGTACCAGCCACCAGATGCCGCCCCGGAAGAAAAAGTACGGCTGATCGACAGCGTCGAGGGCGAGGGCGGCGTTCAACTGGCCCGCTCCGTGCTGATTGAGATAGTCGTGGCCGACGGGCCGCGTCGAGCTGAGCAGAATCTTGCGGATCGCCCCAGCGTCGTGGATACCGGCGCTGTAGAGCAGGGCGGCTACCCCCGCGACGTGGGGAGCGGCCATCGAGGTGCCCTGGTAGCTGGCATAGGTCGAATTGCCGCTACTATCGATCGTGTTTTGAAGAATACCGCCCTCGTCGCCGCCGGTGCTCTTGTCGCCGCCGGGGGCGCTCAGGTCTACGCCCCGGCCATAGTTGGAGTAAAAGGCAAGCGCACCGTCGGGGCCAGTCGCCGACACGCTCAAGCAGGCCGGGTAGAGGGCCGGATAAGACGCCTGGGGCGAACTTTCGTTGCCGGCGGCGCAGACGACGACCACCCCTTTATGCCGGGCGTATTCGACTGCCTCGCGGATGGCCGAGCTGTCGGCGGGCCCGCCGAGGCTGAGGTTGATCACGTTCGCCCCCTGGTCTGCGGCGAAGCGGATGCCGTCGGCGACATCGAGGGCGGTGCCGGAGCCGTAGCGATCGAGGACTTTGACGGGCATGATCCGGGCGCGGTAGGCGATACCCGCCACCCCTTCGCCGTTGTCGGTCGATTGGGCGATCGTGCCTGCGACGTGGGAACCGTGGCCCTGGTCGTCGGTGGCGTCGCTGCGGTCGTTGACAAAGTCGTAGCCGCCCACAAAGTCGGTCTGGTCCAGATCCGGCAGGTTGTGGGCAACGCCTGTGTCGATCACCGCCACCACTGCCCCCTCACCGTTTGCCTTCTGCCAGGCGTGCTCGACGCCGATGGCGCGCAGGTTCCACTGGCGCGAGTAGAGCGGGTCGTTGGGAAAGCCGGTGGCGTGATACAGGTAGTTCGGTTCAACGTAGTCGAGAACCTTGCCGCCCTGCAGGCCCGCCAGCAGCCGGTAGATTTCGCCGTGGCGATTGGCATCGAAGCGCAACCGAAATAGCCGCCGATCGTCTGAGTAGCGGCTATTGGCCTCGAAGTCGATGCCGTAGCTTTTTTCGAGATCGGCGATCAGCGTTTGCGCGGCGGGATGATTGAAGGCAACGACTGCCTCCTCGATCGGCGCGGGAGCCGCCAGCACCGCCGGGCCGCCGAGGGCGAGCGCTACCCAGCCGAGGAGGACTTTCCAGAACACACCTGCTTTTGTCGGCATCGTCGGACCTGAGAATTGTCACGAGCTTAACATGCAGGGGCAGAACATAGTCCAGGTGGGTGTTTGCGGCGGCAAAACCCGACGGATCGCGCTACTCTTGAGGAGCCGCCGGACGGCTGCAGTGGTTTCCAGCAGCCGGGCACTCCCTCTGTCGCATCAAAAGATCCGCAATGAAGCATCTGTGGCCCCTCAGTTTGAGTCTCGCTGCGCTGGCGTGGACGGTACCTATCGGTTCTCTAAGAGCCGAGACAAATGTGAAACAGCTCTTCAAAGACGCCTACACCCAGCAAAACAAAGGCAACTACACCAAGGCGTTGCGCATCTGGAACGAAGTGGTCCGGCGCAATCCGACCGAACCCGCCGCCTACGTCAACCGTGGCATCACCCGCTACCTGATGCGCGATCTGCGCGGTGCTGCCGATGATTTTAGCCAGGCGATTTCTTTTAAAGATGATTACGCCGATGCCTACTTCGACCGGGCAGCGATCTACCGCGATCTCAAAGAATACGACCTGGCCATCGCCGACTACCAGCGCTATCTTCAGCTTGCACCAAATGCCCCCGACGCCGATCAGGCCCGCGAGCTGCTGAGCGCCCTGCGCAAGCGCCCCGGCATCCGTACAGCTTCTTCTCGGCCTGCGCCCCCGCCTGTCCAGTCGCGTCCAAGCCCGGTTGCCCCGGTGAGCAGACCCGCCGCACCTTCGGCCCCACCACCTGACAGGCAGCCCGCCCCCGAGACGGCCTCCACCGCCGCTCCCGCTCCAGGCCCCGACGCCGCACCGCCGCTGGTCAGTCCCTCCACCCCCGCAAGTACGACGGACCCTTCTCCACCTGCCCCGGTGCTGCGCACCGCTCCACCGCCGGTAGCCAGCCTGCCGTCTTCTAAGTCCCGAGCCGGGGGCAGTGCCGTCTCCGTTGGCCGGGTCAGTGGCTACGACGCCACCACCGACGATATTCTGCTCGGTCTCAGGCTGGGCGTCGAGCGCAACGTCCTGAGCAGGGATGCCAGTGTCTACAAACAGGCGCAGAACTTCGTCGTCCGGATGAAGCGGGGAGCGACGGTCGATCAGGCTCTCGAAGCGACTGGCCTCGACCGCCAGTCCTTTTTGCGCCTGGCCTGGCGGGGAGCGGCTTGGCGGACCTACAAGATCTACATCAAGTAGTCTCCGGCGGGCCGACTACTTGCTCTGATTGTCGATCGGCTTGTCCGCCGGTTTGAGCAATGCCGGGGCGTCCTGGGGACCGCTCAAGGGGGCAGCGGCAGGCCGAAAAGGCGCGCCACCGCTGCTCACCGGCGCAGTGGCGGGCCGGAAGATCGAGGGGGCAGCAGGAGCCTTTTGCACTTTGGGTTTTGTGACAGTCGGCTTTGCAAGCAGCGGCGGGGCAACTTTTGGAGTCGGCTTCGCCTTGACTGGAGCAGGTACTGCCGGTTTTGGTTTTTGCGGTGCCGGCGCAGTCTTTTTGATCGGCGGTGGTTGGATGACAGCAGGCTTTGTCACTTTTGGCGCGGGGGCGGGGGCTTTGGTGACCGGCTTGACCGGCCTGGCCGGTGGCTTGACCGGCAGGACGGCTGCCTTTTTGATCGGCGCGGGTTCTGGAGCTGTTTCAGGCTGCCCCTTGGGTGATGACGGTTGAACCGCTGCCGGTGCTGAGACAACCGGCGGCGGGGGCGCTTTGGTAGCGGAGGAACCGAATAGCCAGACACCCGCTGCAACGAGCACCGCTGCTACTCCCGCTCCGGCAAAGACGAGGGTCCGGTTGTTGCCCTTGCCTGGAGCAGGTGCAGCTACCGGTGGGGAGGTGCGCACCGGTGGCGGGGTCTGACGGGTGGCAGTATTGGATACAGCTGCCGCCTGGTTGTAGTACGGTTCTTCTTGAGAGGCAGCGGGCACTTCGGCGACCTGCGGGGGTTGGGTCCGGGGCACCTCAAAGGGAAGCGGCTGACCGTAGTACGTCTCCTCGCGGGTGGCCGGTGCTTCGGCGACCTGCGGAGGCTGGGTGCGGGGCATCTCAAAGGGTACTGGTTGCCCATAATAGGTTTCCTCGCGGGCCGTCGTCGTCGATTCGATCGGTGCGGGTTCGGAGGGGCGCTCGCTGCTCACCGGCGGAGGCGGAGCGGGCTGAAAATTGGGCGGTGGAGGCGGAGCAGTGTAGGAGCTGCTCAGGCCATAAACTTTTTGCAGAGCCTCAAGGGCTTCTCCGGCACTCTGGTAGCGGTCTTTGAAGTGGTAAGCCACCATCTTGTCGATGATCGCCGCAAAGGCGGCGCTCACCTGGGTGTGCTGCTGCCACATCGGCTCGCCGGTGCCGCTGTCTTCTTGCAGTTCCATCGGAGCGAGGCCGGTCAGAGCCTGAATACCGATCATGCCGAGGGCGTAGATGTCGCTGCTTGGGCGCGGTTTGCCCCGGCCCTGCTCGGTGGACATGTAACCGGGGGTGCCGATGATCGTCCCGGCGATCGTGCCGCCGCGCTGCAGCGCGGCGGGCCGCGACCAGACCGTCTTGACCGCGCCAAAATCGACGAGCACCAGCTTGCCGTCGCTGCTGCGGCGAATCAGGTTGTCGGGCTTGACATCGCGGTGGATGACTCCCTGGCTGTGGACAAAGGCCAGGGTCGAAAGCCCGTCCTGCAACAGGGCGACCACCTCGGCTTCGCTCATCAGCCGCCCCGGCTGCAGTTCGGTGGTGAGAACGTGCCCCTCGATAAATTCCTGGACCAGATAAAATTCTTCGTCTTCTTCAAAATAGGCAAGCAGTCTCGGAATCTGGTCATGATGTCCGATGCGCTCGAGGGTCTCGGCCTCGCTGCGAAAAAGCCGCCTGGCAATCTCTAAAGAACCAGGGTTGTCGCTGGTCGGCTTAAGGTGCTTGACAACACAGGTCGGACTGCTCGGTCTGCGCGTGTCGAGGGCCAGGTACGTTTGACTGAAGCCGCCCGCACCGAGGATCTGAAGGATTTTATAACGGCCATCGAGCAGTCTACCGATCATTATTTTGCGTCCAGCATGTACTGATATTTTGTCGAAACTTCCGCGATCCGGCACCACATGGTGCTGAGGGAGCACTAATGTTCTATCAAATTTTGCTTAGACACTATGTGAAGCTATATTGCAGACAGGACGGGCCTGTAATGCGAGTGGCGAAGCGATGGCAGCCAGCTTCACTTTAGCGTATGAATATTCTTCCCTAGGGGCAAAAGGCGCTTTTGTAATCTTGTGCAGCGATTGTTTTCTGGTGGCGATCCGTTCTATAACTTGGTGAGCGGCACCAGATCAAGGCAACTGGCTGTGCGTCAGCCTGAATGGGTATCTGGATGGGAGTTCAAGCGGTGAGGCATTTCAATTCGTTGTTGATGGCGGGTGTGCTGGTGGCTGTCTGTGGCAGCTTTGTCTACGCCAATCCCGATCTATCCCGCTGGGTTGCCGGTCGCCCCCCGGCCTCCAAAGCGACCGAGGGCAAATCGCCTGCGCCACCGGTCCGCAGTGGCCCGACGGCCAAAAAAAGCGAGATTCAATTTAAGGCGGCAGCCCAGCCCATCAGCGAGCCGATTCAACTTATCGGCGCTGAGGCACCCCTGAGCGACGATATGCCGGTTGTTTTAATCAGTGAGTCGGCTCCTCTCAGTGCCGAGCCCCTGCCGTTGCTCGCCGCCGCCGCTCCCATCGGTCCGACCGCTCCTGAGCAGATAGAAGAACTTCCCCCGGTGCTCAAACCGGCTCACGACCTTGAGATGGCCCAGGCAACTCCTGTACGGCGGCCAAGGGTCGGTGCGCCCTCCTGGATGAAGATTGCGCCTGCACCGCTGAGCGAAAATGCTCCATCGACGAAGCGGTCCGCGACCGCCGTCGCGATTGCACCGCACAGCAGCGCTCCTGTCCTCCAGCCCACCGCGACCACAACCCAACTGGCACAATTGTCGATTCCTCTTAAAGACGGCAGCAGCGTTGGCGCTGAGCGTCTACTGCAGGTACAGCAGCGCATCTGGTACTGGAAGGGCGGCGCTGTTCGTCGCCGGCTCGCCAGCTTTATCAATGTGCTCCTTGAGACCCAAAGTCTTGAGCAGGCCGCCGGTCGTTCTGGTCTCTCGCTCAACGAAGTGCAGTACCTGCTCAGCAAATCGACCTGAAAACAGTCAGAAAAAAGCCCCTCTCCTCCAGGGGGAATCCGGGAGTCCAGAGAATGGGCCTGACAGTTAGGTTAGTCTGACTGCATAATGACATACTTTGGCTCATTTGCCTGTATTTGTGCCAAAATTATTCGCCGCTGCGCGCACTCTGTAAAAAGGCAGGCAACTGGACGTGGCCGTAGCGGGTGGGCTGGGGTGTACCTGGACGGTCGGCAGGAGCCGTTTCGGGCACGGGCAGAAGCGGTTGGGACCGGCCAAAAACAGCGCGGTCCATCACGCCCTTTAATTGCATCAGTTGCCTTTCGAGGGCAATGAGCCGTTCGTTGGCCCGCGAAAGTTGGGCCTGTTTTTGCCCGGCTTCGCGCTCGCGCTCGCGCAGCAGTGCCTGGGCTTCGCCCAATTGTGCTTCGAGTTGGGCCTCGTGGGGTTGGCTCTCGCGCTGGGCCAGGTTCTCCTGCAGGGTACTCAGGCGCTGCTCGAGCGTGCGGATGATGCCGGTGGAGCGCTCGAGGTTGCGGCGCAGATCGCTCAGCTCCGACTGCTGACTGGCGACGGTCTGGCGCAGCACGACGAGATTGTGCTCGACGTCCTGCCGCTCGAGTTGGGCCTGACGGACAGCCTCCATCTGCTCAAGGCAGAGTTGCTCGGCGTCCTCGGCTGCCCGCCGCCAGTGGACCACCAGTTTTGTCAGCTCCTCGGACGATTCGGGCAACGGGGACTCAGGGTCCATAATCGACTCCGCACGGTATTGCCAAAAAGAATAGCGCCCCGAGAATCAGCCTGCCTCCTCTGCAGCATAGAAAAGTTGCATCGCGTGCAGCACCGACAACTCCTGGAGGAGTTCGGTAATCAAGTTGTGTACGTCGTCGTCCACCCGTTCGTCGATGGTTCTGAGCAGTCGGGTGACGCTCTGCGTCTGCGTCTGCAGCTCTTCCTGGGTGACGATGCCGTCGGCGAGGGCCGTCTGCCAGGAATCGGCGCTGCTGATTACCTGGAAGGCCAGTTCACCGGTCTGTTCGTCAAACCAGGGTCTGCGTATCACGAAGGCTTCTCCAATCGATCCAGCAGGCGATGGGCCATCTCCAGTTTGCTGACCAGGGGAATCGCATCGCTGTGCCCGCAATTGCTTAAGAGCATAGCCTGATTATCGCGGCTGCCGAAGCCCTGGCCAGGCTCGTCTACCCGGTTGGCCACCAGCCAGTCGAGGTGCTTGCGCTCAAGCTTGTGGCGGGCGGCTGTGAGCCAATCCTCGCCGGTCTGGGCAGCGAAGCCCACCAGCGTCTGCCAGTCCTGTTTGGAGTGAGCCAGATGGAGCAGGATATCATCGACCGCCACAAGCTCCAGTTGGGTGCCGAGGCTCGCTTTGGGGATCTTGTCGGGGCTTTTTGTCCTGGGCCGGACATCGGCGACGGCGGCGGCCATAAAGATCAAGTGTGCCCCAGCAAAAAGTTCAACCGCCCGCTGTTCCATCTGGCGGGCCGAAGTGACCGGCCACAGTTGTACCTCCGGGGGGACCGGCAGTTCACTGGGTCCGAGGACGAGGTGGACCAGCGCCCCGCGATGGGCACAGGCAGTGGCGAGGGCGATGCCCATGCGGCCCGTGCTGGGGTTGCCGATAAAGCGCACCGGGTCGAGAAATTCGCGGGTCCCGCCGCCGGTGACGAGCACCGTCTTGCCCGCCAGATCGCGCCTGCCCCCCGTCCATAAAAGCGAAGCGAGGTGATCGACGATGACGGACGGTTCGCTCATCCGGCCTGCCCCGACCGCATCGCAGGCGAGCCGCCCGCAGCCGGGGCCGCTGGTGTGGTAGCGGGGCAAACCGCTCAACTGTTGCCAGTGACCGGCCACCACCGGCTGCTCCCACATCTGCGTGTTCATCGCCGGGGCCAGCAAGATCGGTGCCTCGGAGGCCAGCACGACGTTGGTGAGCAGATTGTCCGCCAGACCAAGGCTGAGCCTGGCGAGGGTATTGGCGCTCAGGGGAGCGAGCAAGATCGCCTCCGCCCACTGCCCCAGTTCGATGTGCAGGGGCGAACTGTGTTCGGCGGACCAGAAATCGGCGTCGGTGTAGGCGCGGGCGCGCGCCAGGGTGGCAAAGCTCAAAGCGCTGACAAAGCGCTGGGCCGCATCGGTGAGGACGACCCGCACCTGGGCACCCGCCTGGGCGAGGGTTGAGACCACTTCACAGACTTTGTAGGCGGCGATGCCGCCGGTCACACCCACCAGGATGCGGCGGCCACTCAGCATGGCACCCTAGCCAGCCGGGAAGGTGCGCTCAAATTCGAGCAGCAGTTCATCGATCTCTTCGAGCGCCTGGTTGACATCCTGGCGGGTGTCGGTGCTCAGGTCCGGTCTTTCTAACAGTTGCAGCAGGTTGGCCCGTTCGAGGCGGACCTTCTCGACACCTGCGCGAATCTCCTGCTCGGTCATCGTCGTCTCTATCAGGGGTGCGTCGGTGCTGCCATTGTGGCACGGTCCAGCCGGGGGAAGCCGTTACACTGGAAAGGATCTTCTTGGGCACTATACATCGACATGGGCAACCGTTTCTTGGCTCTGGTTCTAGTTGGAAGCGTGCTGGTCGCGCCTGCGGTGCGGGCCCAGGCCCCCCTGGTGACGGTACCGACCCTCGCCCCCGAGCAGGTGCAGAAGCGGGCACTGCAACTGGCCGAAGATGCCATCCGGCTGGTGCAGGTCTCGCGGCTCGACGAGGCGGAGTCGATGGCCCAGCTGGCTGTGCAGCTCTACGCCAACAGTGCCCAGACGCGCACGGTTTTAGGCGGCATTCTCCTGCAGAACAACAAGCCCGAGGAGGCGCTTGTTCAATTGAAGCGGGCGAGCGAGCTGTCTCCGGATACGGCGCGCTTTCAGTTCAACCTTGGCCTCGCCTACAGCCGCCTCAAAAACTACTCCCAGGCGGCCCAGGCGATCGAGCGCGGCCTCAAGATCGATCCTAAAAATGCCGACGAGTACTTCAACCTGGGCAACGACTACGTTCTGCTCGATCGCCAGGACGACGCCCTCGCCGCCTTTCAAAAAGCCGTAGCGATCAAGAGTGATTTTTGGGAGGCGATCAACAACGTCGGTCTTATCCGCTACGAGCAGGGCCGCATCGATGAGGCCAAGGCCCAGTGGCAGCAGGCCGTCACGATCAACGCCAAGGCCGCCGAACCGAAGCTTGCTTTGGGCATTGCTCTATTCAGCCACGGCGAGCGCGACAAAGGACTGGCGCTGAGCGAGGAAGCCCTCGGTCTTGACAAGCGCTACAGCAAGCTCGACTACCTCAAAGAAAATCTCTGGGGCAGCAAGCTATTGGCCGATGCCGCCCTGGTGCTCCAGACCCCCCGGATCCAGGCCGCCCTCGAACGACTGCCGGAACCCACGGGCGACGATGAAACGGCCCGCAGCAGCACGCCCTGATTTTTTACCAGAGCTACCGGCGGCGATCTGGATTTTATTCGGTGGCCGGTTGCTCGCCTCCCTCGGGCTGGGGTTCGTTCTTTTTTACGCCTCGATTTTCTTTACCCGTGAGTTGGGACTGAGCTATACCCAGCTCGGTCTGGGCATCGCCGCCTCCGGAGCGAGCGGCATCGTGGGCCGCCTCGTGGGCGGTGTGCTGAGCGACCGGCCCGACTGGGGCCGGCGGCGGACGTTGCTGGTGGCGCTCGCTACCCTCAGCGCCGGGTATGCTCTATTCGCAATCACCCACGACTTTGTGCTCTACGCGAGCGCCTACGCGATCGTCGGCTGGGGCTTCGGGCTGTACTGGCCGGCGAACGAGGCGGCGGTCGCTGATCTGACTACGGGTGCTCAGCGCGCCGAAGCCTACGGCCTCACCCGCGCCGGTGACAGTCTGGGCCTCGGGCTGGGTGTGGTCGTGGGCCAGGGGCTCATCGCCCTTACGGGCAATTACCGCCTGCTCTTCTGGCTCGACGCCCTCGCCTTTTTGGGTTTCTGGCTGGTGGCGCTGCGGGCGATCAAAGAAACCCGGCCCGCTTCTGATCCAAGAGCGTCCCTCCTGGGCGGTTACAGCGTTGCCTTTCGCGACAGTAACCTGCTGCTGTACGCGGCGATCAATCTGGTCTTCACCTCCCTCACCGCGCAACTGGAGAGCACCGTGCCCGTCTACCTGCGCGACTTTGGTGGGCTGGAGCAGAAGGTACTGGGAGTGGGTTTTATCGCCCACGTCGCGCTATTGGGGCTCATCCAGTTTCCGGTCGCCCGCCTCAGCAGCAGCTGGCGGCGGACGCGCTCCCTGGCTGTGAGTGCAGTTTTCTGGGCGGTGGCGCTGGTGCTTCTTTATCTGGTAGAAAATCCGGCTCTAGCGGGATTCACCGGCATCGCCGCGCTGCTGGCGGCGGCGGTGGCCCTCGCCTTCATGCACCCGGCAGCCTCGGCTCTGGTCGCGGCCCTTGCCCCCGAGGATCTGCGCGGCGCGTATCTATCGATCAACTCCCAGTGCTGGGCGGTGGGCTACATTGTCGGGCCAGCCCTGGGCGGGCGCATTCTCGATCTGGGAAGGCCGCTCAGCGACTGGCTGTGGCCGGGGCTGGCCGCGATCGCGCTTCTTAACTGCCTGCCGCTCGTTGTCCTCGAAAAGCGCCTGCCCCGCGCCGTCAACCAGCAAAAGTGAACGGCCCGATGCATGGCAGGCGACCGCATAAAACCGCAAAGCCCTGCTATAGGTAAATGGCTCTCCCCTGGCTGCCAAAGCAGGGAACGAACACGCTGGAGTTTTGCCGATGCCACTTTTTTTGATCAAGGGCGAGTACCGGATCGTCGGCGCACGGCCCGACGGCGACTCGATCAAGTTCTACCCGGACAATCCAGATCTGTGGGATAAGCTGGGCCGGGTCAAGCGCAACCGCAGCGGCGGTGCCCAGCTGCGGCTCGATGCGATCGATGCGCTGGAGACCCACTACCGGCCACCCGTCAGTCGGGGGGGTGAAGAGCGCCAGCCTCTCCAGTACGCCGAGGCGGCTTCCGACGCTCTGCTCAAGTCTCTCGGCTTCACCGAGTTCAGCCGCAGCAGCGACGAGACGATCGCTTCGGCCACCCCCGAGAGCGTGCGCGGCTATATTCTTTCTCGCTTTGCCGACAAGTATGGCCGGGCCGTAGCCTTTGCCTTTGCAGGCGAGAGCGACGAGCAGGACGGCGACGGTGTTTTTCTTGACACCAATCTCCTGGGCGAGAGTGCCAACTACCAGCTCCTCGCCGCTGGATTGGTCTATCCGACCTTTTACTCCAAGCTCTACGCCGATCTGCGCCGGGAACTGACCCAGGCCGCCCAGGCCGCCCGCAACGACGGATTGGGGCTCTGGCCCTCCGACCGGACCAATTCCGGGTTCAGCCTCGACAGCCTGGCGACGATCACCGACGAGGTTGTAATTCTGCCCAAGCTCTTTCGCCGTCTGGTCGAATATATCGAACTCAACAATGGCGAGCCGGGCCTCGAAGGGTTCAAAAGCTTTCTCGAAGCCCAGGCGGACGAGGTGACGGTGTTGCCGGAGGGGCGCTTTACCCACTTCGACAGTTTGATCACCGTCTCAGGCCAGCAGTTACAGCTGGACGAACCGCCGGAAAATCTGGTCTTCCGCGAAGGCTAGAACCGTTTGTTAAGATTTGGGAGCGCTGTCGAGTTTATCTAAGTCACGATGTCTGCCTCCTCGCGCTCCCAGAGTTCCGTTTCACCGTCGTCCTTTTTGCAGTCCGGCTGGGCGACGGGCTACCGCACCCTCGAAGCCGAGCACGCCTACGGGATCACCGACATCGAGGGCACCATCCCGCCGGAGCTGACGGGAACCCTTTTTCGCAATGGGCCGGGGCGCTTCGACCGGGGCGGTGTCGCCTACGGCCATCCCTTCGACGGCGACGGGATGATCGCGGCGGTGAGCTTCAAAGCGGGGCGGGCGCACTTTCAGAACCGCTACGTGCGCACCGAGGGTTTCATCAAAGAATCCCAGGCCGGGCGCATCCTGCTCAAGAACGTCTTTGGCACGCTCAGGCCCGGTGGTTTCTGGCTCAACGCTTTTGACTTTTCTTTCAAAAACGTCGCCAACACCAACGTCATCTACTGGAACGGGCGGCTATTCGCCCTCTGGGAAGCCGCCCCGCCCCATCGCCTCGATCCGGCAAGCCTCGAAACCTTTGGTACGGACGATCTGGGGGGCGTGCTGGCGGGCGGCAAACCCTTTACTGCCCATCCGCGCCTGGAGCCCCAGACAGGCGACTTGCTCGCTTTTGGGGTGCGCGCCGGGCTGGTGAGCGATCTGGCGCTTTACCGGCTCACCCCCTCCGGCCAGGTGCAGGTCGAGGCCACCTACACCCTGCCGGGCTTTGCCTTCCTGCACGACTTTGCCTTCAGCGACAATTACTGGATCTTTTTTCAGAGTCCCCTCGCCCTCGATCCGCTGCCCTTCGTCTTTGGCATGAAGGCGGCGGGCGAGTGCCTGCGCCTCGCCGCCGACCAGCCGGGACGGATGCTGCTCATTCCCCGAAGCGGCGGGCAGGTGCGCACGATCGAGACCGAGCCTTTCTTTGCCTTTCACCACGTCAACGCCTTCGAGCAGGAGGGCACGATCGTCCTCGACAGCGTCCGCTACGAGGAGTACCTGACAACCCTCGGCAACGGCGACTTCCGGCAGATCGACTTCGATCGCGTCCCTCAAGGCTGGCTCTGGCGCAGCGAGATCGACGTGGCTACAGGTGAGGTGCGCACCCGGCCCTTGCTCCGTCGCGCCGTCGAATTTCCCCAGATCCACCCCGACCGCATGGGCCGCTCCTACCGCTTCGTCTACCTGGGGGCAACGGCGAGCGCCGATCGCAACGGACCACTCCAGGCGATCGGCAAATTCGACATCCAGGCGGGCGAGGCGATCTTTGCGAACTTTGCCCCCGAGGGCTTTATCAGCGAGCCGGTCTTTGTGCCGCGCCCCGAAAGTAACAGCGAAGACGACGGCTGGGTGATCGCGATCGTCTACGATGCCCAGCGTCAGGCGTCGGATATTGTCATCCTCGACGCCCGCAGTCTCGATCGCATCGCCCGCCTCCTGCTGCCGCACCACGTTCCCTACGGCCTGCACGGCAGCTTCGTCCCGGAAGTCTTTGTCGATTTCTAAATGTCCAGCACGGACTTTTCTGTAATTGATACAGTACTGCCATGGACGGTCGATTCTTTTTTTGCTGCGCGCTCGTCGCCTTGATCTCCAGACCGTTGCTGGCAGCCGAAGCACCGGTGACGGGCGATCTGCGCCTGAGCAGCGACATCGAGCGGCCCCTGACAGCCCGCCAGGCGTTCGCTCAAAAGTGGAAGCTGCCCAGCTTGAAGAGCGACGCCCTCGTGCATGTGCGCGCCCAGGTACAGCCCGATGGTCATCTAAGCGGGATCGAAATGGAGGTGGATGGCCCACCATCCGAGCAACAGTCGGCGGTGCGCCAGAGCGCCCAGGCGGCCCTTGCCAATCTGCAGCTACCGATCGCTGCCGGGGCGGTCGAATTCAGTCTGCGCGCCCGCGCCAACGCCCGCATTCCCGCCTGCTTTCCGCTCAAAGTCTATGTTTCAGACCAGATGGAGGACAGCAGCGAAGCGGTGCCGGAGGTGGCGATTCGGGCGATGCACCTGGGGGTGACCAAGTGGAACGCCGCCATCAGCAGCTTTCATAAAGGCAGCGTCATGGAGCCTTTTATCCTCACCAGCAGGCCCGAGGAAGCCGACGTGCGCATCGAGGCTTACCAGGACTATCCGGATTACAGCGGCTACTTTATCGACGAGCAGACGGGCCGGATGATCGTGCGCGTGCCCCTCAAGCGCTTCAAACCGGGGCTGTTGCAGGGGAACTTTCAGTGGTGGCACCCCGAGCAGGTGCTCCAGCAGACGATGTTCCAGATGGGCCGCGCCCTCGGCCTCGATCTATCGGACCAGCCGAGCAACGTGCTCTTCGCGGGCCAGTCGCTGTACATCGTCACCGGTCCCCAGCGGGGCGTCGGCCTGGGTAGCTACGACATTCGGATTGCCCAGTTCGGCGATCTGGTCAACGACCAGGGCGGCGGCGACCGCACCCTGACGAACTTTCAACTCGAAGATGCGGGAGAGCTTATCAAGCACCGCCGCTGTGGGGCGGGCCTGCGCGCTGCCCTGCCAGTTATCCTGGAATCAGCGTTGGGAGAAAAGGATGAGCGTCGAAGTCGGTCAGCAGGCTCCGGACTTTAGCCTCGACGGTTCGCAGGGAACGGTGGCCCTCTCGCAGTACCGGGGGCAAAAAAACGTCCTGCTCGCCTTTTATCCGGGAGACTTTACTCCTGTCTGCACCAAAGAACTCACCTGCTTCGTCGAGGACTGGTCGAAGTTCGACAACAAGGACACGGTGATCCTGGGCATCAGTACCGGCTCGGTCGATAACAAGAATAAATTCGCCGCTTCGCTTGGAGCCCAGTTTCCGCTTCTAAGCGACAGCGACAAGCGCGTCGCCGCCCTCTACGGCGTGAGCGGCTTTCTCGGGGTGGCGCGGGCCTACTTTATCGTCGATAAGCAGGGGATCGTCCGCTACAAGCACGTCGAATCGATCCCGATCTTCAAGCGCGAGGACGAAGAACTTTTGGGTGCGCTCGCCGCCTTGAGCTAGACCAGCTTCTCCGCCTTGCCGCGCAACTTCTCCAGCAGCTCGACCGCGAGCAATTCGAGGGCGCGCGGCCCGCGTTGCACCAGCCCATCGTGGGGATCGAGGTCAAAGACGTCCTCACCCATGCTCACGCCGATGATGTCGTTGTGGCGGCCCGGCAGTTCCGCCTTGAGCAACCTGCGATCGGCGAGGGTAGAAACAAACCAGCCCACATCGCTCTCGGGAGGCAGACCGGCCTGGTTTCCGGCGATATCGTCACTGGCAAACGAGATCAATCCTGTCAGGTTGAACAGGGCACTCTCGCGCACCAGCTGCTGGGTCTGGGCGCGGGTAGGAATGGCACCGAGCCCGTGGGCATCGAGAAATTCGACCAGGCCGGGGATGGGCACCGGGACGGCGTTGCGGGTGTCGGCGATATCCGGTGCAATCAACAGCGAGGGCTGGTTGTAGATCTGGCCGTGGGCTTCGAGCAAAATAATGTACTTGCAGCCGAGACTGTGGCCCACCCAGATGTGGGGCAGATCCGCCGGGTAATCGAGCAGGGCGCGGATGCTGGTGCGCTCGTCAAGTAAAATCTTCGCAATCGCCTCGTGATCGAAGCCGAATCGAAAAGGCACGGCGATCACCGTGTAGCCTGCATCGTAGATGCTCTGCAAAAAAGCGTCGTAATTCAGCCAGGGCAGGGTGCCAAAGAGGGCACCGCCGATAAATTCGATCACCCCGAGCGGTTCGGGATGGCGGGCAATCCAGCTATGGGCGATCGGTTCAAATAGTTTGCGCATGACGATTTGGGGGGATTGGGTGGCAGGTCGGTTTTGAACTTGCCCTCCTCACCCCTCTCCCCATCTGGGAGAGGGGGCAGGGGGTGAGGGGTTCAGATACCTACAGGTTGTCCAGGTTGAAGACGCCGCCGTTGCTGATCGGCAGACCGTAGGCAATTTGATCGAGGCCGATATTCGCCTCCAGCTTTGCATCGAGATCTTTGAAGAAGGTGCCGCGCTGTTCGGGGGTGAGCAGCAGCGTCGCCGTATTGGAACCAGAAAGCGAAGAGAGGAAAATCTCGACGTAGCCGCGAGCCTCGAAATTGGCCGACTTCAGCCGTTCGGGCCTGGTGATGAAATCGGGCTGTAAGATGAGCTGGCTGGTCGTGTTCGCCGGGATCGTGAAGGTGAGGCGGGCTTTGTTGTTGGCGGGCACTGCTTCAGGAATCAGTTGGGTGTTGGTGAGATTCACTCCGGTAATATCGATCGCATCGATGAAGTCCTTGAACGAGGTGGGTTCTTCCGTCGGCGGCGTATCGACCGGGAAGCGGATCGTAAAGACCAGCGAGACGGTGACATCGAAGAAGTTGACGTTGGCGATCGTCAGAAAATACGCCTGGATTACCGTCCGGCTGAGGGCTTCGACACCGGTAGGAGCAGGAGGAATGACGGGGGGAAGCTTCTTCGGAAACTGGGGCTTGAGCAGGATTTCAAAGGTTGAAACGAGCATGTTGGTCACCTGAATGGGGAACGAGCCGCTTTTCACGCATCGGGCCATAGCAGTCTGAATCGGCAGTCAAACAACCACCGATCGGCCAGCTTCACTGCCAAAAATAAGCAGCGAATAGACAGACTGAGATGAGCCCAGAATGACCTGGGCTGATAGAAAACCCTGATGAAAATCGCTCTATAAAAAGCTTAGGCAGTGTTCTCGCAAAATATGCACGAGTCCATGCAGCTCAGCCGATGGGAATGACGAAGGTGATGAGAAACACCTCGAACATGCCGACGCAAAAGCCCAGAAACATGCCGACGTAGGGGATGGCCTTCAACTCGTTTTTGGCCACCTGCTGGATCGCCGCCTCCAGCTCCTGGGCGGAGGTATTGCAGATCTTTGTGATCACCATCTGCTCCAGGCCGAGGGCAGGCAAAAATTTCATCACCAGCGGTTCCAGTTCGCGGCTCAAGTAGCGATCGAGCATCCGGCTGCTGCCCTCAGCCAGCTTGTCGATCCAGACGAGGGTCTTCTCGGAGGTGACGATTCGATCGAGCACTTCGGCAGCGGAGCGGTTCCAGTCGATCGATTCGCCCAGCCGCTGGCTGAGCAGCGGTCCCTGGGCGCTGAGGCCACTGGTCAAACTCTCGACGAACTGACGTCTCAGATCCTGAACGGTAGCGAGCGAAAGCGTCTGGACGCTGAGGCCCGTCAGTGCTCCGGTAAGTCGCCCGCGCACCCCAGCTTCGGCCAGAAAGCGGGTGAGCAACTCGTCGGCGGCCTGGGGCTGCTCGACTAAAAACGCCTTGAAGCGCGAGAGCGGTCCTTTGATGCCAACGACGTTTGCGACGATCCACAGTCCGCCCTGGCTGCGCTCGCGCGCCTCCTTGTCGAGGGCGTCGATCGTCTGGTTGGTGAGCAGGTTGACAAGGGCCAGGCGCAGGCGATCGGGGGTAAAGACGTTCTGCTCGATCCAGAGGGCGAGCCGGGCGGCCTGTTCTTCGTTGATCCGCAGCGACAGGGCCACCTGATCGAATAGTTGCTCAAAAAGGCGGGTAGAAGCCGGCGAGCGGCTGAGGGTGTCGATCCAGCGCGGCAGCGATTCGCTGAAGACCTCTTTGAGCACGTTGCCCAGTGCCACCGCGAGCCGCGCCCGCTTGCGGCCATCGCTGTATTCGCCCAGGGCGTAGAGCAGGGCAAAGCGCACCCCTTCTTCGAGCCGCTCCGGGGTGAGCAGGCGCTGGGCGATGCGCTGCACCTCCTCGGGGGTGAGCAGCTTGTCGGTGAGCATCTGGGCCACCTTGCGGGCAAAGCGCTCCTGCCCCTTTGGAAAAAGCCCCGGCGTCAGCGGAATCTTGCGGCCAAAAATATACTTCGGCTTATAAGGCCGAAAGAGCATCTTTATCGCGAGGGTGTCGGAGGTAAAGCCAATTGCAGCGCCAACGATGGGCGGCAAAATGTAATGCAAGATCGTAAGCGCCAACTTCTATCCTCCAGCCCGGCCCAATCTGGCCCCACCGGTACTGCTCGCCTTTCTATCCTAACTTTGTCTGGATCCTAGATTGGGCAGCAGGCGCTGTTCGGGAGGGCAGTCGGCTAGCCGACGTAGCGGGTCTCGACGAAGTGGCTGTGGCGACCGGCCCAGTCGCTCAGGGTACGGGCGTTGACGATCTCGAGGTTGCGGGGAATCGAAGTGGTGAGGTGGCGCTGGGCGAGGGCTCCGACACCCGTCGCCAGTTGGGAAGCCGTCGCTGCCGCCGCGCCGATCGCGAGCAGTTGCGGCAGGGGCTTGCGCGGCAACAGCAAACTCGCTCCGAGTCCAACCGTGGCCGTAATCAGCATTCCGACCGAGAGGTTGGTGCCGCAGCGCGGATGAATCGCCAGATTTTCTTCGCCCCGGTTGATCCGCTCCAGCGCCTGGTGGGAAGCGCGCAGGAGCAATCCCGTATCGAGCGGGCCGTAGATAAAAAAGCCCCGGTCGGTTGAAAAACCGCTCAGTTGCACCTCCGGCAGTTGTTCGGAGAGCACCCAGATCGTCGCGTGTTCGAGGGCGTGAACCTGGCGAATGCGCTCGATCAGGTTTTGAACGGTGCTGAGGGGCGACTCGTCGCGCTCGACGGTCACTCGGCGCGGAAGCTGGCTGGAATCGGTCATGAGCGTTACCTGAAAGATACGGAGTACTAAAGAAACTGGTGGCTATCAGGCTGGATGACAATCTCGTTGGGCACACCGGGAGCGGGAACAGCGAGGGCGAAGGCAACGGCGTCGGCGGCAGTCTCGGCACTGAGCATCTTGTCGCGCTGGACGCGCATCCCGGCGTTGTCCCAAAAAGGCGTGTTCAATCCGCCGAGATACAGAAGGGTGAAGCGGACGTTGGCGCGCTTGAGATCGAGGGCCATCGACTTTGTAAGACCGACCACGGCGTACTTCGAGGCGCAGTAGGCCGCCGCCGTCGCCATCGGATACTGTCCAAGGATGCCCGGAATGTTGAAGATGTGCCCGCCCGCCGGTTGTTGACTCATGATCGGCACCGCTGCCTGACAGCTGAGGAAGGTGCCCTTGAGGTTGACTGCCAGTTGCCGGTCGAGGTCTTCCTCGCTCAGGTGCTGGATCGCCTTGAGAATGCCGAGTCCGGCGGCGTTGAGGACGACATCGATCTGAGCGAAGGTGGCACTGGCTCTGGCAAATAGCGCTTCTACCTGGGCTTTGAGGGTGACATCGGTGGCAACTGCAACCGCTTTTGGGCTACCTGCTCCCTCGCACTCGGCGGCCAGTTCATCGAGCTTTTGCTGGGTGCGCCCCGCCAGCACGAGTGAAGCGCCCTCGCGGGCAAGCCGCCGCGCCACCGCCGATCCAATCCCCCCACTTGCTCCTGTGATGAGAACAACTCTGTCCTGCATGGGTGTCCTGCCGATGTACTTCGTCCATTATGTATGCCCCCGCTCAGCCGGTAGGGCCGCTGTGTAGCCCTGGCAGCACAATTTCCATCCCCAGGTTAAGGCGGGCTTCTTTCTCTCTCGATAAGATCGAAGCAAAGATACGTGATAACCGTCATGTCCGAATCTTCGATCGCAAGCAGCGAGAACCTGAACCTGCAGGCCGCCCAGTTTCTCCCCCGGCTCACCGGCTGGGTTGCCTCCACCCGTTCCTGGGTGGGTGACTCCCTTCAGGCTGCCCGCGATAGCGACTGGATGAAGCAGATAGGCCGCTCCCTCGGGGCAAACTGGCTTCTCCAACTGCTCGATCAGGTGAATCTGCGCAAGGTGCGCGAGACGGTCGAAGCGCTGCAGCGCGAGCATCCCGACGAATCTCCGGCCCAACTTTCAGCACGGCTTATCAGCCGCAAAGCTTTCTTTGCCGGTGGCATCGGTGTGGCAAGCGGCCTTCTGCCCCCCGGCATCAACCTGCCTGCAATTGCCGCCGATGTGGTCGGTACCCTGGTCCTTGAGATCGAACTCATTTATGAGATCGCCTGCGCCCACGGCCTCGACCTCGACAGTCCCGACCGCAAGGGTGAAGCAGCCCTGGTCCTTGCCCTCGGCACCGGAGCCGATCGCCTGGCGGGTGCCGGTACCCAGGCTCTCAAGCGCGTCGTCGCCACCCAGATTGCCCGAGTCAACCTCGAACAACTCGCCCGAATCATCGGCAAACAACTAGCGGAGCGCCTTGTCCTCAAGGGCGTGCCGATGGTCGTCGGTGCCGTCGTCGGCGGTGGCACCAACCTCGCCGCTATCAACTTGATCGGCAACGCCGCTGCCCACTTCTACGAGTCTCAGATCACCGTTCAGGCAGAGGCAAGTAAGGAAGCTGCCTGACCTTCTTCCGTGATCCGAGGAGGTTCCCTTGCAAGTACCGTCCGAGGAACAGATCCGTGCATGGAGGCGCGAGGTCGAGAAGCGCTACCCCGGCTTTGAGCCGATGATCCGTTTTCGTGAAGTCGAGGGCAGAATAGAATATTTGCTTTACTTTCGTGAGCGTCAACCACTGCCTGGAAAGCAATTAGATGCTCGATTTCCAGTCGCACGTACCTGGCAGCCAGTTGAACAGTTTTATTGCGAAGGCGGTCAGTCACAGCTGGATGTTTTACTCAATCTTTTTCCCACGCAAGCGAGCTTGTACCAGAAGCCTTCTTCTCTACTCGATCGATTTCCGGCTACTCTGCTTGCTCGATTTCTAATTATTGGTTTTGCTTATACAGCGGGCTTTGTTGGTACCTGGTTCTTGCTGAACGAACGCCTTAGAATTGAAATCGCTCTGCTGGGCGTACTGATCGGAATCTTGTTCGTAGGGCTTTCGATTACTCTGGCAAAGAACAACGTGGAGAAGTTTGCTGAAAATGGCTCTGGCTTTCGTTGGCTTTTGCAAGCGACCTCTCTTTTTTCCTTCGGCGTGTCCGGTGCTCTCGCTCTCACTCCGAATGGTGCCAGCTTCGCATTTACTGCAATCGGATTGGGTTTTCTGGGAATGTTTTCGGCGTTCGATCCTCGTAGGGAAGCGAGAAATTGGCGTCCGTTGGGCTGGATCATTGCTGTCGTCAGCTTTCTTGCTGCTCTCTTGTATTTTTCACTATTTTTTGGAATATAAAACACTGTCACCTTCTACAAATGCAGCCTTTAAGTAGACAGAGCTAAATAAGCATAAGGTTTTGGGCTGGAGTATGGGTAGTAGACTCTTTGGAGCTGACCGTTCTCTTTGTTGCTTTGATTGTCTTTTTAGAAATATCCCCCACCCCTCCACCCCCCCCCTGCCCCCCGAATGGGGGGCTGCCCCGCCGGGGCAGGGGAGGAGAGCGGGGGTTCACTGTAACTGGGCTGCAGAGTGGCCAGGTGAAGTCAGTTTCAGACTCGTCTTATTTTTCCTCTGCTTCAAGGGACTCATGACTGCTTTGATCTAACGTTTAATTACCTTTGGCTACTTGCCAGGATGCTCATCGACTCATTCTTTTATGAGAAAAGCAAGGTAAATTTGAGACCCCTTCACTAAGCTGCTAGAGAGCCCAGTTACAGTGAACCCCCTTCTCCTCTCCTTCCCCGGCGGGGGAAGGAGGGGAGAGGGGGGCAGGGGGGTATGGGGAGGTGGGGGACGGTTTTAGAAGTACTCAAAAACCTGCTTTCAACACTCCAACCCAAAGCCTGACGCTTATTTAGCTTCATCTACTTACTCTGACTATGGGTAGATGATAGTCCGACCAAGTTTTCACGGGGAGGCTATTGCAAATCGTGATCGCGGGAGTCGTACTTGGTGCCCCAGATGCTGGTCTGCCCCAGGACGTGGACGCGCAGGTTTTCGAGGGCGGCGGAGTGCAGCGAGCCGTTGCCGGAGTCGGAGGTGGAAACGTAGGGAGAAAGGCTTTTGGCTGACACCTGTTCGCCGTCGAAGATGACGGCTGCCGATTCGGGACCGCCGGAACCGGGACCGAAGCTCAAGAGATCGGGGCTATTTTGGGCGCGGGTAATCTTGCCACCCACTGAGAGCAGGATACCGCTGTAGTCGGGGTGGTCGTAGAGGGCGCGCAGGATTGTCTCCTGGATATAGCCGCGATTGTTGGAGTTCTGGCTGTCGTTGAGGCCAATGCTGTTGAGGATGTCGGTGCTGGAAGGCGTTGGCGTAAGGGAATAGCCCTGGGGGTAGTAGCTCGCCTTGAGGGCGTAGGAGCGCTCCTGGGGCTTTTTGCTGCCGTCGATCGTGAGGGCGTTTTTGTTGGCGGCGCTGTCGCCCGCGTAGCTCACTGGCAGGGCGTCGGCGGGACGGTTCGTGACAACGCGGCTGGTGAGATCGAAGGACCAGCCCTCGGTGAGCACGTCGGCCCGGATGTTGGTGAGGTAAAGGGGCGCTCCGGCGGGCCGGTGAACGACGGTTTGAGGCGTGGGTTGGGCAAAGGTGACGGAGCCTACGCCGATTACCTGGGCGCTATTGCCGTGGATCGCCAGTCCCGTCTGGTCACCCAGGCCGATGCCTAAGAGGGTAGAAAGCTGGTAGTCGCTCTGGGCTTTGGCCATGATCCCCAACAGGCGGGCAAGGCGGCCCCGGTCGTTAAAGTGCGAGTCGATCACGCTGCCGGTGACAAAGCCCAGAAAGTCGTTGTGGATGCCGCTGCCGCCGTCGGTGTCGTTGAGGTAGGGAGTCTGGGCGTTGGTGAGAATGTCGAGCGAGATCAGATCCTTGCCACCGGCAAAGGCATACTGCGACTGGCTCATCGCCCCGGCGCTGGTGCCGCCGATGCCGCCATTGAGGGTCTGGACGACGTAGCGGATGTTGTCTTCTAAACGGGTGCCGTTCCACAGGTCGTAGTAGACGCCCTGATCGCCGCCTTTGATAAAGATGGCATCGACGCCGCGCACCGCATCGACCGTGCCGGCGTTGTTGGCCTGATCGCGGGAGGCGATGATCACGTTGAAGGCGTCGTCCGCTCCCAGCCACTTGAAGTACTGGGGAATGAAGCTGCTCTGGGGCGAGTTGGCGAGGACGGCGACGGTGATCCGCCCGTCACCGTTTACGTCGCCCCCGTCGAGAAGATGTGGATACAGGCGGTAGGACCAGCTTGTGGTGTCTCCGATGTCACCTTCTGAGCCGCCACCGGCCACCATCACCACCGCCTGGGCGTAGCAGGGCGTCGCTATGAGCAACAGACCACTCACCAGGCTCCAGATCTTTTTCATGGGCGCTCCCTTGTTTTTGAGCCAAACGGCAGTATCGCACGTCCAGACCCGGCAGGAGCGATCGAAAATGTAAATTTTTCTAGCCTGAATTGGGGTCTATTCGTCGTCTTCGATCTCGATCGGCTGGGGCTCGTTGCTCTTGGGCGGCTTGGCTGCCGGGTCTTCGTAGCGCTCGATCACCAGGCGGGCACGACTGACGACGGCGGCGATCGCCCCCACTCCCGCCAGCAGCGGCGCAAAGAAGACCAGCCCCGCTCCGGCGGCGACACCGAGGTTGAGGGGTACTTCGAGGAGCGTCTTGCCCTGCTGATCTTGAATCAAGATGCGCCGGACATTTCCCTCCTCGATTACTTCTTTGACCTTGTCTACGAGCTGGTTGCCGAGAACGTAGGCTTCCTCGGTGAAATTGCGGTTGTTTGACATGGCAAACGCATCCTGCAGGCCACCTTTATTCTCGCCGCTTATTTGCTCGCTGTCTCGACCGCCGGCTTGCCATCGATCACCCTGGCAAGCACCGTTATGGCCTTTTGATACTGCACATCGCCGCTGGAGGCCGGATCTACCGGGTTCTTGCGCGCTTCTTCGGGAAACATCGAGAGCACATCCGGGACGATGCCCTTCTTGTGGATGTCGTTGCCGGCTGGGGTGAGGTAGTGGGCGATGGTGACGTTTACGCCCGAGCCGTCGGAGAGGGAGTTGACCTGCTGGATCACGCCCTTACCGAAGGTCTTGGTGCCGACCAGGGTGGCGCGGCGGTTGTCTTTTAAGGCACCCGCCAGGATCTCGCTCGCGGAAGCAGAATTTTGATCGACCAGCACCACCAGCGGCAGGGCGGTGATCGGATGCTGGTCGGAGAGCAACTTGTCCTGGGTACCGGCCCGATCGACCGTCGAGACGATCGTGCCGCGAGCGAGCAGCAGATCGGCGATGTTGGCCGCCGCATCTAAGAGGCCACCGGGGTTGCCCCGCAGGTCGAGCACCAGACCCTGGGCACCCTTGTCGCTCAGATCGCTGATCGCCTTGCGCATCTCACCGGGAGCTTTTTCAGAAAATTCCTGCAGGCGGATATAGCCCACCTTGCGGCCATTTTCTTCTTTGAGGCTGCTGGTGACGACCTTTAGCTCGATCGGAGCGCGGGTGATCGTGAAGTTGAGCTTTTGCCCGTCCCGCAGCACCGATAGCGTCACCTGGGTGTCCCGATCGCCCCGGATCATCCGCGAGACATCGGCCAGTTCGAGCTTGGCGGTCGGCTTGCCGTCTACAGCCACCAGTTCGTCTTTGGCCTGGATGCCTGAGCGGCTGGCAGGGCTATCTTCGAGGGTACGCAGAACCATCGGCTGTTTGTTGACAGGCGACAGACCCAGCTGAATGCCGACGCCGACCAGCTCTCCGCTGGTCTGATCGCGCAGTGCCTGAAATTCGCGCGGATCGAGAAAGCGCGTGTACGGATCGCCCAGAATCTTCAGCGAGGTGCGAATCGCTGCATAAGCTTCTTCTTTGTTCTTGTAATCGCGGTTGAGCAGCTGGGAACGCGCTTCCAGCCAGTTCTGTTTGTTAAACGTCGGATCGACGAACTCGCGATCGACCGTCTGCCACACTTCATCGACGATCGCCTTGGGCGAATCTTCGAGCTTGCTGTTGTACTCTGCGCGCACCTGCAGCGGCTGCCTGGGAGCAGCGATGACGGCGGTGGCAGCACAAAAGATCAAAAGCCCGGTGAGCGGTGCGCTCCTGCGGAAGAAACTTTGCATCGTGTTTTGGGTCATGTGGAGAACGATATCCGTGACGGTTCTTTCTGCAGACGCCCCGTAGATGCCTGGGGTGCCCGACTTGATAGGGATAGTCTATCCGACCCTGAGCCGGGGTGTGGGCCTGCCACCCTGGACAAACCTGCTATCGTGACAGTGAAGCTTTGCAACGGTGCGACAGTCGCGCGATGGATTGGAAACTGGTCGGCGTCACCTTTGGGGCGATCTTTCTGGCGGAGTTGGGCGACAAGACGCAACTGGCGACGTTTTTGATGACTGCCAAATCCGGCTCACCCTGGGCGGTGTTTCTCGGCTCCTCCCTCGCTCTGGTGCTCGCGAGCCTGCTGGGCGTGCTGGCCGGGGAGTGGCTGAGCAAGATGATTCCGCCCCAGTACCTGCAACTGGGAGCGGCGACGGGTTTTGTCGTGATTGGCTGCCTGATGTTCTGGCAGGTGTTTAGAGGCGGCAGCTAGAACTTGTGCTTTGGTTATTAAAAACGGTGCCTGCCCGTGCAACAGCGGTGGAGGCAATGGGTGATAATGGGAAAAATTTACCTCCCCGCAGGAACCTATGTCGTTGCACGCAGAACTCCATCGACACCTTGGCGGGTCGGTGGTTCCCCGGATCCTCTGGCGCTACCTGGTGCGCCAGGATCACCCGCTCGCCGAACAGTATCCCGAGTACAAGGACTTTGAAGCGTTCTTTACCCGTCCCCGCCGCAGCCTCGAAGAATATCTCGAACTGCACACCCTCGTCGAGCACGTCCAGACCCTCGACGCCCTGCCCTACTTCGTCACCCGCCTGATTCGAGGCGCGTATATCTTCGAGAACCTGGCCTACCTCGAAATTCGCTACACGCCCTACCTGCGCACCGACAGGCATCTGAGCGAAGAGGACCGCATCGCCCAGATGGCCGAGGTCGTCCGCACGATCGGCGACGCCTCGCGATCGGCGGAGTACCCGATCGTCACCAGCCAGATCCTCTGCCTGCACAGCCGCCTGAGCGACAGGGTCAACCGCGCCATCGTCGAGCTGGCGGCGAGTCTGCCCGAGTACGTCTGCGGCATCGACGTGGCTGGCGGCGACGCCCGCTACGCTGCCCGCCTCGATACGTTTATCGATCTATATAAGTACGCCCTCGCCTGCGGCCTCAAGACCACCGCCCACCTGTTTGAGACCAGAGACGGCATCTACCCCCAGATGCTGCCCTACGTCTGCCGGATCGGCCACGGCATCCAGATACCGCTCCTTTATCCTGAACTGCTACCGCAACTGGCCGCCCGCCAGCAGTGCCTCGAAGTCTGTCCGACTACCTATATCAAGACCGGCACCCTGAGCGACATCGCCCAGTTGCGCCCCGTCTTCGAGCGCTGCTTCGAGGCCGGCGTCGATATTGCCATCTGCACCGACAACGCCGGACTGCACGATGTCCGCCTGCCCTTCGAGTACGAGAACCTGCTCACCAACGACGTCATCGACTTCAGGCAACTCAAAGCCTGTCAGGAAGCGAGCTTCCGCCACGCCTTCGCCTGGCCCCACTCCAGGCCGCCCCAGGCCATTCTTGCCACCCAGGGCGTTTCGTAGGCACGAGCCTCCGGGTTAAAACGCTACCGGTAGTGCTAGACTGTGCGCGGTCGCTTTCTGTGCCGCCATGCGTATCCAGACGATCCATGCGCAGCCTTTTCATGCCATTCCTTACCGCGCTGTGGCCGCCGATGGAGCGGTGCGCCGCCGCGCTTTTTTAATTTCCCACGCCACGGTCGATGTTTTACCGGCAGGATGTGCGGCGATCTTCGCCTGCTCGGACCTGCAGGGAGTATTTTCGCGTTCCGGCAGTCAGACTCCCCGACTGTTGGGCGAGGCAATTGCGGGGGAACTGGCCCGGCTCGCTGCCGGCAGCGATCTACCCGATCCCGCACAGATCGGGGTGTTGCTCTGCGGCGATCTGTGGGTGCGGCCAGAACTGGACCGGCGCGGCGGCATCGGCGATGTGCGCGAGGTCTGGCGGGCCTTTGCCCGCCGCTTTCGCTGGGTAGCGGGGGTAGCGGGCAACCACGACGATTTTGGTGCGCCCAGCGAGCGGGCCGCTTTTGCCAGCGAACCGGGCATTCACCTGCTCGACGGCGAGGTGGTCGATCTGGGTGGCCTCAAGATCGCTGGTCTGGGTGGCATTATTGGCGATCCCCAAAAGCAGCAGCGCCGCCGCGAAAAAGATTTTATCCGGGCACTCAAGCGCCTGCTCAAAGCCGATCCGGACCTGCTGCTGCTGCACCAGGGACCGGACGCGCCGCCCTGGAACCTGGCCGGTCACGAGGCCATACGGCGGGCGATGGAGCGCAGCAGCAAGCCGCTGGTGATGAGCGGCCACGTCCACTGGAAACAGCCCCTGGCCTCGACGGAGCGCGGCCTGCAGCTACTGAATCTCGAAGGCCGGGGACTGTTGCTGCGGCATCATTCGCCGGGGGAGACGAGCCGGGTGGTTGCCGCCGCCGGTGCGGTCCGCTAGGGCAGCATCGAGCCGCCGTTGCGCAGCAAGGTCAGCGAATCCTTAAAAATCAGCAACAGCGCCAGCCCCAGGAGCACGACCAGGCCCGTCTGCATCACCTTTTCTTGAATATTGGAGGGCAGGGGCTTGCCGCCGCGCACCGCCTCGATGAACAAAAAGGCGAGGTGGCCGCCGTCGAGGGCAGGCAGCGGCAGGATGTTGATGATCGCCAGGTTGACTGAGATCAAGGCGGCGACGAAGAAGAGGTTGGTGATGTCGCTCTGGGCGAGGTTGGCGGTCATGGCGACAATGCCCACGGGCCCTGCTACTTCTCCGAGGCCCGCCTTGCCGCTGAAGAGCATCTGGAAGCTCTCGAAGGTCATGCTGAAGACGCGGCCAAAACTCTCAGAACCGGTCTGGAAAACTTCGCCGATATCGCGGGCGGGACGGCGCTCGATCGCCTGGTTGGGGGTGAGGCTTACGCCAATTTTGCCTTCGCTGTCGGGGGTGATCTCTACCTGGCGCTGTTGCCTGTCGCGCTGCAGGGTAAAGCGAACGGGCCTGCCGGGGTGGCCCTGGATAATCTGGCGCAACTTTTCAACCCCGGCCCTGTTGCCTGAAAGGGACTGGCCGTCGGCTGCGAGCACGACGTCGCCCGCCTTGATTCCGGCTTTTGCGGCGGAACTGGTCTGGTTCATGACCTGTTGCACGAGAATGCCCGGCTGTTCTCTGGCCTCGGGAATACCGGCAAACAGCGGCAGCGCCACCAGGATCAAGTAGGCAAAGACGATGTTGGCGATCACCCCGGCGCTGATCACGATCGCCCGGTCGAGGACGGGGCGATTTTTGAGCAGATCTGGATCGTTGGGGGGAATGGTGCTGTCCGGGTCGTCGTCGGGGAAGCCGACGTAACCGCCCAGGGGCAGCGCCCGCAGGGCGTACTCGGTCTTTGGTCCCTGGTAACGCAAAAGCACTGGCCCAAAGCCGATCGAGAAGCGGTTGACGTGTATACCTTGCAGACGGGCGGCCAGGAAGTGTCCGAGTTCGTGGACGACAATCAGCACGCCCAGAACCGCGATCGCTGCCAGTACAAACATTCGCGCTCCTTATTCAAAGGGACCGTATTTTTCCCATTGTGGCCCAAAAAATCACGCTACGGATCCCTGGAGCACAGCGGCCAGCTCGAAGTCCTTTGTCGTTAGCCCCCCCGCGTCGTGGGTGGTGAGGGTGAGTTTGACGCGGTTGTAGCTAATCTGGATGTCTGGATGGTGAGCGGCAGCTTCGGCCTCCTGCGCCACCTGATTGACGAAGACCATCGCCTGGGCAAAATCTGCAAAGCGGTAAGTGCGCTCGATCGCCCTGGTGCCGTCCGCTTCGACCACCTGCCAGCCCTCCAGCCCAGCCAGAGCCGCCTCGATCTGCTCAGTACTCAATTTCGTAGTCATCTTCTGTCCTCCTTATATTCAAAGTTTCAACTTCTCGACGAATGCAGGGTAGTGGCGGGCGCGTCCCACCGAGCGGTCGTAGAGGGGCCGCCGCACCTGGTCGTAACTCGCCGTGTTCACCAGCCGCTCCGAGCGCCAGAAACTCAAGCACTCCTCCTCCCATTGCAGCTCCAGAAACTCCACCAACCGGCGGCTCACCCGCTCCTGCTGGGCAACCAGCTCTTCGTACCAGACCTCCAGCATCGGTAACGCTAAGACTTCCCTCCAGTGGGCCATCAGCCGCTCGTACTGGCGGTAGTACTGTCCCAGATGTTCGAGGCGGCTGGTATAAGGATGGCGGGCAGCGAAGTTCTGGAAGTAGCACGACAGACAGGTATCGAGGGGGTCGCGGCGGCAGTGGATGATGCGGGCGGCAGGAAACAGACGAGCAATCAGCCCGAGGTGGAGGTAGTTCTGGGGCAGTTTGTCGGTGATGCGGGAAGCTGCGGGAGCCAGTTGTTGTAACTGAGCGAGGTAAGGCTCGGCCAGCGCGTCCAGGTGTTCTGTTTTCAGAGACTCCAGGCGGGCCGGATAGCCATCGATCGTACCTGCCAGCTCGAAGAGGGCTCCGCGCTCCCCGGCGGCAAAGATTGCGCTGTGGCGCGAGAGGATCTGCTCGATGAGGCTGGTGCCGGAGCGGGGCATCCCGACGATAAAGACCGGTACCGAGGAGCGGTTGCTGGAACGGGGAAGGTTGGCAAGATTTTCAGCGCTAAAAGTCGCGATGAGCGCGTCGATCTGGCCTGTCCAGGCTACCGGGTCAAAGAAAAAAGGCTGCAGGGCGTGGGCCTCTTCTAGACAGCCGAATGCTTCGTCGTAGTGCCCGAGGGTGTCCTGGACGCCCGCCAGCTTAAAAAGCAGCAACACCCGGTCCTGGGGCACCTGGGAGCGCTCCAGAGTGCGGATGAGCACCTCCAGCGCCTCCGCCGGTCGCGACTGGCGCTCGCAGGCGGTGGCAAAAGCGATGGCCAGCCGCACACTGTCACTTCGTACTCGGGCCAGGGGAGCAAGCAGATCGTAAGCTCCCTGGTAGTCGCGCCGCTTCTCGCGCACCGAGGCGCGTCCGGCCAGCGCCTCGATATCCTCCGGCTGAACGCTCAGCGCCCGTTCGTAAAGCCGTTCGGCCTGCTGGAGATCCCCCACTTCTTCCAGGACTGCTGCCAGATTACTCAAGATCGTCGGATTGTCCGGTTCGTGGACGAGCGCCCGGCGGTACCAGTCGATCGCCTCTGCCGGACGATCCTCGATCTTGCAGAGCAACCCGAGATTGGCGAGGGCCGCCGCCAGATCCGGCTGCTGCTCGACCGCCTGCAGGTAGTGCGTCCGGGCCTGCGCCAGTTGCCCCTGCTGCTGGTGGATCACCCCCAGGCCCAGGTGCGCCCCGGCATGGCCCGGCTCGCGTTCCAGCAACTGACGGTAGCAGCCCAGAGCCCGCCGCCAGTCTCCCAGTTGCAACAGCAGATCCGCCAGTGCCTGCAGCGCCCCCGGATAATCCTGGCGGATAGCGAGCGTCCGGTAATAGGCATCGACGGCCCGGCCCGGTGCTCCTAACCGGCGATAGACCCCTGCCAGATCAAAACTGGCTTCGGCCAGATCCGGATGCAGTTGCAGGGCCGCTTCAAAGCTGGCGGCGGCGGCCTGCCACTGCTGCTGCAGGGCGAGGGTTGCGCCCAACCCATAGTGGGCCAGAGCAAAGTGCGCGTCGCGGACGAGAGCCTGCCGGTAATAGCGGCTTGCCTCGCCCAATTGATGGTGCCGGCGGGCAGCTTCGGCGCGTTCGTAGAGCGTCTGGGCCGTTTCGGGAGGCGTCAGGGATCGCTCCCGGCTGCGTTTTGGCTTGGATGCCACGTTCACTTCCGATATGGAGCTTCTTTACCAGCTTCAGATTAGCAATCGGTGGCCTGCAGCCACAGACCATTTCACGCGAAGGTCACCTGATCGTCATGCTGAAGTGAGAGACTATTGTTAAAAGTGAATCGTCCACACCGCTAGCATTCTTCCAGCTGGGGAAAACGCATGTTGCGCAAAGCCGTTCTTCCATTACTCGCTTCGCTGCTTTTTGTGCCCGCTGCTCGGGCTGAGACGGATCTTTCCGGTTGGCTGACGCGCCTGCAGGTGGCTCTGCAGGAACGGGGGTTGCTGTTAGAAGATGCAAAGCAGATCCGACTTGAGGTGAGTCACGGTGGGCGGATCGAGCGCTTCAGTATCGAAGATCCGGCGCGGCCCCTCGACAATCAGGTGCTCACCGCCGATTACCTGGCCCGGCTCAAGCCCTTTGAACCGTTGCCGGAGGACCTGATCGCCGCTCGCGCCGTTGTGCAGCTGCAGCTCGATCGGGGCAAAATTCTCCAGACGAGTGTCAGGCCGCAGACAACATTTCTCGGGCTGGCTTTCGGAGACTCCGTGCGCGACGACAAGAGCACCCTGCGGCTACGGGGTTGGTTTAATCCCCAGTTGCGCACAACCGATCTGCGCTTCAACGACGCGATTACAGAGATCGCTGCCAAGCCTGTGAGTCGCTACGACGACGTCTTCGCCGTTCTACAGGACCATCGGCCCGGCGAGACGGTGTCTCTGGGCATCCTGCGCGACAAAAAGCCGCTGACGGTGCCGGTGACGCTCAGCAGCAGCGAAAGCCGCAATTTTGCAGCCAATTCCCTTGCCCTGCCGAGCGAGGAGAGTGCTCTCACACCGCTGGAGCCGACTTTTCGGACCCTCAGCGAAGCGTACCTGGGCTGGGGCAACGTGACCGCCGCCGAGCGCCAGGGGAGCCAGCTTGCAATTGCCCTGGGGCCGGTGAGTGACCGCCGCCGCCTCGCAGAAAACGCCTCCGCTCTGCTGGCCCGGCTGCGGCCTCTGGGTATCGGCCAGCTTCTCATCCGCACCGAGGGCTGGGACGGCTTTCAGCGCTGGCAACTCACGGTTGGTAACTCCCTGCCGACCCAGATCGTGGCCATTCCGGCCCAACAGGCGAGCAAATTGCCCGCCGGTACGCTGATCCCTGTAGAGTTGCAGGTTCCCGAAGATCGGCTGCTCGAAGATGGCGAGGAGCCGGAGGTGACTGGCCGCCTCATCTCTGCCATCGACGACGAGCGCGGTGTGCCGATCGTCCGCGCCAGTTCGCCAGTAGGGGGCAGGCTCACGCTCCTGGCTCGACAGAACCGCCGCCTTGAGCTGACCTCCCTCGCCAACGTACCGGTAAGCGGCAGTTCCAGCCCGCTGCCCGCCTACGAGCAACTGGTCACCAGGCAGAAGGCCACCCTCGATTTTTCCACCCAGCTGCGCCCGTTTATCCGCACTGGTGAGCTGTTGGGTGTGCCGCTCAAGGCGGATGTGACACTCCCGCCGGTCGAGAGCGTCAAACCCTGGCTGCTCGATACCAGTTTGCCCGTCGCCAGCCTGCCCGCGCAAAAGCCCGATCCCAAACTCGCCCGCACCGCCTACGCCGCCGCCCGCGCCCAGATCGCCGCCGGTGACTGGAAAAAAGCCCAGACGAGCCTGGAGACTTCTCTGGCCAGTAGCCCATCCGAGCAGGCCCGCGCTGCCCTCACCTGGCTCTACGAGCAGCAGGGCGAGCAGTGGCTGCGCCTGAACGATCCGCCCCTTGCGCTTCGTTATCTTGAGGCCGCCCAGAGATTAGGAAGCCGCCAACCGGCCCTGGGCTGCGCCTACGCCGCCCTGGTCGATCAAAACGACGCGCTCTTATCGGACGAACAGCTCCAGTACCTGCGCCGCCGGGTCCAGCAACTCGACCTGCGCCTGCAGGACTGCCCCAGCGGCATCGGCGCTTACTGGCCTCCAGCCGCTCCGACCGTAGCCGGTAACTATTTTCCGTCGGTCGTCTACGACTACTACACCGCCAGCTACGCTGCCAACCTCAATCTGGGCGGCCCTTCGTTGTTCGATTCGCTGCTCATCTTGAACTACACCTCGCCCATCGTCGGTCGCGATCAGATAAAAGGCCGCACTGTGACCGCCTACGGTGCGTCTGGTTCTGGCAAAAGAGCGGTCGTCGTCCGGCTACGGGATCCGGTGCGGCTCTTTGTCGCCGGTACCGCCGATCCCAAGGAGGCAGAAGCGGTCTGGCGGGCTGCCGGGCAGTGGCAGCAGGCGGGCGAGGGTCTGCTGCACATCCTGCCTGCGGCTACACCCGAGGAAGCGGATCTGGTGGTGTACCTCACCAATCGGCCCAACCTCGATACCCTCGGTGCCGTCACCGCCAGCACGCTCAGTTTGCGGCCCCGCGATTTCAACAACTTTCTCCAGCTTCCCCTGGTCGAGATCAACGTCAGCTCCCTGCGCGCTTTTCAAGACGCCGATCGCCCCCGCCTCATCGAGATGGTCGCCCTCAAACAGTTAGGCTACGCCCTGGGCCTGCGCGGGGCGAGCGACGACGCGCAAGATGCGATGTACACCGAGTTCAACGGCACGACTGCCCTCTCCGAGCGCGACAAGACTACTTTGAAAATGGTCTTTGAACGGCGGCCCGATATCTCCCGGCCCATATGGAGCGACCAGTCCCAGGGCGCACCGCAAGCGACAGGTCTGCAACCCGAGTAGCGCACCACCTGGGGAAATTGCAAGTTCTTCAGGCTGGTGACAGGATTTGAACCTGCAGCCGACTGATTACAAATCAGTTGCGCTACCGTTGCGCCACACCAGCAACTCTGCTCTATTGTACTGTCCGCAAAGAAAGTGTCGGCCATAACCAATCGTTAACCGTCGCTTAACGACCAGCCACCTCTACGCGCCGTACAGTAGGTCGGACGAATTTTGGGTGGCGTGCATGTTCAAAAGTACGATGGTCAAATTGCTGACGACGGGTTGCCTGGCAGGTGCGGCTTCTTTGGCTCCAGCCCAGGCGACGGAACTGGTGGGACGGGCAGTTCTGCCTTCGGCCAGCTTCAGCTTTGGTCCGACCTCCGGCCAGTTCATCACCAGTTCCAACGGTGTGACGGTGCCGTTTTTATTTCGCCAGCCGGTACAGGGCGTCTCGGCGGTGCTGCCTGGCCCGAAGCGCGGCACGTACTACGCAATGTCCGACAACGGCTACGGTGCGAAGGGCAATTCGGCGGACTTTTTGCTGCGCTACGACGCGGTGCGGCCCGATTTCAAGACCGTCAGCGGTGGAAGCGGTAAGGTGTTTGCCGCCGATGCGGTGACTGGCAAGGTGAAGGCGAGCTTCGATCTTTCTGCCCTCGTGCAGCTGAGTGACAGCAACAACCAGGCGGGCTTCTCGACGGTGGCGACCCAGACGAACTATCCGAATACCCTCAACCCGCCGCTCACTATTCCAGTCGATCCGGGCATCAAGAACAACCGCCTGCTCACCGGAGCCGACTTCGACATTGAGTCGTTCCGCAAGGTGAGCGACGGCAGCTACTGGTTCGGCGACGAATTTGGTCCCTTTTTGCTCCACATCTCAGCCGGTGGCCAGCTCCTCGAAGCGCCGGTGCCGCTGCCGAATTTCCTGGCCCTCGACAGCAACCCCTTTGTCCAGTCGCCGGACAACCCGTTTTTAGGAACGGCCACCGCCAATCTTCCCAGTTCCAAAGGCTTCGAGGGACTGGCCCTCAACGCGAGCGGCACCAAACTCTACGCCCTGCTCGAAGGGCCGCTCACCAGCGACCCTAACCGCAGCCGCCTGCTCATCAACGAGTTCGACCTCGCGACCAAGAGCTACACCGGCAAAGTCTTCTTCTACCAGATGGAGAACACGACCGAATCGGGCCAGTCGATCGGCGATCTGACGGCCATCAACGACCACGAGTTTCTGGTGATCGAGCGCGACAGCAACCAGGGCGATCCGAACAACCCGGCCTTTACCAGCCCGGCCAAATTCAAGCGCATCTATAAGATCGACATCGCCAAGCTCGACAGCCAGGGCTTCGTCCAGAAAGAACAGGTGGTCGATCTGCTCAACATTCCCGACCCCAACAACCTGGGTGGCAATGGCACGACCAACGGCGTATTTACCTTCCCGTTCGTCACGATCGAATCTGTGCTGCCCGTGGACCGTCAGACGCTGCTGGTGATCAACGACAACAACTATCCGTTTAGCGTCGGGCGGACGCCGGGGGTGCCGGACGACAACGAGTTCATCCTGGTCCGTCTCGACAAACCGCTCAAGTTAGTATCCACGCTGCATTAAACTTTGTTACGATGATCTCTTGACATCGAACGAGGGATCACTATGGCGACAGCCTGGATCTTTCCAGGACAGGGCTCGCAGGTCGTCGGCATGGCCGAGGCACTGGCGAACAACCCAGAGACCGCAACATTGTTTGAGCAAGCTTCTGAGATTTTGGGCTGGTCAGTGGAGCAGGTGTGCTCCGGTCCCAGAGAACGTCTGGACCGCACCCTCTACACGCAACCGGCCCTTTTTACTGTCTGCGTCGCCCTGACCCGGCAGTTACGATTGTCGGGCACAGAAGCTGAACCACTGCTGGTCGCCGGTCACTCCCTGGGCGAGTACTCAGCGCTCTGGGCGGCGGGGGTCTTTGATTTTGAGACGGGTCTGAAGCTGGTGGCGGAGCGGGCGCGGTTGATGGACGCCCAGAGTGCCGGAGCGATGAGCGCGATCATCGGTCTTGAGCGCGAAAAACTGCAGCTATTGTGCAGCGAGAAAAAGAGCGTGGTGATCGCCAACGACAACAATCCTGTGCAGATGGTGATTTCAGGCAATCCTCTTGAAGTCGCCGAGGTGAGCGCGGCGGTGCGTGCCCTGCGGGCGCGGGTGATCCCCTTAGCGGTGAGTGGTGCCTTTCACTCGCCCCTGATGGCTCCGGCAGCGGCTGAGTTTGCGGCGGTGCTCGACAAGGTGGTGTTGCAGCCGCCGACGATCCCGATTCTGCCCAACGTCGATCCGAATGGGGCGCTTACCGACGCTGCCGCCGTCCGGCGCAGTCTGAAATTGCAGATCGACCATCCGGTGCGGTGGCGGGAGACGATCTTGCAGATGGCGGAGCGGGGAATCGAGGAGTTGGTCGAAATCGGGCCGGGGACGGTGCTCACTGGATTGGCCCGGCGGACGGCACCTACTCTGCGGGTGCGCAACATCGAACCGGCGGTGGCACTGCCGGTGTAGCCTGAAGGCATGAGCACCGCCGGCACACCCAATCGCCTGCTGCAGGAAAAGTCTCTCTACCTGCGCAAGCACGCCTACAACCCGATCGACTGGCTACCGTGGGGGCCGGAGGCTCTGGCAAAGGCCGAGCGCGAGGACAGGCCCCTGTTTGTGTCGATCGGCTATTCGAGCTGTCACTGGTGTACGGTGATGGAAAACGAGGCGTTCTCCGATCCGGAGATTGCCCGCTACATGAATGCCCACTTTGTCGCCATCAAAGTAGATCGCGAGGAGCGGCCCGACCTCGACGCCATCTACATGCAGGCGCTGCAACTGATGAACCAGCAGGGGGGCTGGCCGCTCAACATCTTCCTCAGTCCGGGCGATCTGGTCCCTTTTTACGGCGGGACGTACTTTCCACTGCAGGATCGCTACGGTCGGCCCGGCTTTTTGCGCGTCCTTGAGGCGATCGCAAACTACTACCGCAGCGATCGCAAGCGGCTATCCGAGCACAAGGAGCGCGTCCTCGAAGCCCTGCAGGCCAGTAACCGCCTGGTGCCGCAGGCGGAGTTGCCCGGCGGGCTGCTGCGGGAGGCCGCACCCCAGATTGGCAGCATCTTGAAGCGCGACGGCATGGGCCCCAGTTTTCCGATGGTGCCCTATGCCGGTTTTGCCCTGCGGCTCGGACGCTTTGGTGAGGTGGCGCTCGCCGAATATGCCTGCGAGCGGGGCGAAGATCTGGCCACTGGCGGCATCTTCGATCATGTCGGCGGCGGCTTTCACCGCTACACGGTCGATGGCACCTGGACGGTGCCGCACTTTGAGAAGATGCTCTACGACAACGCTCAGATCGTCGAATTTTTAAGCGATCTCTGGGCAAGCGGGCTCAAGACGCCTGCCTTCAAGCGAGCCGTTTTCAAGAGCTACGCATGGCTGGTGCGGGAGATGACCGACGAGCGGGGTTATTTCTATGCGGCCCAGGACGCCGACTCCGAGGGGGAGGAGGGCAAGTTCTACATCTGGCGGTTTGCCGAATTGGAGCAGATCCTCGACACTGAGCAACTCGCTGCCCTTGAAGCCGCCTTTTTTATCCGGAGCGAGGGCAACTTTGAAGGCCAGATCGTCCTGCAGCGCCGCGACGAGGGTGAACTGAACCCGGATACTGAGCAGGCTCTGGACAAACTTTTTGCCGTGCGCCAAAAGCGCATTCCTCCCGCCACCGACACCAAGCTCATCGTCGCCTGGAACGCCCTGATGATTTCGGGCCTCGTCCGGGCTGCCAGCGTTTTCCAGCAATCTGCATTTGGCGAGACAGCCATCCGCGCCGCCCGCTTCATCCTCGATCGCCAGCGGGTAGATGGCCAGTTCTACCGGATCGGCTACGACGGTGAACCAGCGGTGCCTGCCAGAGCCGAAGACTACGCCTTTTTTATCAAGGCGCTCCTCGATCTGTTCGAGCACACCCAGGCAGGCGAATGGCTGGAGGCGGCGCTTGACCTCCAGCGGCAGATGGACGAAAAGCTCTGGGATCTGGAACTGGGAGGCTACTTCAGCGCACCGGTGAGCCCAGACCTGCTCATTCGCGAAAAAGAATACCAGGACAGCGCCACCCCGTCCGCCAACGGTGTCGCTGCCGTCAATCTGGTGCGCTTGTTTCTACTGACCGACGAGCTTGCGTACTTCGATCGCGCCGGTGGGCTTCTGCGCCAGTTCGCCCAGATTCTTGCCCAGTCACCGCGCGCCTGTCCGTCGCTATTGGCCGGCTACGACTGGTACCAGCATCCCGTACTCGTCCAGAGCGGATCAGAGCAAATTTCTAGACTGCTGTGCGGCTACTGGCCCACCGCTGTCCTCAAGGCTGCCCCTGTCCAGCCGCCCGCCCTCGCCCTCGTCTGCGAAGGTCTGCGCTGCCTTGAACCGATCGAAACTGAAGCGCAACTTGAGACCCAACTGCGCACAAGCCTGATCCGCGAGGTCAGTTAGCGAGGCTGTTCAGCGGATTCAAGCCGAACAGTACGCTAAACAGCAACGGTTGCCCGTAGAGGCGCTATCGGTCGGAACGCAAACGAACAGAGTTTACCTGCAAGGCTGCATAAATTGCGCTGGTCACCAGTATTGGAGAGAGTCCACAGCCTGGAAAGTATCCACCAATACAACGGTGGCGGCTTCAAAGCTCCATTTCGCCTTACAGAGGTTTCTCAACGATGCGGATTCCACCTCAGTTATTTCAGTCCGTCGCTCTTGCCTGCGGCCTTGTAGCGAGTGCATCGCTCCCGCTTCCGGCTCTAGCCAAACCTGCTTCCCTTATCACCTCTTACTCGCTCGATTACTACAACGGTGCCAATCCCACCGGAACCCTGGTGGTCGGCGACGACGGCAACTATTACGGAACGACCACCTCCGGCGGCGCTTACAACCTGGGAACGGTCTACCGGCTCACCCCCGAGGGCAAACTGACCACGCTGCACTCTTTCTCGGGCAGCAAAGACGGTTTCAATCCTAAAGGTCGCCTGCTCAAAGCTTCCGATGGCAACTTTTATGGCACAACTATGAGCGGCGGGATTGCGGGCCAGGGAACGCTCTTCCGCATCACTCCTCAAGGACAGCTCAAAATTCTCTACACCTTCACAAGTCAGTCCGATGGTGGTCTGCCCAACGGTGGCCTCATCCAGGCTCGTGATGGTTACATCTACGGGACGACCTCTTTTGGGGGGGCGAACTTTGGTGGGACTATTTTTCGGCTTCTGCCTGGTGAAAGTCTAACAACTATCTACGCTTTTGGATTTAACGACGGCACCAATCCAGCCTCTGGACTGACCGAAACTCGCGATGGCAAGCTTTACGGTACTACCGCTTCTAGTGGACCATCGGGAGGTGGAAGTGTTTTTCGTCTCGATGGTCCAGGCAGCCTGGTGCCTCTTTATTTTTTCAACTCTTTCTCATCTGGTGGTGGCAGCAGTCCACAGGCTGCGCTGATCGAAGGTAGCGACGGGAATCTTTACGGTACAACGTTCAGTGGGGGCGTTGCAGGTTTTACTGGAACTGCTTTCCGCATCACCCCAGACGGCAATCTGACCATGCTACATAGCTTTAGCGGCTTCGAGGGCAGCTCGCCTCAAGCGGAGCTGTTCGAGGCTGATGACGGCAATTTCTATGGCACAACTTCCGGTGGCGGACTCTTGAACGGGGGAACTATTTTTCAACTAAAACCGACCGGGGAGCTGACGACACTGAACTCCTTCGATTATTTCAACAACCCCCAGAGCGGCTCTTCTCCAGCTGGAGGCTTGATTGGAAGTGCTCAGCAGTTAATGGGTACGACGCAGTCCGGTGGGACTTATAGCCGTGGCACGATTTTCCGTTTCAATGTACCGACATTGTCCCCCTGCTCTCCTGGAGCACTTAATGTTGGGCAGACCCAGGGCAATTTGCGTCCAACGGATTGCCGTTCTCCAATTGAGGGTCCACAGTATTTTGCGGATCGCTATACGTTCACAGGAACTGCTGGACAGCAACTGAACGCCGTTCTCTCCTCCTCATCAAACATCGATCGTCTATATCTCATCGATCCAAATGGCCAGATCGTGCAGGGCGGAGCCAATCAGATTCCCAGTTTTGGAGGCAGCTACTTCCTGCTGCCCATCTCCGGTACTTACACCTTCGAGGTCTCGACGAGCCAGGCGAATGTGCGTGGCAGCTACCTGCTCACCCTTACTACCGCTGCAGGCTGTACCGTGACACCACTTACAATTCCCCAGACGGTAAATGGCAGCCTCTCGACCATTGACTGCCAGTCATCGCTGATCTCTGGTTCCTACGAGGATCGCTATACCTTCGAAGGTACAGCCGGACAACAGATCGAGATCGATTTGAGCAGTACCGCTTTCGACTCGTATCTGGGCCTATTGAGCCCCAGTGGTAGCCTGATCGTCACGGACGACGATGGTGGAGGCAATCTCAATTCAAGGATCGTCTACACCCTCACCGAGAGCGGCACCTACACGATCGAGGCTACAGCGTTGAGCTTTGGTGCCACTGGACCGTATACCCTCAGCATCACACAACCCTGATGTAGTGCCTGCCCAGGAGCCGGGTACTGGCCTTGTACCGGGCTCCTGTTTTCTGAGCGGCCAGAACAGATGCTACAAACAGTGAGGTATCAGGGAGTGCCGCATGTTCGATCACATTTCGATCAGCATCCAGGATCTCGACAAGAGCATTGCCTTTTATGATGCGGTCTTTGCACCGCTCGGCTATCAGTTTGCCTTTCGTCACCCGAGGGGAGCGGCCTACGGTCCTAACGGCAGGCCGCTCTTCTGGCTCGATCACAGGCCGACGGGCCAGCCAGCTGGGGGCGGTCACTTCGCCTTTGCCGCTCCAAGCCGGACCGCCGTCGATAGCTTCTATCAAGCTGCCCTGGGCCAGGGCGGCAAGGACAACGGCCCGCCGGGCCTGCGCAGCCACTACCATCCCAACTACTACGCCGCCTTCGTCCTCGATCCGGACGGCCACCGCCTGGAAGCGGTCTACCACTCGCCTGCCTGAATTGTATTTTTCAGGGGCAAATGCTGTTGACCCTCTTCTGGCTTAGGAATTTCGAACCAAAAAAGGGGCGGAAGCTGGGAGTTGGTCAATCGGAATTTTAGAATAACGACTGTAGCATTTCTCACTCCTGCGCATGGTATCCCAGATTTCGCGCTTTTATTTGGCGGGCCTGCTCTTGATCGGTTGTCCTGCCCTGGCCGCTGACATCGCCGATCCGGCTGCCCACAACCACGGCCCGGAGAGCTTTTCGCCCAACAAGGGCCAGCTTAAACAGTTACTTAAGACCAGGCGCTGCCGCTCCTGCGACCTGCAGAATGCCGATCTGGCCGGGGCGGATCTAAAAGGAGCCGACCTGCGCGACGCTAACCTGCGCGGGGCAAATCTGACGGGGGCCAATCTCGAAGGCGCACGGCTGCAGGGGGCGAGCTTGATCACCGCCCACGCCCGCCAGGTGAACCTGGACAGGGCGGATCTGACGGGGGCGTACCTGCACGCAGCGGATCTGAGCGAGGCCAGATTGAACCAGGCGCAACTGGAAAAGGCAGATCTTTTTGGGACCAAGCTCAGGCGGGCCGAGGCAGGGGGTGCCCGCTTCGGAGGTGCCAACTTGGAATCGGCGGTCTTGAACGAGGCGAAGCTGGCGGGCGCGGACTTGAGCGCTGCCAAGCTGCGGGCGGTGGACCTGAGCGGCGCGGATCTAAGTGCTGCCAATCTGAGCGGCGCATTCTTGCTGGAGACCAGACTTGCTGCGGCCAACTTGAAGGGCGCGAATCTGCAGAAGGCGGTCCTGGTGGTCGCCGAGCTGAGCGGCGCGGATCTGACGGGTGCGAAGTTGCAGGGGGCAGACCTGCACGCAGCGGCGGCGGACGGCACCAACTTCAGCAACAGCGATCTTACGGGCGCGGATCTGAGTGCAGCGGACCTGAGCGGTGCCACCCTCACCGGGGCAGTCCTCAAGCAGGCCAATCTGAAGCGGACCAACCTCCAGGGACTCGACCTGGGCGGCCTCGCACTGGGTGGAGCCAATCTCAGGGGCGCGGACCTGAGCGGCGCGGACCTGGGCAAGGCCGACTTGCGGGGCGCGGATCTGCGCGGCGCTTTTCTTGATAAAGCAAAGCTGGACGGGACAAATCTCAAGGACAGCCGTCGCTAGGGGCCACCGCTACAAAAAACCGTGCTCGCTCAAAAACGCGAGGGAGACCTCGGGCTGGCGGTGGTCCTGGCCGCTATGGCCGCCCAGGAGCTTCTCGACGTACTTGCCGATGATGTCGGCTTCGAGGTTGACCGGATCGCCGGGCTGTAAAAATCCGAGGGTGGTCTCGCTAAAGCTGTGGGGGATGACCGCCACCCGAAACCAGTCGCCTGCCGGGTTGCAGGCGGCGACGGTGAGGCTGATGCCGTTGATGGCGATGCTGCCTTTTTCGACGATGTAGCGGCTCACCGCCGGAGGAGCTTCAAAGTCAATCTCCCAGGCGGTGCCGCTCTGGGAGCTGGCCAGGCAGCTTCCGACGCCGTCGATGTGGCCGCTCACGAAATGGCCCCCCAGCTTGCCCCCGGCCCGCAGGGCACTTTCGAGGTTGACCGGGTCGCCGGGCGAGCGCCGCAGCAAGGTCGTGCGCTCGATCGTCTCGGGGGAGAGGCCGACGCTGAAGCGGTCGCGCTCGTAGTGCGTAACTGTGAGGCAGATGCCATCGACGGCGATGCTGTCGCCAATCGCCACACCCTGCAGGATCTTTTCGGCGTAGACGCTCAGACCGTCGCCACCCACTGCGGCGATGATGCCGACTTCCTCGATGATCCCCGTAAACATCTTCAGATCACCGCCGTTGGTTCTCGCTCACTGCCGCGACCCAGGGCGTCGCGCCCAAAGCGATCGATTGCAGCCAGGGCGCGGTCGCGGTAGGCCCAGTAGCGCTGCTGCTTCTGGCGGATGGCAGGAACGACTTCGGGCAGCAGGGCAAAGTTAGGCGGCATCGGCTGAAAATTTTTGGGATCGCCCGTGCTCACATAGTCGATGAGTGCCCCGGCCATCGTCTCGACGGGCAGGGTGAGGGGATTGAGCGAGCGGGCGAGCCGGGCGGCGTTGGTGCCCGCAAGCCACCCCCCTGCGACCGCCGCCGTGTATCCTTCGGTGCCGGTGAGCTGGCCGCAGGCGAGCAATCGCGGTGCGGAGCGAAACTGCAGGGTCGGAGCAATGAGGTGGGGCGAGCACAAGAACGTGTTGCGGTGCATCACTCCAAAGCGGACAAATTCGGCTTCTTCTAAGCCAGGGATGAGCTGAAAGACGCGCCGCTGCTCGCTCCACTTGAGATTGGTCTGAAAGCCCACCAGATTCCAGAGCCGACCGGCTTTGTCCTCCTGGCGCAGTTGGACGCAGGCGTAGGGCCAGCGGCCCGTGCGCGGGTCGGTGAGGCCGACGGGCTTGAGGGGGCCATAGCGCAGCGTCTGGTAGCCTCGGCGGGCCAGTTCTTCTACCGGCAGGCAGGCTTCAAAGAACCTGCGCTCCTCGTGCTCGAAGGCTTTTAGCTCCGCCTGCTCGGCATTGACGAGCGCCTCCCAAAAAGCGCGGTACTCCGCCTCGCTCAGCGGGCAGTTGTAGTAGGCCGCCTCGCCCCGGTCGTAGCGGGAGGCCAGGAAGACTTTGTCGCGGTCGAGGGATTCGCCCTCGACGATCGGGCTTGCGGCATCGAAGAAGCTCAGATAATCGAGGCCAGTGAGCTGCTGCAGGTGCTGGGCGAGCGGTTCGGAGGTGAGGGGGCCGGTGGCGAAGACAACGATACCCGTCTTGGGAATCTGGCGCACTTCCTCGCGCCGCAAGGTGATGAGCGGATGGTTCGCCACCCGCTGGGTCAACTGCTCGCTGTAGACGACGCGATCGACGGCGAGGGCACCGCCTGCCGGAACGGCGTGGGCGTCGGCAACGGCGATCACAAGGGATCCCAGGCGGCGCAGTTCTTCTTTGAGTAGACCCGGTGCCCGGTCGGTGGCGAGTGCTCCAAACGAATTGCTACAGACCAGCTCACCTAAGTAAGCGGTGTGGTGGGCGGGACTGACGCGCCCAGGCCGCATCTCAAAGAGCACCACCGGCACCCCGGCCTGGGCGCACTGCCAGGCGGCCTCCGCTCCGGCGATACCGCCGCCGATAATCTGCACAGGCTGCATCATAGGTCCAGTGTACGTCTGGGATCGCGCTTCTATTGAACGGGCTGCCGGTCGAGATTGTCGTAATTGCGCCCCCGCCAGCGCCGGGGAACGGTGAGAGACGAGATGACGATCCGCAGGGCAGCGAGCGGATCGGCCAGGGGCGAGAGCCAGTAGCTCCAGCGCAGGCGTTCGTAGGAACCGGCGATAGCAAACAGCAGCAAAAGCCGGATGGCAACCAGCAGACCATTGACCCAGATTAAGGGCGCAAACTCGATCAAACCGGCAGTAGCGAGGGCCAGTACCGGAATCGGCAGCCCCAGCGCCAGCACCAGAAACAAACAATCGAATACCTGCCAGCCGGGGGTGGAGGCGTCTTTGAGATCGAGCGAGCGCCCCCACTCGTTCCAGGTTTCGAGGGCCGAACTGTACATGCGCACTTTGATAAGCTGCGCCCCATCGAGAAATCCGACCCGCACCCCCCGCGCCGCCAGCGAGCGCGCCAGGGTGACATCGTCGCAGAAGGAGCGGCGAGCAGCGGTATAGCCGTCCATCGCCACCAGCATCTGCCGCCTCAGTAACGAGCACTGGCCATTGGCCATCACCCGCTCAGGCCGGGGGCTTCCTGCTCCTCCAGCCGCTCCGAAGCGGTAGACGAGGGTGATAAGTAGCGCCGGTTGCAGCCAGAATTCAGCAAGCCCCACGAGCAAAAAGCGGGGCGAGAGGCTGAGGGCGTCGTAGTTTCCCGCCCGCGCCGCCGCCACGATCGCGTTTACCAGCCCCGGCAAGGGCAGGGTGTCGGCGTCGATGCCCAGCACCCACTCGCTTGCCGGGTCTGTCCGCAAAAAGCCAGATTGCAGTGCCCAGGGCCGTCCCACCCAGCCGGTGGGGAGCGGATCGTCGTAGACGACCTTAAAGCGGCGATCGCGCTTTGCCATCGCCTCTACCTGCGCCACGGTGCCGTCGGTGGAGCGGCTATCGACGACGATCACTTCGACCAGTTCCGGTCCCTGGGCGTGCAGCCCCTCCAGACAGGGGCCGATGCGCGCCTCCTCGTTGAGGGTGGGCACCACTGCGCTTACCCGCGTCGGCTCCGGCAATGCACTGAGCGGTGCCAGCGGCGGCGTGCGCGTCCGACCACCGGCCAGCCGCGCCAGCAGCACCGCCAGGGCAGCGCCCTGCAGGGCTGCGAGCACGAGCAAAAGACCGCTCACCTCACTCGGCCACCTGGCTCAGTCGCGGTGCGGTTGTCTGAGCAGCGCTGCACCACCAGGCCCAGAGCACCGGCAACAGCCCCAGAACCAGACCGATGAGCACGGGGATAAAAAGCCCGGCCCCGATGCTCAATACCGACGAGAAGGTGATGTTGGCGACGTAGATCACCATCGGTACCGTGAGCCTGCCCGTTGCCGGGGCGGGGGGATTGCTCCGCCAGGCCCAGCGCGCCACGCTCATAAAAAGGAGGCCCGTGCCGAACCAGCCGGCAAAGTTCTGCAGCGGCATTCCAAAAAATGGCCCCTGCTGCTGCCAGATCCAGAACTTGGGATCGGCCACCGCCATCGCCGGATCGAGCACCAGATCCCAGGCGGTGAGAAACCAGGCTCCCAGAAGCAGCGGCCCGACTGTGCCCAGCACGCCCCGCGCCTCGCCGAAGACGCCCCGCGCCAGCAGGTAGCAGACCAGACCCATATAAAACCACGACAGCGGAATGACAAAAGGCACCAGCCCCATCACCTTTGGGCCCAACAGTTCGGTGTAGGCGTAGGCACCAAAAGGAAAACCGGTGCTCGTACCCAAAAGCTCGCTGGCGAGCGACAGGCAAAACGCCGGTACCAAAAAGAGCAGTAACTTGCGTAATCCCAGCAGTTGACAGCCGTAGATGGCCACGGCCAGCGCCCCCAACACGATGTAGAGTGCACCGCCGTGGGCCATGCCGAAGGTCATGATCGCTACGCCCTGCGGGGGCATAGTCGCAAGAAATTCTGGCGAACGCGGCAGGATGACAAGCCCATATAGACCAAAACCCATCGCAGCGATGTGCGATGCGATCAGCATATTCCTGGCAAGGTTCAATGATTTCATCGAAGAACTCGCATGAAGAACAGCGCAGATAAGAGCGAATGCGAAGCAGACCGGACCCAGGGCCGGAAACAAATCTTCACAAGTGGCAGTATAGGGCCAGCTCCGCTGAGGCTGCAACGAGATCGGAGCTTTTGGTTTCCGGCTGCCCCGACGATATTAGACCTTTGCGGCAATTGCCTCCGCCATCTGGCGGGTTCCCACGGGCTTGACCCCGGCAGGGGCCAGGTCGTAGGTGACCGCCTGGCCTTCGGCGATCACTGCCGCCACCGCCTCTTCGACGCGCACCGCCGCCGCCAGTTCGCCCAGATAGCGCAACAGCAGCGCGCCGCTCAAGATGAGCGCGCAGGGGTTGACCTTGTTTTGCCCGGCGTAGCGGGGAGCAGAGCCGTGAATCGCCTCGAAGACCGCGCCGTTTGCCCCGATATTTGCCCCCGGCGCGACCCCGAGCCCGCCCACCAGCCCGGCAGTCAGATCCGAAACGATGTCGCCGTAGAGATTTGGAAGCACCAGCACGTCGTACAGTTCCGGTTTCTGGACCAGTTGCATGCACATGTTATCGACGATGCGATCTTCAAATTCGATATCCGGGTAGCCGCCTGCCACCTGGCGCGCCACCTCCAGAAACAGCCCATCGGTGTGCTTCATGATGTTGGCCTTGTGGACGGCGGTTACTTTCTTGCGCCCATTTTTGCGGGCGTACTCGAAGGCGAACTGGACGATGCGGCTACTCGCCTCGGGGGTAATCGGTTTAATCGAAATGCCGGCGCTCTCGCGGATGCGGCGGCCACTGAGGCGGCTGAGCACTTCGATGAGTTCCAGCGCCTCGGCGCTGCCCCGCTCGAATTCGATGCCGCTGTAGAGGTCTTCGGTGTTTTCGCGCACGACGATCAGATCCACGTCGCTGTAGCGCGAGCGCACCCCCGGCAGCGAGCGGGCGGGCCGGAGATTGGCGTAAAGATCGAGCGCCAGGCGCAGGGCGACGTTGACCGAGCGAAAGCCGGTACCGACCGGCGTGGTGATGGGCCCCTTGATCGCGGCGTCGCTATGGCGCACCGCTTCCAGCACTTCATCCGGCAGCGGCGTGCCGTACTTCTCCATGACATCGACGCCGGCATCCACCACAATCCACTCAAAGTCGATGCCGGTGGCGTCGAGGACCAGACGGGTAGCCTCCGCCACCTCCGGGCCGATACCGTCGCCGCGAATGAGTGTGACACGATACTTGGACACAAGACAGACTCCATAGGACGCCCCCATACGATACCGCCCCCTGGTAGCGGTACAGTAGCCCCCGCCACTTTTTCGCTTCTTCGGGCAGAGGCTGAACTGCCCGCTCTGTTCGTAGATTGTTAAGTTGGGTTCAAGTTTGCCTGCCTCTATGCCGGTACCACCTCCTGCGCTCACCACTCCCCACGCCGGTTATCACTGGCCGGGCGGCCTGCTGCTTTCCAGGGCACGGCCTTTCTTCGAGGGCTGGTACTACCGGGTGAGCCTGCCGGAGGTGGGCGAGTCCTTCGCTTTTATGTACGCGATCGCCGAACCGGCGGGTGGAGGGGCCACCAGCGGCGGCTTTGCCCAGATCCTCGCTCCGGGCGACGAGCGCCTCTATCATCTTTTTGACGAGGTAAGAGGCTTCTGGGCCGAGCCGGACCGGCTCGCCCTCGGCCACAGCGAACCCGCTCTGCCGCAGCCGGGCCTGATCGATCCGGCCCGCTTCGCATCTGAGGTGCAGCTGGGCTACCAGGCGACAGCGACGCTCAACCAGGGCGTACTCAAAGATGCCGCCTGGTGCTACCGGATCGAGCCTGTAGCCGGCTGGGGGCGGCCCGGACGGCCAGAGGCGACGATGGGCTGGCTTTCGTACCTGCCGGTCTTTGAACCGGGCTGGCAGATTCTGATGGCCCACGGGCGGGCCACAGGCTGGATCGAGTGGCGGGGAGCACGCTACAGCTTTGAGGACGCCCCCGCCTACGGCGAGAAGAACTGGGGCGGTGCCTTTCCTAAAAAATGGTTCTGGGTGCAGGCAAACGCCTTTGAGGCGGATCCGGAGGCGGCTTTAATTGCTGGAGGGGGCAGGCGCGGCTTTCTGTGGCGCGAGGAATCGGTGGCGATGGTCGGCCTCTACCACGGCGGGCGCTTCTACCGGTTTTTGCCGGAGGACGGCCACCTGCGCTGTGCGGTCACCCCCTGGGGGCGGTGGCAGATCGAGGCAGTTTCAGAGCGCTACCGCATCGAGGTGAGCGGCACCGCCGCGAGGGACGATGGCATTGAACTGTTGGCACCGACGGCGACGGGAGCACATTTCGTCTGCCGCGATACCCTCAAAGGAAGCGTGCAGGTGCGACTGAGCCGCCGCTGGGGAACGCGGGCGGTGCTCTTCGAGGGCAGCACCCGGCTGGGGGGTCTGGAGACGGGCGGCGGCCCCTGGGAGGGCGAATGGCAGTTTCGTTGTTGAGAAGATAGCCGTGATCGAACGCAAAGGACTCAACGAGGGCATCCGCCGGTTCTACGACGCCTCCTCCGGCCTCTGGGAAGAGGTCTGGGGCGAGCACATGCACCACGGTTACTGGGAAGCAGGGGAGCAGACCAAGGACCGGCGGTTGGCCCAGGTGGATCTCATCGTGCGCCTCATCGACTGGGCGGCGATTGGCACTCCCACTTCGATCCTCGATGTCGGCTGCGGCATCGGTGGCAGCAGCCTGTACCTTGCCGAGCGCTTCGGAGCACAGGTCCGGGGGATCACCCTCAGTCCCGTTCAGTGTGCCAGGGCACAGGTGCGCGCAGCCGAGCGCGGCCTGCAGGCGCAGGCGCAATTTAGCGTCGCGGACGCCCACCAGTTGCCCTTCGCCGACGCCTCCTTCGATCTGGTCTGGTCGCTTGAAAGTGGCGAGCACATGGCTGACAAGGCCCAGTTTTTGGGCGAATGCTACCGGGTGCTCAAACCCGGTGGTCAGTTGCTCTTTGTCACCTGGTGCTGCCGCCACGGAGAACTCACGGCCCGCGAGCAGAGCTGGCTTGCCGCCATCTACCGGATCTACCACCTGCCCTACATCCTCTCGATCGAAAGTTACGCCGATCTGCTCGTAAAGAGCGGCTTTCAAGGAGTGCAGCAGGCGAACTGGTCCGAGCGGGTAGCGCGCTTCTGGTCGCTTGTGATCGATTCAGCGCTCGACCCGGCGGTGTTCTTAAAAGTGATCGCCCAGGGACCAGAAGTGATCAAGGGGGCGCTCGCGATGCAGCTGATGCGGCGGGCCTACGCAAAGAATCTGCTGCGCTTCGGGGTGTTCACCGCCTACAAAGGAACGGGCCGATGAACCTCGAATTTGCCTGGGTCGAATTGTTCGTAGACGAAGCCCGGCCCCTGTGCGATCGACTCTGGTCGCAGATGGGGTTTCAGGTCAATGGCCTCTACGAAGATGGCTGCACCCGCAGCTTTGCCCTGCTCAACGGTGCCGTCCTGCTCGTCGTCAGCGAAGCGCTCACAGCGGCAAGTCCCGTCCGGCGCTACCTCGAACAGCACCCCCAGGGCGTGGGCGATGTCGCCTTTTTGTCTGAAGCGCTGCCCACCGCCGCCCCCGTTCTGCTGGGCCGCCTTCCCGGTACCTGGCAGATCACTTCGCCTGCCGGGATCACCCACACTTTTTTAAGCGATCTTTCCGCCCTGCCGCCGGGCTTTGTACCGCAGCAAGGAAGCCTGCGGGCAACGGATCTAGCGGCCATCGACCACGTCGTACTCAACCTGGATGTCGCCCAATTCGAGAGTGTTCTGGACTGGTACCAGAGGGTGCTCCAGCTTCAGCCAGACCGCTACTTCGAGATCGCCACCCGCCGCTCGGCGCTCAAAAGCTGGGTGCTCACCAGCCCCAACCACCGCGTCCGCCTGCCGCTCAATGCTCCGCTGACGGCTAACTCGCAGGTGAGCGAGTTTCTTGTGGCCCATCGCGGCGCTGGTGTCCAGCACGTCGCCCTGCGCACGCCGGATATCGCAAGGACCGTCGCCGCTGCCCGCGCCGGGGGGATGCGCTTTCTGGACGCCCCCGCCGTCTACTACGACAACCTCCCCCCGCGCCCGGACCTGGGGGGACTCGATCTTGAGCGCCTGCAGCAGTTGCACATCCTGGTCGATCGCGACGAAAAAGGCGCGAGCATCCTGCAGATCTTCACCCGGCCCATCTTCGCTGAACCGACTCTCTTTTTTGAGTACATCGAGCGGCAGGACGATGCCCTGGGCTTCGGCGAGGGCAACTTTCAGTCGCTCTTCGAGGCGATCGAAAAAGAACAGCGCTCGCGCGGTACCCTCGGTTCCTGACTTTCGGTAGTCATCGAAAGATACTTCTTCTCACCTGGCAGTGCATAAACATAGGTGGAAGTTAGCCCTGAAGGGAACATAGATATGCATCTATCTTTATGTTCTCCTTTTAAGGACAAACTGTTCCGTCAGGTAAGGTTGCTCCCGACAGCAAAGCATCATCCATGATTGCCCCCTCAATATTGGCTCCCTGCATATTGGCTCCTCGCAGATCCGCGTCTACGAGGTTGCAGTTGCGGAGGTCTGTCCCCCGTAGATCCGCATTGTTCAGAAAGGCAGCAAAAAATTTTGTCTCCTGACAATTCGCACCTCTCAAGTTGGCACCACACAAGTTAGCACTGTCCGCATTTGCCTCACGAAGGTCTGCATCCTGCAGATTCGCTTCTTGTAAATTGGTACTCTCTAAAGAAGAATTGCGTAGACTCGCGCCTTCGAGATTAGCGTTTGCCAAAGTGGCCCCAGCAAATACACTGTTGGAAAGGTCAGCCTCAACTAGATTCCGACCAATAAGAGGGTGATTGACAATCTCCCAAATCGTCCGCCACTTAGTGTCTAATTGTGTGGTCTCATCAATCTGTATTCTGCTCAAGACTACATAGTCGAACTTCGCACCCGTGAGGTTGGCTCCCCGCAAATCGACATGCTGGAGTGTAGAGCCACTCAGGTCAATTCCAGGCAGATCCACACCTCTCAGGTCTACTCGCTTTAGATAAACGTGTATGAAGCGTTCTCCACGGGCATACCACTCGAGCAGCTCCTTCGCACTCCTCACTGTATGCAGCTTTGGCCCTGACGGCTGGAAATCAATGTTTAGCCACTCAAGTAGCTTGTCTATGCACACAGTCCTCTCCTGATGTTCAACTAATAATCAATCGGTATGGAGGGATTTTTGTTGTTTCAGATCTTGCTCGTTGTGCAATCAAACATGCTTCTAACATTTGTATTTTTCAGTATTCATCTTTCAAGGACAAACCGTGCCATCGGGCATAATCGCTCCTGAAAGCAGAGTCTCATCTTCTAAATTATGCGCGCCTTCGATATTTGCACCACGCATATCAGCACCTCGCAAGTCTGCCCCTGAGAAGTAGCTGTCGCGAAAGTCCACGTCACGCAGGTCTGCATCTTTGAGACAAGCGTCAAATAGTTTTGTCTCCCGACAGTTCGCACCCCATAAAGTAGCACCACGGAAGTTGCTACCGTTCAAATAGGCTCCGCTCAGGTTCGCGCAATCCAGATTCGCTTCCTGTAAGTCAGATTCCTCTAAAAAAGCATCACTTAAATTTGCTCCAGTTAAGTTAGCTTTTGTCAGAGTAGCTTTTTTAATCGAACTGTAGGAAAGGTCTGCTCCAGCTAGTTCGCGCCCAACAAGAGGATGATTGACAATCTCCCAAACTGTTCTCCACTTGGCATCTATCTGCGTAGTCTCGTCTATACAGAGTGTTTTCAAGTTGGCATATCTAAATAACGTGCCCGCAAGATTGGCTCCGCGCAAATCGACCTGCTCGAACTTAGAGCTACTTAGGTCGGCTCCGCTAAGATTCACGCCTCTTAGATCTACTTGCTTCAAATAGACACGAAGTAAACGTTCTCCGCTGGCATAACGTTCAAGCAGCTCTTGTGCATTTAGAATTGTGCGGGTCTGTGGCACTTGCTTCTGGTAATTTTGGAAATCAATGTTCAGCCACTTAATAAATTTGTCGATACACATAGTCTTCTCCTGGTCTTCAACGGACGAATGAGTACGAAAGGATATCTACTGCTTTGGGCGCTGATAACCCGTGGCCTGCTCTGCTGCCGTCTCAGCTACTTCTGAACCGGCAAAATAGCCCAAAGCACCGCCCACTAGACCACCAACGGCACCACCGACGACAGTACCCAAGCCAGGCAGCAGCACAGTACCAATTGTGGCACCGACGCCTCCCCCTGCCTCCGCTCCGGCCCAACCGCCGCCCCAACCTCCGGCAATGCGAGCCGACTCGACTACAGTATTGTTCCATTGGCCAGTTTGCAGGCTTTGATTAACCTCGCTTCCAAGCGACCAGGCATCGGCAGCAACACCAGCGACCAGGGCTACCTTTCCTAGAGGTCTAGTGATCTTGAGTGACTGGCCAAATGCCTCCCCAAACGTCCCTGAATCGAGCTTTGTATGATTTTCGATGCCAAAGGCCTTATTCACCCCATCTTGATTCCAGTGCCAGTTGACCTCGGGAATCGCTTTGTTTGTTACAGGGTCAATAATTTGTTCCCCCGTTGCTGGATCTACTTTTGGTATTTTGACATTCGGGCCGTAATCCAGACGCAGCCCTTTCCACTTGGTAGGATTGCCGGTCAGCGAATTTACCCGGTTGATGTAGGCGTAACCTGTGGGTTTAGAAAAACCTGAGATGTCCTGAAACGACAGGTTAAAGTCCGTCAGCTTGCCCTGGGGATTTGGCAGTTGTTTCCAGATCGGATAGGTCAGTTCCTGGAACAATCCCAGGCCGACCAGACCCGCTTCTGCTGCCTCGGTGTCCACCTGCGCAGCGTTGACATCTTTTTCGCTTGCTGGGTTCGTGCTGGTGTCTGCTCCAATGTCAACCGTTGCATTTGCCTGGAGGACAACCGGGGCTCCGCTACCATCGTTCTGCAAAGTGAGAGATGGGAAGCCGCCTGCTTTGTCGTCCTCGCCGTTGTCGGCATCAGCGCTGCCTGCTAACACACCCTCGCTTACTAAGACGCCACCTGCTGACAGCTCAGCCTCCGTCAGTGCAGAGAAGGTCAGGGGCTGAGCCTGCTCTGGATACTCTAGAAAGCTATAGCCAGACGACAACCCGAAAACATCGCTGTCTGCACCGAAGTTCAAGGGTGGCCCATCACCCCAACTCATAGCTGCTAGGTCAGCAAAACTGCGGCTGTCGCTGTCGGCAACTTGATCGCTACTGTCATCAAGAGTGCCCTCACCGAGCAAAACACCGTTGGCGACGCGATTCACTGCATCTGGGCTGTTCTCATCAGCATCTTCCTGTGGGGAGGGCTCCCAGACTTGCGCATCATCCTCAAAATTGACTGGTCCATCCGTTTGAGAAAAAGTCTCCGCTGCGTCTGGTTGAGCGTCCTTCTCATCTCCATCGCTACTGTTATCGAAACTATAGGCCGTCGTCTGCTCGCCGCTCAGGTCAGTCTGCTCCCAATCCCAGTTGTTGTCCAAATTCAGCGACGGCTGGCTCTCGTCATTATCGCCAGCAAAACTATCGGCATCTGCGGCTGTGCCCGGCTCGTACTGCCCCAGACTCTGCTCCCAGTTACTCGTTTCGCCTCCGCTATACGCATTCGAGCTGTACATCTCGCCAGCATAGTTGACATCCCGGAATCCGACTGTGTCACTGGTAGCTCCCCAGTTGCGCACAAAGCCTGCCACATTTGGATCGTCTTCTTGCTCGTCTGCCTGGTTACTGGCGAAGTGCTCATTCTGCCCAGCGTATAGCGAGTTGTAGCTGTCATATACATCTTGATTGTCGAAGTTGCCCGAAAAGTTCTCGTAGTCGTAGTCATCGCCTACTAAGTTGGGCGAATAATCTCCCTGATAGGCGCTACTCTCCGGCCCTTCGTCCTGACCAGTGTCAGTACTGGTGAAGTCCGCTTCGTACTCTGACCCGTACAGTTCAGCGTTACTGGTGTCGGTCTCGTCCGGGTAGAACTGGCCTTCTGGATCGAAGTCTGTAGTGTATCCCTGATTTTCCTGGTCAGCGTCTGTGACGTATGCCTCGTCTCCTGGATCGATGCCTGCGACGTACTCCTGATTTTCTTGATCAAGCTCTGGGTTCTGTTCAAGTAGATTGTTTTCTTCACCCGGCGCGTCAGGATACTGGTCGTCGCCAGAGCCGGCAAATTCTTGCTCTTCGTCCATGAGACTCTCGAAGGTAGCTGCGGAAAGGATTATATGTGCATGAATACATGCATGTTGATAAATTAGCAGGGAATGAATGAACACTCAAGTCTGTAATGGGGGATTTTCACTCTAAAAAAATAGCCTGTTTGCCCTCCTTGATGGATGGAGTTGGTAGCCTGAAACTTGCAATGTCCCGCCCCCAAATATCTGCTTTGCTCCTCTCTATGAACCAATCCGATACCTCCGCCCGCCTGGAGTTTTCTCCCTCCCGCCAGTTCCCCAACTGGCTGGCCGAACATTGCCTCTCCCTTGCCTTTACCACCTATCAGGCGGGCAAACTCTTCCTCGTCGGACTCCAGCCGGACGGTCGGCTCTCGCTGTTCGAGCGCACCCTCAACCGCTGTCTGGGACTGTGGAGCGATGCCCAGAGCCTGTACTTGAGCACCCTCTACCAGCTCTGGAAATTTGAGAATCTCCTCGAATCTGCTCAGACCCACGACGGCTACGATCGCTGCTTTGTCCCCCGCGTCGGCTGGGTGACTGGCGACCTCGACGCTCACGATCTGGCCCTCGATGCCACGGGCCGCCCTGTCTTTGTCAACACCCTCTTCTCCTGTCTGGCTACTGTCAGCGAGACCCACAGCTTCGCTCCCCTCTGGCAGCCGCCGTTTATCAGCCGCCTGGCCGCTGAGGACCGCTGCCACCTCAACGGCCTGGCGATGCAGGACGGTCGGCCTGCCTGGGTAACGGCGATTTCCCAGACCAACATTGCCGACGGCTGGCGTGAACAAAGAAGAAGCGGCGGGTGCGTGGTAGAAGTCGCAAGCGGTGAAGTCGTGCTGGGCGGTCTGTCGATGCCCCACTCGCCGCGCTGGTACCGGGAACGGCTGTGGTTGCACAATTCGGGCAGCGGTGAATTTGGCTACGCAGATATCGAGGCAGGCCGGTTTGTGCCGGTGGCGTTTTGTCCGGGCTACCTGCGGGGACTTGCTTTTTGGGGAGATTTTGCGGTGGCGGGGCTCTCGAAGCCACGGCGGGACCGGGCTTTTGCAGGGCTTGCACTGCAGGAACGGTTGGAGCGCGAAGGCGTAGGCGCACGCTGCGGGCTGGTGGTGATCGACCTCAAGCGGGGAGACGTGGTGCATTGGCTGCGCATCGAGGGAGAAGTGATCGAAGAGTTGTACGACGTATCGGTGCTGCCCGGAGTGAGGCGGCCAATGGCGATCGGCTTTGTCAGCGACGAGGTGCGGCGGATGCTCTCGGTGGATGGGCCGCAATCGCTCTGACGGATCTACCACCGTCCATTGCCAAAAGATTGATCGGGTGAAGGTAAGGTTCAGCCTTTGCTTGCCAATCCGATTGCGCCGGAATTCGGAGGACGGGTCCTGCAGAACGCTGGAAACCTGGTGAAACTTCGGACCAGCGCCTGACTTTCGTCACCGCGATAGCTGACTTTTCTGTACTTACAGCTTGAAAGCTGCTGGGTACGCTGGTTGCATCGCTCTTTGAATTGCCAGATAAGGACCGGCGACTTTTGCGCTAAGCAGGGCCGCCTCCAGTACGGCGATTTAGCTTCCTTTGCAGCCACAGCCAACTAAACCCTCCTAGGAGAAAGCAAAATGAGACTTGCTGATCGAGTATCGCTTGGACTATTGACCTGCAGCCGCCTGGTTCGTCCCTACCTGACACGCGGATGGTCGAGCTGGTTGAGTATCTCGTTGGGCCTCTGCGGGTGCGCTGCATTGCCGGTTGTCCAGGCTGCCTCTGCTGCTGCCCAGAGTGCTGCGGCAACCAGAAGTGCAGGCTTTGTCATCGACGGCAGTCAGCCAGGTGATAACTCGGGGGAGTCTGTCAGGCAAGCGGGAGATGTCAACGGTGACGGCATACCGGATCTGATTGTTGGCGCTATCTTTGCTTCGCCGAATGGTCGCAGCTTTGCGGGTCGCAGCTACGTGGTCTTCGGCAAGCGCAATGGCCAACCGATCGAACTGAGCGGCCTCGAAAGCGGCAGCAGCAAAGCAGGCTTCGCAATCAACGGCAGCCAGCCGGGCGACCAGTCCGGCGATTCGGTCAGCGGTGCAGGAGATATCAATGGCGATGGACTCGCCGATCTGATCGTTGGGGCTCCCGATGCCTCCCCGAATGGCCACAATCGGGCTGGTCGCAGCTATGTTGTCTTCGGCAAGCGCAACAATCAACCGGTGGAATTGGCGGCCCTCGATAACGGTACCAGCCAGGCGGGCTTCGTCATCGACGGTAGTCAGGCGAACGATTACTCCGGCGTTTCTGTCAGCAGCGCAGGGGATATCAACGGCGATGGCATTCCGGACCTGATTGTCGGGGCTCTCGGTGCCTCCCCGGATGGGCGTGCGGGTGCCGGTCGCAGTTACGTGGTCTTTGGCAAGCACGACAGCCAATCTGTCGAACTGAGCAGCCTCGAAGATGGCACCAGCCAGGCGGGCTTTGTCATCGACGGCAGCCAGCCCTCCGACGCGTCCGGTGTTGCTGTCGATGGGGCCGGGGATGTCAACGGCGATGGCATTCCGGACCTGATTGTCGGAGCGTTCCTGGCCGATCCAGGTGGACATGCCACTGCCGGTCGCAGCTACGTGGTCTTTGGCAAGCACGATAGCCAATCTGTCGAACTGAGCAGCCTCGAAGATGGCACCGGTCAGGCGGGCTTCGTCATCGACGGCAGCCAGGTGGAGGATCATTCTGGCATCTCCGTCGGTGGGGCAGGGGATGTCAATGGAGATGGACTGGCGGATCTCGTCGTTGGAACCAACCCCGAACAGGGGGCCGGTCGCAGCTATGTGATCTTTGGCAAGTCCGCTCTCCAGCCAGTGGAGCTGGCAGACATCGACAACGGTACCAGCCAGGCAGGCTTCGTCATCGACGGCAGCCAGCCATTTGATCGCGCCGGTAGTGCCGTCGGTGGGGCAGGGGACGTCAACGGCGACGGACTGGCCGATGTCATCGTTGGGGCTCCCGGTGCCGACCCGGCAAGCCAGTCCTCGGCGGGCCGCAGCTACGTGGTCTTTGGCAAGACCAACAGCCAACCAGTGCAACTGAGCGGCATCGACACCGGCAGCAATCGGGCCGGCTTCGTCATCGACGGCAGCCAGGCAAACGATAATTCCGGCACTTCTGTGAGTGGGGCAGGGGATGTCAACGGCGACGGACTGGCCGATGTCATCGTTGGGGCTCCCGGTGCCGACCCGGCAGGCCAGTCCTCGGCGGGCCGCAGCTACGTGGTCTTTGGCAAGCGCAACAGCAAACCAGTCGAATTGTCCGGCCTGAAAGCTACCAGTCCTGCCCCCTGAAGGGGTATTGCCCCCGGAGCAGTAGCTCCATCGCCAAAAACACCACGTACTGGCCGGCGGTGCATGAATATAGAAGAGGACTGCCTCCGATATTCATGCTGACGCACCTGCGAATCGAAAACTTCGCCCTGATCGATAGCCTTGCCCTCGATTTTGCGGGTGGCCTGAACGTGCTCACCGGCGAGACCGGGGCGGGCAAGTCGATCATCCTCGATGCCCTCGATGCCGTACTCGGTGGCAAGGTGAGTGCTGGCCAGGTGCGCTCCGGTGCCCAGCGCGCCGTGATCGAGGCCACCTTTGTGATGAGTGGGGCACTGGCTGAGTGGCTCGCCGGGCAGCAGATCGATCCGCTGGGGGACGAACTGGTGGTCGTGCGCGAGATCAGCGGTAAGACCAGCCGGGCACGGATCAACGGCGTGCTCGTCAACCAGGCGGTGCTGAGGGAGTTGCGCGAGGGACTGCTCGAAATCACCGCCCAGGGCCAATCGCTGCAGCTCGAAAAGCCAGAAGTGCAGCTGGAATTATTGGACAACTACGCCGGGGCCACCCCCCAGCGCGAACAGGTCCGCCAGGCATACGAGTCGCTGCAGAAGCGCCGCGCCGATCTGGCCCGCAAAAAAGCCCTGCGCGAAGAACAAAGTCGCCAGCTCGATTTGTTTCGCTTTCAGTACGAAGAACTATCGAAGGCGGATCTCGACGATCCGCTCGAAGAGGAGCAATTGCTGGCCGAGCGCTCCCGCCTCGCCCACGCTGTCGAGCTGCAGCAAAATAGCCAGAAGCTCTACGAACTACTTTACGAAGGGGCAGGTGGCGGTGAATCTGCCGTCACCGACCTGCTCGGGCAGGCGTCGGATCTGCTGGTCCAGATGTGCGAGTTCGATGCCAGCCTGACGTCCTTCAGCGAGATGATCGATAGCGCCCTGGTGCAGGTGCAGGAGTGTGCCAGGGCGATCAACCGCTACGGCGAGCAGGTCGAATCGGACCCCGAAGCGCTCCAGTCCGTCGAAAAGCGCCTGCGGCTCCTCAAGAACCTCCGCCAGAAGTACGGGCCGACCCTCGCCAATGTGATTGCCCGCTACCAGCAACTGGAGCGGGATCTGGCCCTGATCGAGGGAGGTGAAGAAAGCCTGGAGGCCGAGCAGCAGCTTCTGGAGGGGGAGCTGGCGCGGGCGACTGAACTGGCCACCGAGTTGACCCGCGCCCGCACCAGAGCGGCCAAACGGCTGCAAAGCGATCTGGTGCGCGAACTGGCCCCACTCGGGATGCAGAAGGTGCGCTTCGCCGTCGAGGTCGAAGCGGCTCGGCTCACCGCCAGCGGCGCGGACCGGGTGATCTTTTTGTGGAGCCCGAATCCGGGCGAACCGCTCGCTGCCCTTACCGAAACTGCCTCCGGCGGCGAGATGGCCCGCTTCTTACTCGCCCTCAAAGCCTGCCTGGGAGCAGCAGATCATATCGGTACCCTCGTCTTCGATGAGATAGACATCGGTGTATCCGGGCGGGTGGCCCAGGCCGTCGCCGAAAAACTGCTCCAGTTGGGCAGCTCCCACCAGGTGCTCTGCGTCACCCACCAGCCGCTGGTGGCGGCAATGGCCGACAACCATTACCGGGTGCGCAAGCTGGTCCAGTCCGAAGACGGCGAGGAGCGCACGGTGGTCCGGGTCGAAGTCTTGAGCCGCACCGAGGCCCGCCGCGATGAGCTGGCCCAACTGGTGAGCGGTCAGGCTGCTGCCGAAGCCCTTGAATTTGCCTCGGCGCTGCTCGCTGAGGCCGACCGCCGCCGCACCCACCGCTAAGCGCTTCAATTGTGATCTATCGCCCTGGACAGGCAGTTCTGACACCCAGACAAATCGATGCCGTCAGGCTTTGAGTCTCGCAGCTTTATCCTGCCTGAGATTACAGTTAAGGTAAGAAGCAATCAGATAAATCGCCGGATCGAGCCATGGCGCAGGCCAATTTACTGAACACTCGTACTATCAATTTTCTTGAATTGTTGGGTAATGGCAGGTTGTATCGAGTGCCGCCCTATCAGCGAGACTATTCCTGGTTAGAAGAGCAGTGGGAAGATCTGTGGAACGATATCTGGGAACTGCGCGGGAGACGCGACGACAGTCACTATATGGGGGCACTGGTCGTCGAGGCTAAAAGTGATCGCGAGTTCTTGATCATCGATGGTCAGCAGAGACTGGCTACATTGAGTATTCTGGCTCTCGTTGTGATTGCTAAGCTACGAGAAATGGCCGATCGGGATATCGAGCCTGAGCAAAATCGTGAGCGCGCATCAGGATTGCGCAGTCGATTTATCGGTGAAAAAGATCCCGCTTCTCTTATCGAGAGCAGCAAACTTTTTCTAAATGAGACCGACAACGCATTTTACCAGGATTATCTGGTTCAACTTAGAAAACCTCTTAATCCGAGAGGATTATGCAACTCGAACAAGTTGCTCTGGGATTGCTTTCTATATTTTGGCAAGCAAGTAAGTAAGGTGCCCGAGTTTGAAAGCAAAGGCAACCTTCTTGCAGAACTTTTGTCTGAGACAATAGCGCGCCAGCTCCTATTTATCTTGATCACCGTTGATAACGAACTGAACGCCTATACCGTCTTCGAGACACTCAACGCATGTGGACTTGAACTGTCTTCGACCGATCTGCTCAAAAACTACCTCTTCTCCTGTGTCAAGGTATCAGCGGATCTGGAGGCGTTGCAACGGCGATGGCGCGGTCTGATTGCCACTGTCCAGCAGGAGCGTTTTCCAGATTTCCTGCGCTATCACTTGCAATGCGAAGAGAAAAACGTTCGCAAGCAACGCCTCTTCAAGCTGGTGCGCAACAAAGTGAAAACTGCTCAAGATGCATTCAGCCTGATGGATCATTTGGAGCCGCGCGCTGAACTTTTCTCAGCCATTTTGGATGTTCAGCACGAGTACTGGATTGAATACCCGGCGTGCAAGCCGTTTGTTCGCGAACTTGATCTCTTTCAGGCTCGGCAGATGATGCCTCTGCTCTTCGCTGCCTGGGAACGCTTCGAGCTTCACGATTTTGCTCGTGTTCTCAAGTTAGTGAGCATTATCTCCTTTCGTTATTCGGTCGTCAGTCGCCTCAATCCCAATGCATTAGAAGAATACTACTATCGCGCCGCTAAAGCTGTGCTCGCTGGTGCTGCCACCCCGCTGGCGGCAATTTTTCAGATTTTAGAGCCCATCTACGTGCCGGATGAAAAGTTCGAGCAGGATTTCTCCCAGCTCGCCTTCAAGTCCAATAGCCGGGGCCGCAAACTGGCAAAGTACATCCTCGCCCGCCTGGAATCCGACGCTTCAGGACGATCTTGTGACCCGGATACAGACCCGGCTTCGGTGGAGCATATCCTGCCTGAAAATCCAACTTCAGAGTGGGAAGAAACCTTTCCACCCGACTTATGGGAGCGCGTAGTCGAGCGGCTGGGCAATCTCACCTTGCTGGAGACCTCGCTTAACCGTCAACTTGGAAACGCTCCCTACGGTGAGAAGGTTGTTGTCTACGGTGATAGCGGTTATATCCTCACAAAACAGCTCCCAGAGATTGCCCCTGAACAGTGGACTATCGATTTGCTCGATAGACGCCAGCGGCAGTTTGCAATCCGCGCTCTGCACCTCTGGCGAGCAGATTTCTCCTCAGCGGCCCCTTAGAGGGTGTCTAAAGGTGAGAACCAGCGAGAATGCTCAGCAGGCTCTGCGTGCGCTCATCCGAGTGCGCGGGAGATTGCGCGCCACGCAGGTAGACGATGGTAGCGCCGTCACCAGGTTGGCCGCGCGCGTCAGATCGCCAAAGCGCGCCACTCGACCGGCGAAAGACCGAGTCGCTTCCCGCATCAGGTTGTCCTCCAGCGCCGCTGCGACCGCGCTACGGATCTGGTTTGGCGTCGCAGAGGGCGGGAGCTTGCGACCCAGGCCAAGGGCCGCCACGCGGGCCGCGTTGTCGTCTTGATCGCGCCCATTTGGCAGGCACAGGCAGGGAACCCCGGCACCAAGGGCATACATCAACGTGCCAAGCCCCGCGTGGGTGATCACCAGATCCGCCGACGGCAGCACCGCGTCGTGGGGAACGAACGAGCGCACCTCCAGTCCACCGGACGCCTGTAAAGAATCCGGTGCGATGCCGCGCCCGGTTGTCACCACAACTTCGAGCGGCAAGGGCGCGAGGGCTTCGCAGATAGCCCTCAGCGTCGCCTCCTGCCCCTGGAACCCGCTGCTGAGGCTGACCAGCACCAGCTTCCGGTCGGGCCATCTGCGGGGCCAGGAGGACAAGGTGACAGGTTCGCGGATCGGGCCGACAAAGTGAACGTGGGGGGCGACGAACGCGGTCGTGCCCAGGTCCAGGTAACTGGTGGCAAGCACCAGGGGCACGTCGTCAAGCACATCCCAAAACGTACTCCCCGCAGCCGCTCCAGGCAAAGTCGCCGCAATCGAGCCAAGAAACGCCGCGCATACCCCATCGAGGTTCCAGGCTAGGTGGTTCACTGCGGCAAAGCAAAGCCGTTTCTCGATTGCGGCCTGAATGGTGGTGAGCAGCATCGCGTCGATCAGGCAAACATCCGGATGCAGCGCATCGACCGCAGCCAGAAAGTCCTGCGCGAATGCGGGCGAGCCGCTGATATCCCGGACGATCGCAGTGATCTCCTCCTCGACCATGTGCGGTTGGGCAAAGTCCCATTGCGGCGCAAGCGTCAGGCGATGGAACGTGCCGCCATCCGATATTACGGCGCTTGCCTGGGTGTCGTGGGTCAGCACGTGAACAGCGTGCCCACGGCGCGCCAACTCGCGCGCCAGTGCCCGTTGGGGCGGGAGATTGCCCGCCCCGTCCCAATGGACCATCAGCACCCGCAGCGGTCCTTTGCCCACGAGCGGGCGCGTCGTTACCCGATTGTCCTGCATTGTGTTATGCCTCCAATGATTCGCGTAATCATGCCGACGATGAGGAGCGACGCTCCAACTATTCGCGTAATCATGCCGGCGATGAGGACCGACACATCTTCCGGCGCGTATCCAAGATCTCGCCGCAGCAATTTCCACGTGTAGACATCGGTCGCAACGACGAGGCGGGCGATCTGCCGCTCTCGCTCCAGCTCCTCCAAACTGCCGACGGCATTGCCGAAGTGCGCGGCAACCCAGGCGCGATGATTGCGCCTGCCCTGGTTGAGCGGCTCGCGCAATAAGGGGTGACGGCCTTCTTGAGCAATAAAGCGAATAGTCATGTCGCCGCCGGACTCATACTGGGCGAGCAGAGCGCCCAGTGCCGTCTCGAGTGTGGCATCGCTCGGTAGGGCTAAGCGGGGTGTCGCCTTGTCCCAGACGAGCGTGATGACGGAGTCCAGCAGCCCTTCTTTGCCCCCAAACAGCCGAATGACGGTCCGCCGTGTTGTTCCGGCGGCAGCAGCGACCTCATCAAGGGTGATCTCGTCGATCCAGCGCGTCAGCATCTGGTCGTGAAAAGCCATGACGATCCGCTGTCTGAGGTTTTGGGCAGCAGCGGCGCGGGCGACCTGACGATAAGGGCGTTGTGCGTTGGACATTTCATGTCACATTTAGTGATTTGAAATGATCATAGCAACGCAGAGTTGGACCCGCAAGGGAAGAAAGTCTGCTGGCCCGTCGGCTCAGATGGCGACGGGTGGGCTAGAGAGTTACCTGCCCCGCAACAGCTTGCTGCAGGTGGTTTATAGATATTCGTGCCACGCGCGACACATTTTTAGCCTTCACGCTGGCCATGCCGCTTCCGGCGGGTTCGATCGAGCAAAAAAAAGCCAGTGCCGGGCGCGCAGAGTACGCACACCAGACGGGCTGAGAGCCTGAAACCAAGTTATAGAGCGGAGAGGGAGGGATTCGAACCCTCGATAGGGAGTTACCTGCCCTATAACGGATTAGCAATCCGCAAAAGATCCGCTCTGGGAGCATTTTACAGAATCGTTTTACTTGTGTTTTTACTAAAAATCGACAAAATTCGGTATTTCCCGGCCACGACGGACGGCGGGGCTAGGGAGTGCGGGAGGCGGTAGACGCCGCTCTCGACCGCAGAAAAAGCCCCCAGAGGGCTGAGGGCAGATGCTGACTTAGCGGACGTTTGCTAGGACCGGCGCAGGGAATCGGGCCAGTCTGCGGGCCGGTGGTGCATCGTCGAGGACCGGCTCGATCTGATAGCGGGTGAGATCGTGGGTGAAGTCCAGGTAGAAGGGCTGACCGACGAACGTCGCAAGCCAGGGCAGTTGCCGGGCCAGAGCGTGGCCTGTGAGCATCTGGACGATGGGAGCACTGGGACAATCTGCGTAGGTGACGGTGAGGCTATAGCGGCTCACCAGCGGCTCGGGATGAATCACGGCTGTTGCTCCTCTGCGGGCGGGGCCAGGTGGGTGATATCGATCAGGAAGCTGGGAGGGGCTACATCGGTGTCGAAGTAGCTAGCGAGCGATTCCGCCAGCCGTCCTTTGAAGAGCATGTAGTTTGGCTCTCCCTGGCCGCCCTCGTAGCTCCACTGGCCGGTGGTAATGACGCGGGCCTCCAGGCTGTCCTTACTGGGGTAGAAATCGATCTGGACGACGTGGGCGAGATTGAGGATGCGATCGCCCAGCTTGATGAATTGCGGTTGCATGTCGTCCCTCCCCTACTGGCCGATGGCGGTAGCGGTGGCCAGCTCCTCGCCCACCCCGACCGCTTCGACGGCCTGGTAGGCTGCAGCCAAGACCAGATGCTTGCACCGGCGGCCCCGGAAGATGTGGTCCGCGCAGTCGCAGGAACCGGCGCGCAGATCGACCGCGTAGAGATCGCCCTTGCTGCCCCGGACGAGGTACTGACTGCCGCCCTGGGGATGGACCTCGCCGGGCAACTTGGCAGCGTTCACCACCGGCTGCGTCTCGAAGTCGGCCAGGAAAGCGGCAGCCGAGACGAACCGAGCACGGGCATGGCGGAAGACGACCAAGATGCAGTTAAAGGCTCCGCGCACTTCGCGGATAGCGCTGGCTGCCACGCCCAGGATGCGGGCTGCAGCGGCGATGGTGTACGGACTGTTGGACTGTGCGATCATGGTGTGAACTCCTTTCTGGGGTTGGAGAGCGGCCCGGTCGCCAAACTCAAAGCCGCTCTCTTTAACTATCTATTACTTTAGCGCGTGACGCCAAATAAGTCAACTCTAAGCGCTAAGTGTTTACTACGTAGCGCCAAAAGTTTTACAATAAAGGGAGTCTATGGGAACATGGCCATGCTTACCGACGCCCCGAAAGTGATCCGCTGGAGACTCCGCGAAGTGATGGCACGCAAGCGCATTACGGGCCGTGACCTGGCCTCTGCGCTAGATTTACACGAGACATCCATATCTCGTCTGCGGGCCTCGGATACGATGCCGCGCCTTGATGGTGAGCAATTGAATGCGCTTTGCCAGGCTCTTGATTGCACGCCCGGCGATCTGCTCGAATACATCCCCGACGATGCGGGCCAGGGAGGATAACGATGACCAGTAGCAACGGCCAGCCTGAGAATTGGAGAGAGCGGCTGGAGCGCGTCGAAGCCCTCACGGCAGCCAACAGCGAGCAGATTGCCGCCAACAGCGCCGCCATCGCCCGTCTTGAAACAGCCCAGGCCACCTCGAATCAGCGGATGGACGACCTCACCGAGCGAGTGAACGTTCTTTCTGAGCGGATGACCGACCTCACAGAACGGGTGGGTATCCTCTCTGAGCGGGTGAGCGACCTGACCCGAATGGTCGAGCAGGTAAGCCGGATTGCCCTCGCCACTTTCCAGCGCATGGATGCAATGCAGTCGGAGATCCGGGGACTACAGACAGAGAATCAGCGGATACTCGATGTTCTGCAGCGCCTGCAGGGCGAGTAGGTCGGCGATCTGCTCGGGGAGCAGGATAGTAGGCCCAGAGCAGGACCAAGGCCACCGCCAGGCGTCGCACATCCGCTGGCGGTTTTGCTCGCGCAGGCGCTCAATTGCTGCACGCCGATCGAAGTCTGACGAGTCCATTAGAACGCTCACCTGTGTCCCGCCCCTGCCGCTATCGGTGAGGCAGACATGGTTGTAGCGGATGTTCTTCTGGCGGTGGGTGTACGGCTGGCCCCGGTAGACGCCCCGCTCCAGTATCGAGACGGTGCTGTAACCGGCAGATCTCCCCCGTGCGCGGATCGACGTACTCAAAAACACCCGTGCGCGTCAGGATCGCGGCCACATTGATAAAGCCGCTATTCGACTCGCTGTAGCCTTTCTCCGGAGCAAGGTGGACCTGATCGACTCGGTAAACCGTACTCAACTCAAAGGCTCCTGCGGCATCACGGTCTGATCCTAAAGGCAAAGCCTGCCGGTCCAGTCCGCCGAAACTGGCAGAGGGCTAGAGCCCGTTCCACTCCGCGTTCCACCGTGCCGCCACGTCGGGCTCGACGCACGCCCAACTAAAGCGCCCCGCAGAGTCAAAGCCCAGCTCGTAACCAAGGCAGCCTTCTTCGAGAGTGCCGAGGCTTGGATACCACAGCAGGCGCGCTCCTTTGCCGATCAAGACGAGCAATGCAGCCGCGACAGATTCGACCGGTAACCGGTTGCCATAGTCGAGAGACCACACGTTTTCGGTCAGGCGCAGCCCGATGCCGTCCTCAGAGGTTCGCTCTGACACAATAGTGGCGGTGCCGGGGCCAGGCAAACTGCTCAAAAGCTTGCGAGCATCACCCATATTCGCTAGAGTCAAAAGCTCGATAGCAGACGGCAAAGCTTCAAGAACAACTGCTGTAGGTTCCATGAATTATACTCACTTTCAAAGACACCTCTAGAATACTCGAAAACACGACATGATGAGCTAAAAAGCCTACCACAATTGCACTTTAGCTTTTCAAAGATATAGTTTTATTTTCACAAACTGTAGTTTCACTGATTAGAAAAAGCGCCTGCTCGAAGCAACATTGAACAGGCGCAGGTGTCACCCTTTATCAACCTTCATCATCGCTTTCAGCAGCGGCAGGCCGGTTGACGACGGCAGCCAGATCTTCTGAGATTGCCCGGCGGGCGACCGGGTCTATGACGTGGCGGTTGACTGAATCGGCGACCACCGCGATCACCGCCATCGCTTCATCAACTTTGACGAACGCTTTCATGCGCGCCTGGCGCTTGCCTTCCGCATCCACGATCTTCCGGCGGCGATCGAGCAAGTTGGCCACTTCCGACCAGGCGGCAGCAGCAGCGCTGCCCCGGCGGATCGTCTCGACCAGCTCATCGAGCAGCTTTGCGAAGGCTTGCGCATCCCGCGCCCGCTCCGCCCGCTCTAGCCGATCGGTGATGGTCCCCAGCTCCGACCAGAGCCGGGGGGCTTCACCGGTGTCGAGCTTTTCCAGCAACTCCTGTACCCTCACGTCGATGAGGGCGACCTCGGCGCTCAAGTTGAGCAGATCCGGATCTGCCATTGCGGCGGCCATGCGGTCCCGCAGCCGCTCCGGCAAAAACTTGGAGTACCGCCCGTGTTTGAAGGAGGGGTGCGACGGCCCTGCCAGGCTGGCCCCGCCGTGAAATTTGCACCGGCGCGCTCCGGGGACCGGATAGTTCCGGCACGGCTGGCCCTGGCCGTTCTTTGCCCCGCACCGGCGCGGGTCTTGAGGTGTCTCGCTGTTCATGAGGGGTGTGCTCCAAAGTTTTTTCTGTAAAGTTCTGGGAGGGTTCCCCCCGATCTGGCCGATCGCAGGCTTTTTGGGTTGTCAGCCGTCGAAGACGAGGCGACCGGTAGCAACGTCCCAACGATGGCCGGGCACGTTGAGCAAGTGTCGGAGAGCCGGGGGGCAGTCGGCGTCTCGGCTGTCCATCCGAGTGACCGTAGGTGGCTGCCTGCTCGAAAGAGGTTGCCGCCAGGCGTTGCACATCCGCTGGCGGTTGGCTTCTCTGAGTTCTTCGATTTCTGCCTGGCGGCGGTGCGAATCCTCGTCCTCGCGGTATTCGTCTTCGTCGGTGTAGTAGTCAGCATCTTCGCTGTCATGACGCTGCACTTTCGGCGGAGGGTCGGTTTTGACCGGCTGAGGCGGCTGCGCCCGATTAAAAAAGGGTTCGTGCCAAGCATTGACTATTCTCAAGCGGTTTTCTTCTTTGATGCGTTCGATTTCGGCCCGGTGGCGGGTAGTGGCGGCGTCTTCGCGATATTCGTTTGACATGTCAATATGATCTCCAGTGATAAGGCTTAAACTTTCGGCACAAAACTGCCTTCCGGATCGAACTCGTAGGCGGCGAGAACCCAGCTCGCGGGGATGTCCACCACCTCCGACGCTGCACTTCTGCAGACTTGAAGGCGTCCAGAACTTGTATCGACGACAGTGGCGGCGTACCACGGTCCTTGGCCAAGTTGCTCTATGGCCTCTGCGCTGAGCCGCAGTTTGCAACCGGCACCGATCAAGTGGGCTGGAACGCCCACCGGGCCTTCTACTGGTGCCGGTTTGCTCGCTTTGAAGCTGAGCGTAGATTGCCGGTTCTCCTCGATGACGATGCGCTCATCGATGCGAGTCTCGAAGATTTTCAGGAGGAGCCTCAGACGTTCGACTTCGGCTGAAGTTAGTTGATTGCTCACTTTTTAGCTCCTTGCAGTTAGTTTGAGGGCACGTAAAATGGCCCGGTCGGGGTTGTCTGTCCTGGGGGAGGATAGGCCGGAGACGGGGCGAGGACAAGGCTTCCAGAGGTAAACATGCCGACTGCGGTCGGATCGTTTTTGAGAGCGAAGAGGGTGTCAAAAAGCAACTGCTTTGTTTCGCCCGGCGCAAAGGTAAGCCGCTGCCGCGTTGTGAAATTCTTGAAAATCGGGAAGAAATCAATTGGAAACGTGTGTGAATTTTTGCCATTGAAGGTGACAAAATAGACCGGACTTGTTGCCGTGGCTGGCCACCAGCTCGGATCGTCCGGCTGATTGGCAGGGTCGGGCACCAGCGAACCATTGAAGAGAAAAGTCAACACAGCGGCGTGTCTGCGGAGGATACCCCAGTCGGCTCCTGAAAAGCTGTTCGAGCCCGGTTTCAAAACAGCGTCTCCGCGAGCGCCGAGTCCACCGGGCAGCGCGGTCGGACGGTCTCCGTTCCATATAAATTTGTACGTATAAGTATCGTAGGGTAGAGCCATTGCTAATCGTCCTCCGCAATTGATGTTTCGTCTGAAATCGCGTCCTCAAGCAATCTACGCATGGCCTGCTCGAAGGCGGCAGGACCGGGGTACTCGGCTGTCGCATAACGCGGATCACGACAAAACTTGAGCCAGACCTGCTCAAGCTGATCGGGCGGCATCGCGTCCAAGCGCTCGTCAGCGGGCAGCAACAGCAGGCGTGTCCGATGGTAGTCGGAGGGCTGCAACGGGGGTGGCGGTGGCGGTGGCGGTGGGACGTACTCGCGCAGAGCAGTAGCCGGGGTGGGCGCGGGCGGTTGTGTCCTTGGCTTAACCGAGAAACCAGTCTCAAATCCCACAGATTTTTGCCTCCGCCTCACTCACCAGAGCAGTTGCACAACGCAGCAACCGGACGGACAGCTCGCGGCTCTCGCGGGCGGCGTCGGGCTGGCCAGATCGAGCAAGGCGTTTGGAGAGGGTGCCCGCTGATCGCGCCTGACGCTGCAGGCGTTCTGCAAGCCATCGGCGATCGTCGGTGCTCAAGGTCATCGTTACCTCCTGCATGTGTTGATCATCGCGGGCAGTCCGGCCCCGCCGGTGCGCTGGCCTTTTTGGCCCAGAAACGAAAAAACCGACCTCGCAAAAATTTTTGACTCCACGCGATCGAGGGCCACAGAACGGCCCCCCCCTCGTTGGCTTCGTGGGTGAAGGGCGGCGCGCTCGAAAAATATGAGACTCTTTTTTGTGGGAAATAGTTGGGAGTTGGGTTCATGGCTTGTGCTCGCCCCGCCGGTTGCGGCTTCGAGATGGTTGCACGTCGTCACGTCGCCGTCTCCTGCTGGTGGGTACCAGGCCAGTCGCAACCCGTGCGCTCTCGATAAAGGCGCTCCCAGTGCAAGCGCACGCGGGCAATGTGCGGATCTTCGCAAATTCGACGGGCAAGGAGCGCTCGATGTTCTGGGGTGCGTTCTTCCGGCGGCGGCAGTTCGAGTAGGTCGGCCATTTTGCCTACGTCTGCAGGCGACCAGCCATGCTCTCGACATAGAGCAACAATGTCGGCGCGCTTCATCAGAGCACCCCCCTGAAGAGTTCTGAGAATTCGTCGTCTTCGTCGTCGCCCTCAGAAAAAGGAGAAATTTTGCCGTCAGTGCTGTCAGTGCTGTCAGCCGGGACACTAAAATCCTTCCGTGGCAAGCTTTCTGGGCTCCCAGGACGGCTGACAGCACTTTGAGGGCTACTGTCAGCCTGAGACGTTTTGCTGTCAGCCAAGCGCGTTTTGCTGTCAGCCTGGGCACTTGCTGTCAGCCGGCCAGAATCGTCAGAGTCCTCCTGTGGTGAGGGTTCTGGTTTTTCGGCTGACAGCACTGACGGCACTGACGGCAGATTTCCTTTTCTATCTAAGAAGATTTGCCGCGCTCCTTTTTTTCCGATCCGCCGCTCTTCGACTTCAATCCCTGCTGCGCTTCTGAGTGCCGGGGCAGCCCGGCGCAGTTCGCGACCTAAGTAGCTCGGATTTTGTGGCCACGACCGGGGCGGCTTGTTACCTTCGAGGCCACTGGCCGTCAACAGCGCTGTCATCAGTTCGGAGGCGGTTCCGCTCCAGCTAGTGTGCTCCGCCATCAGACGCTGAACGGCGGCGGCGATCGGACTGGCTTCGAGGGCTTGAGCGGTCGCTTCGTCGCGGGCCTCGAAGAGTGCAGCGATTACCGAGCCGGAGGGTACGCCCAGGGCCAATTCAGCGGCAACCGCCCAGACCGCAAAATCGGCCATCCGGGGCTTCTTGAGTAGGTGAACGCTGTTCCGGTTCCGTAGAGCGGTACTCACGGCGTCGAGTAGCGCCCCGAGCAGCTTCGGACGGGCAGCCTCGAAGTCGCTCCAGAGGGTCGTTTCCTCGCGCCGCTTTTCATCGGAGACCGACTGCAAGCGGACGGTCAAGGTCCGATCGAGCAAGTCGCCCCTGCTAGCCAGATCGCCTATCGCAGTGAGAATCGCTGGCCGCCTGAAATCAAAAATTTGTTCTTCGGCATCGGTGAAAAGCTGCCGGGTCGAAAAGCCGCCACCGGTTGACAGACGACAGAGCGCATCGCTCAGCCAATCCGGGATGGATGAAAGGTTATCGAAGCTGGCGATCCAGGCGTTTGTCGCACAAACGGCGAGGTCGCGCTCGTCTCGTGGGGCTGATCTGGCGCTGGCGCGGGCCGGGTCCGTGAGGGAACGAATCAACCGGGCAGTGGTTGTCTTGCCCGTGCCCTGTTCGCCGGTCAAAGTCAGGATCGGATACGGAAAATCGCCGAAGGCCCCAACGAGCCATGCGACCAACTTCGGCCAGTCGCTGTCACCGACGTTCAAAAACCGGCGCAGCTCGCTCAGATTGCCGCCGGTCACAGGCTCTGGCAGGGGAAGAGCGGCCCGCGAGCGGCGGAAGCGTACAGGCGGCTCAGCGACGACACGCCAGCCGGTGGCGTCGATTTCGACAGCGCGCCACTGCTGATCGGCCAGGTCGAGGTAGATTTTGCCACCGAAATGAGCGATCCGGACGAAGACCGAGCGCTCGGGGCCGTCGAAGCGGGCAAGACCTTGAAGCACGGCTAGCGCGTCGGCCTGGGCTTGACCGCCGGGCGATTTGCCCTCGATCTGATAGAAGGCGCGGGCAAGCCAGTCGCGGAAGCCGCCGGAGCGAAGCGGCCAGGTTTCCCGGTGCCCGTCGTTTTGAACGTCTGCCCAGGCGCTGCCCACATCGTCGTGGAAAAACTCGGCACCTTCGATCGCCAGCTCGACCAAAGCCTGCGATTGAGTACGCCGGGGCTGGTCGTCTCTCGGCTGGCTGGCTGCTGGAGCAGGCGGAGCGATCGGCTGGAGGGCACACTGCTCGGGCTGTTCAAGCGCCTCGATAATCAGTCGAGCAGCCTGCTCGACCGTCCGGCCAGAATCGAGCCAGTCGGATAGGTCGCCCTTCGGCGGCAGGCCAGGCAGGTTGAGCACGACGACCACCTGAGCGTGACCGGTGAGATCGGCGGCGACCTGGCGGGCGTGTTGCTGGCCCGGCTCGTCGTTATCTGGCAGGACGACGATCTTTTTGCCGCCGAAGTACTGTTTGCCCCAGCCAACTTCCCACTTCTCGGCCCCCTGGGCGTTGGTGGTAGCAGCGACTTTCAGACCAGTCTGCTCCGCCAGTAGCTCGGTCAAGCTGGACGAGAAAGCGCGCTCAGCGTCTCGCTCGCCCTCGACCACGACGATCAGATCGGCGGCGATCAGCTCCGGCAACCGGTAAGGCACTCGTCGGACGCCACGCATCACACCGGCTCCGCTGACCCAGGAGGACAAAATATTGTCATACTTGTCCTGATAAAAACCTTTCGGCTGTGTCCGCTGGATGCGGTACAACGGTGCCCCGTCTGCGTCGCAGTAGACGTAGCTCTCGATGACACGAACCTGGGCATCGGCAGGTTCTGAACCATGTGTGATCGGGCCGATGGGTGTAACTACATGCTCTCCGCCCATGATTTTTGGGATGATGCGTGTAGTTACATGTTCTCCGCCCGTGATTTTTGGTCTGATCACCACAGGTTGGGGCTTTGTCGCTGTGAGTGTGAAGACGCTTCCCATCGACCTCCGAGCAGGCTTCACGTAGCGCCAGCCGGAGGGCGGCGAGGTCCGATACTGCTCGCCGTGTATGCAAGTAACAGAGCCTGAGTCAGAGAATAAACAACGCCCACGAGGCTCGACATCGCCGCAAATCGGGCACGGGGCACTGGGGCCGGAACGGCGAGATTTTGAACTTGAGTCTTGCGATTGCATATGCTAAAGTGTCCTCGTAGTTCTAACGACTCGCAAGGCCGCCAGGCGCGGCCTTTTTTGTCGTTTTTTGTCACCCAAATAAATATATTCATCGAGTGTCAGGCTGGCGGCGATCGACCAGGGCCGATCAAGCAAGCACTCGACAAAAGCCAGTTGTTGTGCTAAGTTGGGGGCGATTTTTGGATTGCGAGGGGTCCGGCACGGCCCCTTTTTTATTGTCATACTTTTCTCCTTGTTTAGGGTTGTGCTTGCTTCGCGGGGCGACCGGGGCCGCGAGCCGCGAGGCTTTTTTCACGCTCCGCAAGAGCCAGCGCGATCCGCCGGGCGTGCGTTTCAGGCGGCTCCGACAGCCAGGCCCGAAGCCAAAAAATGCTCCAGAAAGTTCGACCACAACGCCCCGGCGACGACCTCCAAAAATGCAGGCCGGGCAGCGGGTCGCCCGGCTGGGCTTGTCCGGCGGCACGGGCTTTTTCGAGCGCCCGGCGGCGCTGCTGAAGCGTGGACGGGGCAAGCCCGAAGCGTGCTGCTGTTACAGCATGTTCGTGTATATACTCTGTCTCGGTATAATTGACACTGCTGGGAACCATCAGGAGCCTCAAAATAGACTTAAATGTACTTTAACGCGCTTTTTTTAAGCCACACAGTGGCTAAAACTTAAGCATCATACGCCTGGCGAATTATTGGCGGCGTGAAGCACGTATGTCTAATACTCGTATAATACTCGTGGTGTATTATCCTGTCGGGCAAGCGACAGGTCAAAGGAGACGCATTCCCGTCACAAAGCCGATTTGAGCCCATCCGTGTTCGTCGGGCCAGTCAATCGAAAAAGTTAACAAATTTTAACGCTCCAGTCTTAACGCCCCAGGCGTGCATTCCAGGCGGCTTCGAGGTCTTCAGCAGAAAGCCACCGTTGATAAGTGCGGTTGTGGACGCCCAGCGAGTGACCCATCATCCGGCTGGCGGCAGACACGTCGAGTCCCCGGCGGATGGCCCGCACTGCCCAGGCGTGACGCAAGCTATAGGCACTGATCGTCCGGCAGCCCCAAGCATTCAACGCCGTCGAGACGCGCCCGCCCAACACTTGATTGGCGATCCTGCCCACCCCCGTTGTCTGAGGTGGACTGGCGGGCCTCAGTACTGCCGGGTCAAAACCATCCGGCACCAGCGGCCAGGCCAACCGGGTGCCGGTTTTGGTGTCGCCCAGGACGCGGATCTTTTGACCGCCAGCCTCCAACTCGGAGAGGTCCAGGTGATAAAGCTCGTGGGGGCGGAGGCCATAGCAGGCGAGCATCGCAAAGCTCCAGCGCACCCAGGCAGGCGCATGGCTCAACATCTCCCAGGCTTGCAGGATCTCCGCGTCGGTCGGTAGTTCGCGCTCAGTAGTCCGGTTGACTCCGTAGCTGCCCTTGAGCCCGGCGAGGGGTGCTGTGTCCAGACCGGCGAAGCGGGCAAGGGCGCTGCAGGCCAGGTAATACCGCACCCGGCTGCGAGTGTCGGGCGCTGTGCTCACGATCGCCTCGCGCAACAGAAAGGTCGTGAGCGGCGCATCCTGATCGAGCCGGTCGAATACTTCGGCATAGTCGCCCCGCCAGGTCGTCTCAGTCTTTGGCGTCCGAGAGCGCCGCTCGAAGTAGTCAGTCTCGAAGCGACAGCTCCACACGTGGACAGTCAGTTGCTCGCTCGGCTCACCGGAAGTTTTCAGCCAGTCGGACCATCGAAATTCCTTGAGCACGATCTGCGAGGCAATTTTTCTTGCCGAAGCTTCGGCGACTTTCAGCCCGTCTGCGGAGGCGGGTAGCCCAGTAGCCAGTGTCTGCTGATGGCTGGCTGAGCGCGTACTATTGGGCTTTGGAGGCAGAATACCCCGCAGGTAAAGCTTGCGCGTGCCGGGTAGCTGAACGATCGAAAGTCCGCAGGCAGCAGCTTTGAGCCGTTCGTTCGCCTGTTTTAGTAAAACCTCGAAAGGCTTGCTCATGATCGCCGGTGTGACATGTGCGCTGAAATGGACTCATAGAGCGGTTCTCAGGCGTCGGTAGTAAAACTTTTCGCCTGAAAGCGGTTTTACTAACAGTTTTACTAGAAAACTGGTGCTCTTTAGTCGTCTTTGCAAGACTAAAGACGACTTGAGATGATGGGCACGGACATAGCAGAAGCCCCCAAAAGCCTTGCAGGAGGCACTTCGGGGGCCAGGATCCTTATGTAGCGGAGAGGGAGGGATTCGAACCCTCGATAGGGAGTTACCTGCCCTATAACGGATTAGCAATCCGTCGCTTTCGACCACTCAGCCACCTCTCCAGGTCAGCCGTCTTAAGATGCTATCACACCGCTCCCACAGGCCGAAGCGGGCAAAAAAATCCCCCAGCGGCAGCCGGGGGCAAGCGAAAGTAAAAATTTAGCGCCGGCGCTTGCGGGCCGCCTCGGCCTTGCGCTTGCGGCGGGCACTGGGCTTTTCGTAACGCTCGCGGCGCTTGATCTCAGAGAGAATACCGGCTTTCTGGATCTTCTTTTTGAAGCGCTTGAGGGCAGATTCAATCGATTCGTTTTCTCCCAGGCGCACCTCGGTCATCTTCTTGTCACCTCCTTGCCGGGGTAATGGGCAGCATCCGATGGCTTGCGCTTACTCGTAAACTTCCAGGTTGACATCCTGGTTGGCGGCGCGGGCCGCACATTCGAGCACTGTCCGAATCGCGTTGATCGTCCGACCGCCCCGGCCAAAGACCCGGCCCTTGTCCGTAGGAGCAAAGGCGACCCGCAGGCGGACCTTGCGGCCCCCAAGCGTGGTCTCAGAACTGATGACGAGTTTTTCTGGCGTATCGAGCAACGGCTGAATCAAAAAGACGGCCAGTTCCCGATAGTTGGGCGTGGCAACGGTTTGAGGACTAATCACCGGCGGATGCAGAAGTGAGCGGATAGACCTGGGCGCGTTTAAGTAGACCCGCAACGGTCTCGGAGGGCCGGGCACCGGTGGCGAGCCACTTGCGGGCCGCCTCGACATCGACGGTGAGGTCGGTCTGGCCCCGATCGACGTTCGCGCGCGGGTCATAAAAACCGATCTCCTCGATCACAGCACCGTCGCGCCGGGAGCGCGAGTCGGCGACGACAATCCGGTAGACGGGCTTTTTTTTAGCACCAATACGTTTCAAGCGAATTGCAACAGCGATCGCTGTTCACCTCCTTGGTTGATCATCAAGAGTGTACTATCCCCCAAAACCCTTGCCCTTCTTTTTGCCTTTGCTCTTGTTGGGATTGGACTTTTTGGAAGAAGATTGGCCGCGCCAGCCGGGGCCGAGGGCCGGGTTGGGACCGGGAGCGGGTCCACGGCGATTGTTGCCGCCGCCGAACATGTTGCCCATGCCGCCCATGCCGCCGCCGAAGGGGCCACCGCCGCCCATCATCTTCATCATCTGGCGCATCCGATTAAAGTCGTTGAGCAACTTGCCCACGTCTTCGAGGGAGACACCGGAGCCTCTGGCGATGCGGCGCTTGCGCGAAACATTAATCAAATCGGGGCTGCGGCGCTCTTGCTTGGTCATCGAGCCAATCATCGCCTCGGCTTTTTTAAGCTGCACCTCGCCCTGGCGAATCTGGTCGTCGCTGATTTTTCCCATGCCGGGCATCAGCTTGAGCAGGCCGCCGAGGGAGCCCATGCTCTTGACCATCCGCATCTGCTTGATGAAATCTTCAAAGTCGAACTGGCCCGAGAGCAACTGCTGCTCCATCTTGGCCGCATCGGCAAAATCGATTTCTTCTTGCGCCTTTTCGACCAGGGTGAGCACGTCGCCCATGCCGAGGATGCGCGAGGCCATCCGGTCCGGGTAGAAGGGCTGGAGGGCTTCGACTTTTTCGCCGACACCGACAAATTTAATCGGTTGACCGGAGATCTTGCGCACTGAGAGGGCGGCACCGCCGCGCGTGTCGCCGTCGAGTTTGGTGAGAATCGCACCGGTGATCCCTAAGCGCTCGTGGAAGGCGCGGGTGAGGTTGGCTGCCTCCTGGCCGGTCATCGCATCGACGACCAACAAAATCTCATCGGGTGCGATCGCCGCCTTGATCCGCTCCAGTTCGGCCATCATCGCCTCGTCGATCGACAGCCGACCGGCTGTATCGACGATGAGAACGTCGTAGCGGCCCGCAATCGCCTGATCGAGGGCGTGGCGGGCGATATCGACCGGATCGGCGGCGGCCCCTTCGGAGAAGACCGGCACCTGAATTTGAGCGCCCAGGGTCTGCAACTGGTCGATCGCCGCCGGGCGATAGACATCCGCTGCTGCGAGCAACGCCTTTTTGTTGTTTTTATGAAGATAGAGGGCCAGCTTGGCTGTGGCGGTTGTCTTACCTGTGCCCTGCAGACCCGCCATCAAGATCACCGCCGGGCGGCCTTTGACCTGAGATTCGGCGAGGGGAACATTTTCCTCGCCCATCGTCTTGAGGAGCTGGTCGTAGACAATCTTGATAAACTGCTGGTCCGGCGTAACGCCCTTGATGACCTCAGCTCCGAGGGCGTCGTCGCGCACATCGGCGATAAACTCTTTGACCACCTGAAAGTTGACGTCGGCCTCAAGCAGGGCGCGGCGCACGTCGCGCAACGCCTCGTCGATGTTGCCCTCGGTGATCCGGTCCTGGCCCCGCAACTTGCGCCAGGCTTCCTCTAGTTTTTCGCTGAGCGCGTCGAACATATCATCTGCAGCATGGATTGCCAGTATCGCACGAAAAAAAACCGAGCAGCAAGCCCCTGGCCTGACAAAGAAAGCACATTTTCAGCTGTACCCATCCATACCAAACTATCCGTTCGGCTTACATCAAGGGATGGATGAATCCTTTTTTATCCTTCTCTATGTTTGATGTAGCAGTTGGATTTGGAGAGCAAACAAATGTTGAATTTGCTTTGGACTGTGGTCGTCTTGATGATCATCGCGGCGCTTCTTGGCTTTGGCGGCGTTGTGGCGGCCTTGAAGAGCGTTGCCTGGTTCTTGATCGTCGGTGCTGTGATTCTGGCCGTCGTCGGTTTCGTTACCGGACGCAGCGCTGTCTGAGGAACCGGACAGGTCAAAAGCGCATCACCTTCAAAGACGGCAACGGGGCCGTCGGCCACCACGAATTGCAACGCATTTAAAAATGCCAGTTCCGGTGCCCCTGTGCTGTTCTGCACGGGCGCAAGGGCTGGCATTTTGCCTGCCAATCTGGCACTTGTTTTCTCACGGCGGTCGGTCGCTCCGACCGTCAGTTTGTTAGTAAAAGCATAGGCTCTCCGTGCCGGTCTATGGGCACAGGACACCTGCCGTGATAGATTTTTGAGGGCCATTGGAACCAGGAGATTGAGCACGAAGGCCAGTTTGCATCAGCTTATCGATCGCTTTGTGGACCGCTCGGTGCTGGTCGTGGGCGATCTGACCCTTGACGAATTTATGAGCGGCCTGGCAGAGCGCATCTCTCGGGAGGGACCGGTCTTGATCTTGCGCCACGAGCGGACCCGCCAGGTGCCGGGCGGTGCCGCCAACGCCGCCTTCAACCTGGCCCGCCTCGGTGCAAAGGTAACCGTGGCCGGGGTAGTGGGCAGCGACAGCCAGGCGGACGTGCTGCGGGATTTGCTGCGGGCGGGTGGGATCGACCTGTCGGGATTGATCGTCGATCTGGAGCGGCCAACTGTGACCAAGACCCGCATCGCCGCCCACAGCCGCCAGTCGGTCACCCAGCAGGTGGTGCGCATCGACCGCAAGTCTGACCAGCCCCTGCCGCCGCCACTCACTCAGCAGCTGGCGACAGCGATTGCCAGGCACGCCGCTTACTGCGACGCCCTGGTCTGCTCGGACTACTCGGAAGGGGTGTTCGGCGAGGAGACGATCGCCGCTGCACTGGCCCATCCCTGCGTCGTCGTCGATACGCACCTGTGGCTGGAGCGCTACCGGGGAGCGACTGTGTTTACCCCCAACATTCCGGAGGCGGAGACGGCAGTGGGCTATGCGATCCGCGATGCCGCCTCCCTTGAGCGCGCCGGTCGCGACCTGCTGGAGCGCACTGCCGCCCGCCACATTTTGATCACCCGAGGCGAGGATGGCATGTCGCTTTTTAGTGCGGGAGAAGCTGTGCAGCACATTCCCGCCTTCAACCGCACCCAGGTCTTCGATGTCACCGGAGCGGGGGACACGGTGGTGGCCGCCTTTACCCTCGCTTTGATCAGCGGCGGCAGCGCCTACCAGGCAGCCATCCTGGGCAATCTGGCGGCGAGCATTGTCGTGCGGCGCTTTGGCACCGACACGACCAGTCCCGCCGAACTGCACGCCTTCCTTGAGGATATAGAGTGGCTGAACGAGTCGTAAGCGTCCAGGTCCTCCAGCAGCAAGTCGCCGCTGCCCCGGAGCGCTGGCGGCCCCTGGTGCTCACCAACGGCTGCTTCGACATTCTGCACGCCGGGCACGTCCACTACCTGGAGCAGGCGCGGGCACTGGGCCGCACCCTGGTGGTGGGCCTCAACAGCGACCAGTCGGTGCGGCAGCTCAAAGGACCCACCCGGCCAGTCGTACCCGAGGGCGAGCGGGCCACGGTCCTCGCTGCCCTGCGCGCCGTCGATGCTGTCGTCGTCTTCGCTGAAGCGACGGCAACCGCTTTGGTAGAGGCGCTGCAACCGGATATCTACGTCAAAGGGGGAGACTACGCGACTAGAGATCTGCCCGAGGCCCAGGCGGTGGCGGCGGGCGGCGGCAAGATCGTGTTGATTCCCTTTCGCTGGCAAACGTCTACCAGTGCCCTGCTGGCGCGCATTCAAAAGCTATAGATTCGGTCCGGCCTGTTCAACCTGTTCGAGCAGCCCCGGCAATTGGGCGCACCAGCGGGCGTGGGTGAGGCCGTTGGAGGCGATGAGCCCTCCCCACAGGCGCATGTCGGCCCGATTATAAATAAGCGGCTCGCTGTCGAAGCGGCTGACGGTGCCGCCCGCCTCTTCGAGCACCAGCTGCGGAGCGGCCAGATCCCAGTCGCGCGGAGCGGTCTTGCCCGATAGACCAATGTAGACTTCTGCTTCTCCGGCGGCGATCGAGCAGAGCTTACAGCCCAGCCCGCCGTGGATAATCTGTTCTTTTTTAGGAAGCCTGGCTAAGAGTGCGTCCAGCCGCCAGTCGCGGTGGGCGCGGCTCACGATAATCCGGCACTCTTTGGGCACAGTCACTTCACTGACCCGGATGCGTTCGCGCCTGCCCGCCCGGTCCTCGACGAAGGCTCCGCCCCCTTTGCGGGCAAAGTAAACGCACTCGCGCACCGGCCAGGCCACCGCCCCCAGAATCGGGCGGCCCTCCTCCACCAGGGCGATGTGAACGGCAAATTCGCCCGTGCCGTCGATAAAGTCCCGCGTGCCGTCGATCGGATCGATGACCCAGACAAGAGGCCGGTCGAAGCGCTCGCCGCCACCTATCGTCTCTTCGCTCAGATAAGCAAACTGTCGGGTGCCGAACTCCGAGCGCAACTGTTCGAGAATAAAGCGATCGGCGGCAATATCGGCGGTCGTGACCGGGCCATCGAGCTTTTCTTCGATGGCGATGGGCTGCTTGTAATAATCAAGAACGATATCCGCCGCTCCCCAGGCAGTCTGACGGGCTATCTCAAGCAGGTACTCAGGTGTTGGTTCCACAGGTGCAGTCCGGACGGGATGCAAAGAAATAGCCTTCCCAGGCCATAATAACGGCGGATATCCAATTGTTGGCCACCATGTCCAGCGCACGCCCGGCTTTTGCTGATCCCATCCCAAACGACCTCCAACCGATCCTGGACGCCCTGGTCGATGCCGCCGACAAACGGACCGGCGATGCCATCGAACTGTTAAAGATGCTGCGCTTTCTTGAAAATCTGCACCTGTGGCTGCGGGACAACTACTACATGGAGGCGCTGCCCACCAACCGCCAGGAACTGTTCGATCTGCTGATGCAGATGGAGCAGCAGGGCAACTGGCCCCACCTGCCCCGCACCCAGTTGCGCACCCTGATTGGCCGGCTCATCCAATCGGGCAGCGCCGATTAGCGGTTGACCAGCACCACCGTCGAGACCGCTGTTCCCTGCTCGCTCAGGTGGCTGAAGATGAGCTGCTGCACCTGCTCACCGGGGCGGCCCAGGGGCGATTCGACCACCAGCCGAAAGTGGCCCCGCTCGTCGCTGAAGATCGAGTTGTTGGTGTAGATCAAACCTTTTTGGGAGCGCACCTGGTAGAAGACGGCACCGAAGGGTTTGGCTGTCACCCCTTCGACGACGTAGGCCCGATTCATCACCAGGGCGTGGGCCGGCGGAGCCTTGGTGAGCAGAATACCCTGGGCAGCGAAGGCATCGGCGCTGATGGGCGTGTCGAAGAAGGCACCGTTGCTTCTGGCGGTCCGGGCGCAGACCTGCTGGTTCTCCTTTGGAACACCGTCGGGGCTGCCGCTGTCCGTCAGCCGGGCCGGCAGGGCAGTCAGCACCGGCAACAGCGTCGCGGCCATAAAGTGCAGGTGGGGGGCGACACCCACATCCCGCCCGCTCAAGGCGATGAGCTGACCGGCCTGTACCCGCTGGCCGGGAGACACCTGGAGCCGGCTGAGGTGGGCGTAGAGCGTGTAGTAGCCGTGGCCGTGATCGAGAACGACGCTTTTGCCGATGCCCTCCTCGACTTTTGGTACCGGCACCACCCGACCGGCGGCGGCGGCGGTGACGGGGGTGTCTACGGGCATCGCAAAATCCCAGGCGTAGCGGTTGGAGCGCTCGTGGTGGCTGTAGCCGCCGTTGTTGCCCTGGCTCACGCGATAGCAGCTTCCGTAGCGAAAGGGCAACCGGAGCGGCAGGGCGCGCGCGTCGCCGGGTAGGGTGCGCAGGGCAGAGAGATTGATGGGCGCTGGACCGCTGTAATCGCTGGTGACGTCGCTGATATTGAGGGTGGTCTGGCAGGGGCCGGGGGCAGCAAGGGCAAGCAGGGCAATCAGCAGGCAGGGGTAATGGCGGAAGTGGGCGTGCATGGGAGAGGGTCGGGCAGGAGTATAAACTTTTCGATCGCCTGGGCCACACCGTCCGCTTCGACGTCGGGAGCAACCCAGACCGCCTCGGCCTGAACAGCGGCGGGAGCCCTGCCCATAGCCACCCCCACGGCGGCGTAGCGAATCATCTCAAGATCGTTGAGCTGGTCACCTACTGTCATCACCTGCTCTGGGGAAATCTGCAGGTGCTGCTCGGCCAGAAAACGCACTGCCAGCCCCTTATCGGCCTCGGGATGGGTCACCTCGACGAAGGTTGGATCGGACTTGGTGAGATAGAGGACATCTCGACTGTAGCGTTCGCCGAGCCTTTTGAGCAGCGCGTCGGTCGTCTGTTCGCTGTCGGTGTGGCCCAAGATCTTCGTCGGCTCAGCGGTGAGCACCCGGCGCAGGTCGCCTACCGGCACCGGTTCGACCCCGGTGCGCTCGCCGTAGCGGCGAATTGCAGGCGTGATCTCGTTTACGTAGAGGGTGTCGTTGAGGTAAAGATGGACCGCCAGCCCCTCGCCCTCCAAAAAATCGAGCACCTCAAAGGTCCGCTCGATCGGAACCGGTCTGTGGAGCAATACTCGCCCATCTGCTGGATCTTTAATCAGTGCGCCCTGATAGCAGATGAGCGGCAGCTCCGAGCCGACCATCCGGTAGAAGGGCAGCGCAGCGCGATACATCCTGCCGGTAGCAATCGCCACCTTCACCCCCTGGCGGCGGGCCGCCTGGATCGCTGTGAGCACCGCCTGGCGCACCTCTGGCCGGTTGCCGATAATCGTGCCGTCGAGGTCGAGAACGAGCAATGTAATTGGCATCCCAGCAGACCCGATGGTGAACTTCCCAGGCTTACACTAACAGGGAAAATGGGCCTGTTGTTGCTAAATATTGAGGGAGGAAGCGCTCAAATCGGCTCTACTCAAGGCTTTCGTGCTTTAATGGTCCAAGAGCGATCTGAGGAGAAGTCGACTACATGAACAAAGGCGAACTGGTGAAGGCCGTGGCCGAAAAGACCAAAATCACCCTCAAGGAGGCGGACGCTGTGATCAGTGCCGTCTTCGACGAGATTCAAGAAACTGTCGCAAGCGGCGAAAAAGTGACGCTGGTAGGCTTTGGCACCTTCGAAGCGCGCAAGCGGGCCGAACGGGAAGGGCGCAATCCCAAGACCAACGAAAAGATGATCATTCCGGCGACGGTGGCCCCGGCCTTCAGTGCGGGCAAGACCTTCAAAGAAGCCGTATTAAGCAACAACAAGTAGAAATTTTTGTTTTTGAGAAGGGGGGTGCGTCCTGTGCGCATCCCTACTTTTTTGGAGGCTGAGGGGGTGGCGCTCCTGGCACTGTGGGCGCGAGGGGAGCACTCTGAGTCGGCCCTCCGGCAGGAACGCGGGTGGCTGTCGATCGATCGAGCCAGCCGGCGCTGAGCACGACTGTCAGGGCAACAAACCCGGCGGTGATTGCCCAGGTCACCCGATCGAGGTTGCTCTCGGCGGTCTTTTGACTGGCAAACATCTGGGCACTGCCGCCGATGGCTGCGATGCCGTCGCCCTTGGCAGCGTGCAGCAGCACGGTGACGATGATCCCCACCGCCAGCAGCGACCAGACTATCCGCAAAATGATCACCAGGACCGTCATCGAAAAATTCTCCTATTCGTCGAGTCTGCGGACCTGGCTGAAGCCCAGTTCGACCGGCGTGTCGCGGCCAAAGATCGAGATGAGTGCCTTGAGGGTGCCGCGCTCGGGGTTGACCTCGACCACCTCGCCGTTGAAGTCCTGAAAAGGACCGGCGGTGACTTCGATCTTGTGGCCCGGTTCGAGATCGACCTTGATCACCGGCTCCTCCTGCTCGGCAGCCCGGAAGATGCGGTTGACCTCGGCTGAACCCAGCGGACGCGGGGTGACGTGACCACGGCCCCGACCGTAGCGGCGGCGCTCCTCGGTGCCGACGAAGTTGATCACGTTGGGGGTGTTTTTGACCACCTGCCACGATTCGTCGTCCATCACCATCTGGATGAGCACGTAGCCCGGAAAAATCTTCTCAGCGCTGGAGGCGCGGGAGCCTTCCTGCCGGATGCGGATCGCCTGGCGCTCGGGAATCTCGACTTTGAGGATGCGGTCGTTCATCTCGAGGGTCTGAATGCGCTGCTCAAGATTTGCTTTTACTTTTTTTTCGCAGCCGGAGGCAACCTGGACAAAGTACCAGTGCGGTTCAATCTGCTCAGGCTTTTTGGCGGTTTCCATCAGAAGATCAGCCCCGATAACCATCTCAACAATTCGTCCAGCAGGTAAATAAAGCTCGCCATCGCCACGACGATGAGCAGAACGGAGGCCGACTGGGCGATCACCTGTTTGCGATCCGGCCAGACCACCTTGTCGAGTTCGCCCCGCACCTCGGCGAGAAATTGCCGGGGATTAAATTTCGCGGCGGGAGTAGATCTCGGCTCGGTAGTCACTGACGGGTACTCCGACATAAAAGTGGCGCGTGGTGAAGGACTCGAACCCTCGACATCAGGTTTTGGAGACCTGCGTTCTACCAACTGAACTAACCACGCATCGCCGCACCCGCCCAGACAGCGGATGTGCAACTACTGATCATAAAGAGTGCCGATCCTTGCGTCAAGGCAAAACCGGAGAAGCACCTAGCTGCTCTTGCGCGTCACTTTTTGCTTGACGCGGGTTGCCTTGCCGACGCGCTGACGCAGGTAGTAGAGCTTGGCGCGGCGGACGCTGCCCAGGCGCGTCACCGTCAGACTCTCGACGCGCGGCGAATGCACCAGAAAGACGCGCTCGACGCCGATGCCCTGAAAGATGCGGCGCACGGTGATCGTCCGGTTGATCCCGCCGTGGGCCATCGAGATGATCGTGCCCTCGAAAGCCTGGATGCGCTCCTTGCCGCCCTCGCGGATCCGGACGTTGACCTTGACGGTATCGCCGATGTGCAGATCGGGTAATTTTGCCTTCAGCTGCTCCGCCTCGATCGAGCGGATGATCTCCTGGGCATTCATATCAGTAATCTTTGCAATTGCTCAACAGTGTCCCAGCCTATCACTTTGAACACCAGGCAGCAAGCTCAGTACAGCAGCACCCCATCGCGGCCATCGGTCTCCTCCAGCAGAACCTTCACCTGCTCGTGGCGGGCGGTGGGCAGTTTGCGGCCTACTAGATCCGGATGGATGGGCAGATCCCGCCAGCCACGGTCGATCAGGCTGACCAGCCGGATGGCAGCTGGACGGCCATAGTCGTTGAGGGCGTCGAGGGCGGCGCGCACGGTGCGGCCCCGATAGATCACATCGTCGATGAGATAGACGTTGCGGGCGGTGATATCGACGGGAATCTCGCTCGGGGTGAGGGGCCGCACGCCGATGTCGCGCAGATCGTCGCGGTAGAGGGTGATGTCGAGGGCACCAACTGGCACCGCCGTTTCTTCTAAGCCGGCGATGAGCTGCCCCAGGCGTCTGGCCAGGGGCACGCCACGGGTATAGATCCCTAAGAGCACCAGATCGTCGGTGCCCCGGTTGTGCTCGACGATCTGGGTTGCGAGCCGCTGCAGTGTGCGGCGCAACTCGATGGCAGAAAGAATTTCGACAGGTTCACGGGTCATGGCGACATATTATATGGGTGCTGCCCACGAACAAATCTCGCGATCTCTATGACTGCCTGTGATAGCACGATGCGCTGGGCAAGCGCCCTTTCCCGTCAGAGCCAGCCGGAGGCGGCGATTGGCGAGTGTGTCGAGCGCATCCTGGATCAGCTAGAAGGATTGCCGGTCGATTTGTTGTTTGTCTTTGCTTCGGCGGATCTGGCCCGCATGGCCGGCGATTGGCTTGCCCAGTTACAGCTGCAGTTGCCAAGCCGGGTGCAGCTTGGCTGCTCCGGCGGCGGGATTATCGGTGCGGGCAGCGAAGTCGAGCAGCCACCGGCCCTCGCCCTCCTTGCGGCCCACCTGCCCGAAGTCGAGCTGGTGCCTTTCTGGCTGGAAGCCGAAGGTCTACCCGACCTCGACAGTCCACCGAAAGCCTGGGAAGCCCTGGTCAAAGTTCCAGCGACCGCCGGCCCCCATTTTGTACTGCTGGCCGACGGTGCCAGCTTTCCGGTCGAGAGCCTGCTGGGCGGCCTCGATTTTGCTTTTGCCGATGCCGTTAAAGTCGGCGGCCTCGCCAGCGGCGGCAACCGGCCCGGCGGCAATCGGCTTTTTCTGGGCGAGCGTTCGGCCAGTCGGGGCCTGGTGGGCGTTGCGCTCACCGGCAATATCGCTGTGACAGCGGCGGTGGCCCAGGGGTGCCGGCCCATCGGCGACACCTTCCAGATCACCCACGTCGAGGGCAACATGATCTGGGAACTGGGCGGAAAACCGGCGCTGCAGGTTCTCCAGGAAGTAATCAGTGCCCTGGACGAGCACGATCGGCAACTGGCGAGCCATTCGCTCTTCGTCGGCATCCGGATGAGCGAGTTTCAGATGGGCAACGGCCAGGGCGACTTTTTGGTGCGCAACTTGATGGGCATCGAACCGCGCAACGGCGGACTCGCTGTAGGCGAGTGGCTGCGCTCCGGCCAGACGATCCGCTTTCACCTGCGCGACGCCCTCACCTCCCGCGAAGATCTCAAGCTCGTCCTGCAGCGCTACCGGCTCGAACACACCGGCAATCCCCCCGCAGGGGCGCTGCTTTTTTCGTGCCTGGGCCGGGGAGAATATCTTTACGGCGAGCCGAGCGTCGATAGCCGCCTTTTTGCCGGAATCTTTGGCCCGCAGGTGCCCCTCGCTGGTTTTTTTTGCAGCGGCGAAATCGGCCCGGTCGGAGCGACGACGTTTTTGCACGGCTACACCTCCGCATTTGGCCTGTTTCGCCCGCGCCGCTGAGCAGGGCTTTGACAAAGCTCGATCTGATTTGGCAGAATAGATGGCTGTTGTCATCCGCTCGAAACAGGTTGGTAAGTGCTTCCGGGCACACCTGTAAGGCGGCAGGAGTCTCGATGGTTTACGCAATTGTTGAAACAGGCGGCAAGCAGGTGCGCGTCGAGCCGGGCCGCTTCTACGATGTCGAGCTACTGGCTCTCGAAGTCGAAAGCACCGTTGCCCTCGATCGCGTACTGCTGGTGCGCCACGACGGCGGCGTGAGCGTCGGTCAGCCCCTCGTCGCCGGTGCGAGCGTCCAGGCCCGCGTTCTCCAGCACGGCAAGGCTCCCAAAGTGATCGTCTACAAGATGCGCCCCAAAAAGCATTACCGCCGCAAAAAGGGCCACCGCCAGCCCTTCACCCGGCTGATGATCGAGGCCATCGACTTTGACGGCCAGAGCTTTAGCGCCCAACCGGCCACCAGCACCTAAGGAAGTAACCCACCATGGCACACAAAAAAGGCACAGGCAGCACCCGCAACGGTCGCGACTCCACCGCCCAACGGCTGGGCGTCAAGCGCTACGGCGGGGAGCTGGTCAAAGCGGGCAACATCCTGATTCGCCAGCGCGGCACCAAGATTCACCCCGGCAAAAACGTCGGACGCGGCTCCGACGACACCCTCTTTGCCCTCATCGAAGGGGTCGTCACCTTCGAGCGCTACGGGCGCGACCGCAAAAAAGTGAGCGTCTACCCGGTCGCCGAAGTCGCTCTCCAGCCCCAGGCCGCCCAGTAGTCACAAGATATTTTTTAAGGCTCTGCCGCTGGCCCAAGCATCCGTTCGGGGCGCACCCAGCGATCAAATTCTTCTGCCGTTAAAAACCCCAGTTCCAGACAGGCTTCGCGCAGGGTCTTGCGCTCGCTGTAGGCTTTTTTGGCCACCGCTGCCGCCCGGTCGTAGCCGATGTGGGGGTTGAGGGCGGTGACCAGCATCAAGGCGTTGTCGAGGTAGTGCTGGATCTGGGCGTGGTTCGGCTCCAGCCCCACCACCAGATAGTCGGTAAAGCTCGCGCTGGCCGAGGCGATAAGCCGGATCGAGTGGAGCAGATTGTGGATGAGCAGGGGCTTGAAGACGTTCAACTCGAAGTTGCCCTGGGAGCCGGCGATGGCGATCGCAGCGTCGTTGCCCAGCACCTGCACGCAGGCCATCGTCATCGCCTCGCACTGGGTCGGATTGACCTTGCCCGGCATGATCGAGGAGCCCGGCTCATTTGCCGGCAAGATCAGCTCCGCCAGTCCGCAGCGGGGACCGGAACCGAGCCAGCGCAGGTCGTTGGCGATCTTGATGAGAGCAACAGCCAGAGTCCGCAGCATTCCGCTCGTGGCCACGATCGGCTCGTGGGCCGCGAGGGCGGCAAACTTGTTAGGAGCGCTGATAAAGGACAGACCAGTTAAATCGGCGATCTGTTGGGCCACCGCGACGGCGAAGCGCGGGTGGCTGTTAAGGCCAGTACCGACCGCCGTTCCGCCCAGAGCCAGCTCCAACAGGGCAGGCAGGCAGGCGCGCAGGCGCTCGAGGGCCTGATCGATCTGGGCGACGTAGCCGGAGAACTCCTGGCCCAGCGTAAGGGGCACTGCGTCCATCAGGTGGGTTCGCCCTACTTTGATGATCGCCTCGAAAGCGTCGGCCTTTTGAGCGAGCGCCTCGCGCAGGCGGCCTACTTCTGGCAGCAACCGGTAGTGCAACTGCTCGACAGCCGCGATGTGCATCGCCGTCGGAAACGTGTCGTTGGAGGACTGGGAGCAGTTGACATCGTCGTTCGGGTGGATCGGATCTTTGCTTCCCAATACGCCGCCGGCCAGCGCGATTGCCCGGTTCGCGATCACCTCGTTGACGTTCATGTTCGTCTGGGTGCCGCTGCCGGTCTGCCAGACCCGCAGCGGAAAGTGGTCGTCGAGGCGGCCTGCGATCACCTCGTCCGCCGCCTGGACGATAAGCTGCGCCTTTTTTTCGCTCAATTGTCCCAGCTGCTGGTTGACGAGGGCAGCCGCCTTTTTGAGAAGGCCAAAGGCGCGGATCATCTCCCGAGGGATCAGATCGTCGCCAATAGAAAAGTACTGCAGTGAGCGCTGGGTCTGGGCCCCCCAGTAGCGGTCCGCTGGTACCTCGATCGCACCCATGCTGTCGGTTTCAATCCGCTTACTTGCTGAAAAGTCCATCTGCTCGCCCCTCGCCTCTGCGGTTTCAATCTGACATATTCCCGGTGCCGATTGCTCAGGCAAGACTGCGCGGGTGCCTCCTGGGAGCCGGAGCGGGGTGGGCGTTGCCTGACAATAGCACGACCGGTCGTGCTATTCTGAGGGTCATGACAACCTCCGCTGCTGCCCAGACCCGCGAGCGCATCTTGCAAACCGGGCTTAATCTGCTCAGTGAAGCGGGCCTGCCGGGCGTCACCCTTGGGGTGCTGGCCCAGCAGGTCGGCATGTCCAAAAGCGGCCTGTTCGCTCACTTTCGCTCCAAAGAAGAGGTGCAACTGGCGCTGTTGGAGCACATGAGCGTGATCGCCGATGCCTGCGTCCTGCAGCCGGCCCTCCAGGCAGCCGAGGGATTGCCCCGGCTCGAAGCGCTTGTCTCCCGCTGGTTCGGCTGGCCCGCGAAGGCAGGGCTGCGGGGGGGCTGTCCGATCTCAGCCGCCCTCTTTGAACTGGACGACATCGCAGGCAACGTCCGATCGCGCGTGCTCGAACTGGAGGCGCGGTGGCGCGCTCTTCTGGGGCAACTGGTCCGTCGGTCGGTCGAACTTGGCCATCTGCGGGCGGATCTCGACGCCGATCAGTTTGTCTGGGAGCTGTGCGGTATTTATCTAAGTCACCACGCCTCCTATCGCTTTCTAAAAGATCCCCGCGCCGACGAGCGGGCGCAGATAGCCTTTGGGGCGTTGCTGGACCGCTCGCGCCAAAGTTGAAATCCATTCAAGAAGGAAAATTCACGATGCTCTTCACACCTGTTCAACTCCTCTCGCCTGTGCTCGTCGCAGGCATCTTCATCGCACTTTGCTCGCTCCTGCAGGAACCTGCCCGCCGCAACTTCAGCGCAATCCTGATCGCCGGGGCGGGGGCTGCCTACCTGAGCGGTGGGCTGGGGGTCTGGGAATTCGTCTTCTGCACCCTCATGACCTTTGTCGCCTACCGGGGCCTCGGTGATTATCGCTTCGTCGGCCTGGGCTGGCTTTTACATACCGGCTGGGATGTGATGCACCACCTTTACGGCAACCCGATCGTGCCTTTTGTGCCGGAGTCCTCCTTCGGCTGTGCGATCTGCGATGCGGTCCTGGCGCTGTGGTATTTTCTGGGCGCTCCTTCGGTTTATCCGTGGCTCGAAGTTGCTCTACCGGAGCGGTTCAAGTTGAAGTGAACTCGCTCGGGCCGGCCTCACCGGTTTTCGAGAGTCCTGGTAGCTTGAGAGAATCACTCTTTTGCGGGCGTTCTATGGGTCGGGCTGGCTGGGCAGTCTTGAGCGTCGGTGCGCTCACACTTTGCAGTTGCAACAACCTGCGCATCGAGCCGGTCAAAGTCGAGATTGCCAACCTCACCGCCCGCTCCTGCAGCCCTGAGAGCCTGCTCGGGTTGCCGCCGGACGAGCGTCGGGCCATCTGCTACGAAATTCAGGGCACCGCCCACAACGCGAGCAGCCGCGACCTGCGCAAGGTCAACCTCTACGGCGTGATCGAGGACGCCGAGGGCACGATCGTCCGCGAAGGCCGCATCGGCAACCTGCCGGATCTCGACCATGGCCGCACTGTTCCTTTTAACGTTCGCGTCTTTTTTAGCCAAAAAATTCGAGAACCGCTCAAATTCGACGCTTTTCGCGCCAGAGGCTTCAGCTAATCGCCACCGGCAGGTGGCCCGTCCAGGCGGCGCTCGAAAAAAGGGCCGCCGCCGCTGCCGTCTGGCTCGCCTTTGAATTGTCGTAGGCACAGATGAGCACCGGCAATTCGCGGAGTGCTGCCAGGGCATAGGGGCTGCCAAAGGAAATAAAGACGATGCGGGGATTGATCTGCAGCAGTTGCTGGAGGGCGGTACGATGGGCCTCCAATAGACCGGCGCTGTTGTCGCCTACGAAAACTTTTAAGTAAGCAGCCACCACCAGCACCTCACAGTCTCGGGCGAGGGTACGGGCGGCCTCCAGTTCCGCCGCCTCTGGCTGCACGGACCAGGCAAGCGAGCGGGCAGGCTGCAGAGCAGGAGCGAACTCGGCACTGTCGCGCCCGAAGGCACCGGTTCCTGGAAAGTTGGTGAGCGTCAGTACCCCGAGGCGCTGGCCGGCAGCAAGGGGCAGCAGTCCTCCCCGGTTTTGCACCAGAGTGAGCGCCCGGCGGGCGATCTGCTGGGCGGTGCGCTGGTGCGCGGGGGTGCCCACGATCGAAGCGAGAGCCGCCGGATCGACCTGGGCACCGCGATCGAGCCCGAGCAAAGCTTTGGCAGCCAGGATGCGCCGCACGGACGCGTCGAGGCGGCTCTCGCGGATCTGGCCGCGCCGCACGGCCTGGAGGATAGCCTGCATCCCTGCCGCCACCCCAGCGAGCGGCGACGGGTCGCCTTTGGCGTCGCGGCCCGTTGGCGTAACGAGCACATCGCACCCGGCCTCGATCGCCATCCGTTGTGCCCGGCCCGGATCGCCGGCAAAATCGAGCACCGACTGCATTCCAAGCGAATCGGTGTAGACGAGGCCCGAGAAGCGCAGATCCCGGCGCAAAAGCTCTCCTATTACCCGCCGCGACAGCGACGCCGGTACAGGCTTCGAGTCGATCGCCTCGACCCAGAGGTGGGCGGCCATCAATCCGTGGGGCGCTCGGGCGGCGAGCACCTGGCGGTAGGGCTTCAACTCTACCTGCTCCAGTTCCCTCAGCCTGCCGCGCACCGCGCCGAATTCGCGGTGGGTGTCGATACTGACGTTGCCGTGGCCCGGAAAATGTTTGATCGTGGCGAGGGCTCCGTGTTCTTCGATGCCGGCAATGTAGGCGGCTGCCAGGCGGCTCACCAGATCGGGCGATTCGCCGAAGGAGCGGACGTTGATGATCGGGTTATGGGGGTTGTTGTTGATATCGAGCACCGGGGCAAAGATGACGTGAACACCCAGAGCCCGCGCCTCCAAGGCAGTAATCGTCCCGGCCTGGTAGGCGAGTTGCGGGTCGTTCGCCGCGCCCAGAGCCATCGCAATTGGCAGGTCGGTGGCCCCGTCGATGTAGGCTCCGGCTCCCCGCTCAAAGTCGGCGCTCACAAGAAGCGGCAGGCGGCTCAGCGCCTGCAGGCGGTTGAGCTGGCGGACCAGCGGCTGGGCGGCGGTGCGAAAGATGATAAATCCGCCGACGCCGTAGCGCCTTACCAGTTCGTCCGCCTGCTCGCTCGATTCGAGCATCGGCATCATCAGCTGGCCAATCTTCGCTTCGAGGCTGAGCTTTGCGAGCGTCTGCTCGACCCAGCTGTTGCGCGCCCTGGCTGCCCCCGGCAGCAGGTTCGCAAGCAGGAGCACCTGAAATGTCCGCCGAGAAATCATCCGGGTCAGAGCGGTACGATCGAGCGCTGGCACTCGGGACAGACCGCGTGGATCGTAAGCTGACAGTCGAGCAGCTTGAAGCCCCGCTCCTGAGCGGCTTTAGAGCCGATCGTGAGAATCGGGTTGCTCTTAAATTCGATCGTGCGGTAGCACTTGACGCAGACGAGGTGGTGGTGGTGGTGGGGATAGGGCTGATTCAGCTCGTAGTGCTTGTGGCCCTCGGCCAGCTCCAGTTCGCGCAGGATGCCCATGCGCGCCATCAGCTTCAAGGTGCGGTAGACAGTAGAAAGACTGATGCCGGAGGTGGCCTCCAGACGGGCGTGCAACTCCTCGGCATTGAGGTGGTTGCCCTCGGGCAATTCTTGAAAAACCTTGAGGATGACCTCGCGCTGGGGAGTCATCCGCCAGCCCTTCGAGTTGAGTTCAGCTTTGAGGGCCGCCGGGGTGTATGATGTTGTGTTGACCATAGGGCCGTTCTCAAAAAGCTTTGCTTATTGACAATATACACGACGGCTGGGGCCAGTGACAGTCCCTGTCGCACCGGGATCTCAAACAGAAATGGCACCGTGCAGTGCCTGGCTCTGCTGGCGCAGTTGCCGCAGCGTCGCTGCGAGTTTCTCGAAGGCGGCTGCCTCTGCGCCTACGGATCTACTGGCCTCCAGCCAATCGCGCACGTCCAGCTCAAAGCGGGCCAGGTCGTAGTGGCGATCGAGCACCAGCAGATAGCGGCCCGGTTCGACTTTGTGCAGGAAAATTCCCGGCCAGTTGTGCAGCGGTGCAATCTCGCCCACCCAGAGCACAGCCAGATGCTCGGAGAGTGTCTGGACCTCGACAAGATCGGGCGGCTGGGCAACTTCGAGGTTCTCTACCGTCTTGACGATCGCCGTCGCCATATCCGGATCGATGAGCCGCAGCCGCATCACCACATCGTCGGGCAGCACCAGATAAAAAGACTTCGACGGGCGGCCAAACTTCTTCGGTCGCCCGGTCTTGCCCTTTTTTTTCTCGCCTGTTGCCTTGGGCATAGCGCCAGTATAAGGGTCTGTTGCGATCGTACTTTTGCTATGTAAAATACACCATAAGGCAAGTTTCTTAGACTAAATTATTGGTGATGGAGCGAGCCCAGGCACCGGGGCACTTGAGAAGGAGGCGCAGATGTTGCAGGGGCTCAGCTTTCCGGGCAGACAGGTGATCGTCCTCTACGAGTGCTACTGGGGCCAGTTGGGCCGTATCCGTGCCCTCGATCGCACGGGCCTCTGGATTATCGAACTCGACGAGGGAGATGAGTACGGCCCGGTCCTGCTGGCCCTCGAGTCCCAGGCTTTTCGATTGGCCACCTGAACTATTGTCCGAGGGGAGCCGGGATGGGACGGTTCGTCGGCACCTGGCGGAGCACTGCCTTAAGATGCGGTTCGACCCGGCGCGCCGGGGTGAAGCCGGTGGCGTCGTAGGCCAGACGACCCTGGCCGTCGAACAGCAGCAGGCGCGGCACTTCCCCCTTGAAATAGGGCTGTAGCTCGGGCTGATCCTGCGGAAAGGCGTCTACGTTTACGGCAATAAAGTTGACAGCCTGACCAAAGCGCGCCTGGAGAGCAGTCACTTCCGCCGCTTGCTTTTTGCAGTCTCGCGAGTCGAAGACGTAGAGGATGACGAAGGCAGGCTGCCCACGCCGCACCGATTCGGCCAGGCTGAGACGGGGTGGGATCAAAGCACCATTGTTGCCATACAGCGAGAAGATATTGCCCTCATAGGAATCATCGGTGATCGCAGCAAAAGTGATCCCCGCCAGCGAGATGATCGCGCAAAAAGCCAGAAATATTGCTGTGAAACTCTTTGACAGCTTGTAAACTGTTTGCTTGCTCATTGGCTTCCTGTTTAGCCCATTTTTAGAATAGCGCTAGTTTAAACTTTTGTAAGCGGCTTTCTCTGTTGATCCCCATGCAACAAAAATTCAAGAGCAAAAGTGATCCATACTCCAGTATTCCCGGCTATAAGGGAGAGACCCGATACACAGTTGCTTTAGTAGTTTTTGGTGAAAAGCGGTTTGGAGGCGGCTATATATGTCTAACGTTATGGTGGAATCGGAGCTTCAGGAGCGGATCCTGGCGGAACTGGCCCGCCAGCCGCGCTCCATCGTACAGCTGACCTACGAGTTGGGCCAGCCACCCTGGGTGGTCTTCAGGGCTGTCCACAATCTCAACCGGCTGGGTGCCGTCGTCTACGCCCCTGGGCGCGGTCAGTGGTGTCTTGTGAGTTTGCGGGCCATCTCCGGTGCGCTATCATAAAAAAGCTTTTTTGCGCATCGATAGTCATGGCTCAGCCTAAAAAGAAGACCTCAAACGCCAAGCGCGACCAGCGTCGCGCCGTCTGGAAGCGCAAGGCGCACACCCAGGCTCAAAAGGCGCTTGCCCTCGGAAAGTCGATTCTCTCGGGCAACAACACCAGTTTTATTTACCCGCAGCCCGACGCGGACGAAGAAGAGCAGGCTGAGGAGTAGTTCTACAGGGACCATAGCAAAGGGCAGCCCGCGAGGACTGCCCTTTGCTGTGGGTTCAATCTGCAGCGAGGATCTGCTCGATCGCCCGTTCATCGATCGCCTCAAGGCGCGGACCGAGCTGAGAAACGACCTGGGCGGCCAGATACGAGGCGAGGCGGCCAGTGGTCAATAGGGGCAGATCGTGGGTGAGGCCATAGAGTAGACCGGCGGCGTAGCTGTCCCCGGCTCCGGTCGAGTCGATCGCTGCCACAGCAAAAGGTTCGATGCGCTGCAGGCGGTTCCCTTGGGCAATGTAGGAACCGGCGGCGCTCATCGTCACCACTGCCGTCTCGCACCAGGCGCGCAGCACCTCGATGGCGGCCTCGGCGGAGCTGGTCTCAGTAAAGACTTCCGCCTCCTCCTGGTTGCCAAACAGCAGATCGACATGTTCGCTCACGATCTGGCGCAGTTCCTGTTTGTGGCGGCGGACGACAAACGGGTCGGAAAGGCTGAGGGCGATGGGCACACCGGCGGCGCGGGCCTGCTCCATCGCAAGGAGCACCGCTGCTTTCTGGCTCGCGGTGTCCCAGCAGTAGCCGGTGACGTAGAGGTAGCGCGAGCGGGCGATAAGATCCGTGTCGATGTCGCTGGGGTCCAGTTGCTGGCAGGCTCCCAGGTAAGTAAACATCGTGCGCTGGGCATCCGGGGTGATCAAGATCACGCTTAGACCGGTAGGCAGGCTGCCTGCCGCCAGATTGGCGTGGACGCCCCAGCGCACCATGCCGTTCTTGTAGGCGCTGCCGTAGGTGTCAGCGCCAATCTTGCCGGTGTAGCAGGTGGTGCCGCCCAGTTGCTGGATGCCGATCACGGTGTTCGCCGCCGAACCGCCCGGTGTGGCGTGGATCGGCAGGCCCGCGAGCCGGGGGATGAGCTGGTCGTACTGCTCGCGGTCGATGAGGCTCACGCCCCCCTTTGGATACCCCAGGCTGGTAAGCAGACTGTCGGGTACCTGGACCTGCAGATCGTAGAGGGGATTGCAGAGGGCAAAGACATCGAAGCGGCTCATCAGGGCAGGTAGGGTACGGGGTTGACGGGGGAGCCGTTGACGCGCACCTCGAAGTGCAGGTGGGGGCCAGTGGCAAAACCGGTGGAGCCGACGGCGGCGATCGTGTCGCCCTTGTGGACGGCCTGACCGACGCTCACGTACAGGCGGCTGGTGTGGCCGTACAGCGTCGAGAGCGTACCGCCGTGGCTCACGATCACACAGCGGCCATACCCCCCGTACCAACCGGCAAACAGCACCGTGCCGTCGTCGGCGGCGCGAATCGGTGTACCGCTGGGGGCGGCAATATCGAGGCCAGTGTGCATCCGCCGCACATGAAAGATCGGGTGGTAGCGTAGGCCAAAACCACTGCTAAAGCGGCCCGTCGTCGGCAGGATCATGCGGCCACTGCCCTGGACGCTGTTGAGGCGATTCTGGCTTGCGATGAGCGTGCGGATCATCGCCGTGATCCGGTGCGAATCGGAGGCCAGCCGCCGCTGGGCGGCCTCGTAGGCGGCGCGCTGGCTGCTGAGGCGGCGCACCAGCTCCGACTGGATGGTGGCCTGCTGGGCGACCTGCGAGCGGCGGGTCGCCAGTTGCTGGGCAATAAGGGCGATGTCGTTTTTCTGGTTTTCGACGGCGAAGCGCTTGCGGCTCAGCTCGCGGCGGCGCTCTTCGAGGGCAAGGAGCATCTGCTGGTCGCGGTCAAAGACCCGGCCCATCTGGTAGCGGCGATCCATCATCGTGTTGAGGTCGCGGCTTGCCAGAATCAAGGCCCACCACTGCTCGGGGCGCTGCTGCTGCAAAAAGCGCAACCGCTGGGTCGTGGCCCGTTGCTGGTCCGCAAAGCGCACCTCGAGGGCCCCGAGATCGCGCGCCAGATAGACGAGTCGCTTCTGGGCCACCGAGAGCTGAAAGCGCGTATCCTGCAGTTTATTGGTGGTAGCGAGCAGATTCTGGCGGATCGAGCCCAACTGGTTACGGGCGGCTACTTCGCGGCGGCGCAGTTGCTGGGCCTGCTGGCGCGCCGATACGATGCGCTGCTGCAACTGGTTTTGTCGCATCTGCAGGCTCTCGATCGTCGGAGCGGCCAGAACGCTGCTGGCGATTACCGCCAGTCCCCCGCCCAGGATAGCGAGGGTGGTTAGCCGTTGCCGAAGGCCAGACATGAGCAACCCGACTCAAAAGTTGGGGACATCGTATCATGATCGCTGCCGCCGCTCTCAAAAACTGGTGAGCGCCGCTACCCCGGCTCGATCGAGAATTTCGGGGATCACCTCTTCCCTGCGAATTGCCATCAGATGCACGCCGTCGCAGATCTGTCTGGCGGCGGCCACCTGCTCGGCGGCGATGACGATGCCTTCCTGCTGGGCCTGGGCACCGGCCCGCTCCAGCCGCTCGATAATCGCCTCCGGGATCGTCACACCGGGCAGGTTGCGGTTGATGTAGAGCGCATTTTTGGCCGACTTGAGCAAAAAGACACCGGCCAGAACGGGCCGCTCGTACTCGCAGGCGATGTTGTCCATAAACCAACCCAGCCGCTTGAAGTCGGTGATGAGCTGGCTTTGAAAAAAGCGTGCGCCCGCTTCGACTTTGCGCCGAAAGCGGCTGCGCAGGCCGGACTCGCTGCCGGATTGCGGATCGATGGCCGCCCCGGCGAACAGGTGGGTCTGGGCGTTGAGGGCGTTACCGGCGCTATCGACGCCCCGATTCAGCCCGTCGATCACCTGCAGCAGGCGCACCGACTCGAGATCGCAGACGGCGCGGGCGCGGGGGTGGTCGCCGCAATCGACCGGGTCGCCCGTGAGGGCCAGGATATTGTGGATGCCCAGCGCCTCCGCTCCGATCAGATCGCCCTGCAGCGCGATGCGGTTGCGGTCGCGGCAGGCGAGCTGACAGATGGGTTCAAGGCCCACCTGCACCAGGAGGGCGGAGGCGGCGAGCGGGCTCATCCGCATGACGGCCCGATTGGAGTCGGTGACGTTGATCGCGTGGACGCGGTCTTTGAGGAGCGATGCTTTTTCAATAAAGGCAACCATGTCTGGGCCTTTTGGGGGCATGACCTCGGCGGTGATCAAAAATGCTTTGCCCGCAATTGCCTTCTCAAGCCGCGTCGTCTGAGCCATGAGCGTGTACCGACAGGAAGAACCGTTCCATGCATCCTATCCGCTATTGGCCCTGTCGCGAACTACACTGCTGCGAGTCGGCTCGCTCGGATTCTGCAGACAGGCTCCAAAAGCCGCAAGTGGCCAGCTAGAACCTGCAAACGCGGCCAAAGGGCTCACTAAAAGGCAGGCACGACCTGAGACGAGTGCCGCCTCTGACCGCTCTGATGCAGGGTTTCGCCTGCCTTTGGCGGCAATAAAGGGGAGGAAGCGATAAAAACTCCCCATCGTTACAGGTCGTGCCCGGTCTGCACTGTCTGGATCTATGACATCGCTCTCCTTTAAGATCCAGCAAGGGGCCACAGCGGTATAACTCCCTGCCAGTGCATTTCTAAAAAACATCTCAGCCTTTTTCATTTGTGGTCAGGTTTGTTTCGTCCGTATTGACCACAAAGACAGCCAGCAGACGTGCGGGTCTGGTGTCGCTGTCATTTTTGCTGACGCCGTGATGATCGCCGGGAACTTCGGCGAAGTTATCGCCGACGCGGTACACCTTTTCTGGGCCATCGTTGACTTTGCTGCGAATTGCACCCTCCAGGACCGTTGCATAGACGAAGGCCGAGTTTGGGTGGGTGTGGGCGGGCGATGAGCCGCCGGGCCGGTATTCGACCAGCACGCCTTTGATGCTCTTGCCGGGCACATTGGGAAGGACGTGATCGAAAACCAACGTTACTTTTTCACCAGATGGACTGCCGCCTGGAGCTGCAAGTAGGGAGAGTCCTGCAGGTACAGAAAAAGCTGCGAACAGGGAGAGTGCTGCGAGTGCGACTCTATGCCGAAATCTCGTAAACATTCAGATTCTCCTGTGTGGATGCGGATAGGGAGTAATAATCTACCGGACAGTTCGCGGACAGGGCGGCGGAGCCGCCGATCGAGGCTCTTGGTCCGTTGCGACGAGATAGCGGACGCACGGCACAGGTTTATGGCAGGAACAAGGCTCAGCTAGGCCACCTGCGCCTGGCGACCGAGCCACTCCTCGAACCGTATCCTCCCCACACGCAGCCTGTCGCCGGGAGTGAGGGAGTGATCGCTTAGTTCTACGCCAAAGTAGCGGGCGTGGATGTCTGTGCTCACCCTGCGGGCGTCCTGGTTTGCGCTTAAGAATCGCTGGACGAGTTCATCGAGACGGAACTTTTCGGGGCCAGCCACCTCGATCGTGCCGTTCGCCGGTGCCCCGAGCGCGATCTCGGTGAGCACAGCAGCAACGTCATCCGACGCAATTGGCTGCACAAGGGCAGGTGAGAGGCGAACGGTTTGTCCATCGGTGGCCGCATCGGCGATGCCGCTCAGAAACTCGAAGAACTGGGTTGAGCGGAGGATCGTGTAGGGAATTTTGGAATTTTTGATCAGCTTTTCCTGGGCCATTTTTGCACGCATGTAACCGCTGTCGGGCAAGCGATCGGCACCGACAACCGAGAGTGCGACGTGCTGTCCCACACCGGCGGCCACTTCTGCGGCAAGGAGGTTGCGACCGGATGTCTCGAAGAACTCCAGAACTGCCTTGTCCTCGAAGGAAGGCGAGTTCGCCACATCGATAACAACCTGGGTGCCTGTCAGCGCCCCTGCCAGTCCTTGGCCGGTGATCGTGTTGATGCCCGATCGCGGTGATGCTGCCACCACTTCGTGCTCAAGTTGACGAAGGTTGTTCACGAGCTTACTTCCGATAAGTCCGCTGCCATCGATAATTACAATCTTCATATCGAATCTCCTGTTTAGTTTGTTGTTTTGCTTGCTCAATGAATGAAGGAGAGCTTCCCCTGCGCCTTTAGCGCCGATGTCACTACCTTAGGAAAGCTTTTGAGGTTTGTCGTTACCTATAAGTTCACCACTTTGCTGTCGATATAATGCGTCTAAATACTCAAAGGCAGGTGAACTATCTCGTCATTTATTTTGGTTTAAATTGGCTGCGCACCCTCGCCTACCGCAATTCCAGCCTCGTCATGCCCGCAACAAAAAGTTCACTTTGCCGCAGGTAAAATCAGGTCACTACCGTCAACGGGGTAAAAGACAATGGATTTAGAGCAAGCTCTGCAAGTTGCTAATTCCGTCGTCTTTGCCAAAGTGGGCAGGCGGCTCAGTGAACTGGAATCGGTCATTTTGTTGGGAGCCCTGCAGGAGCAGACCTACGAGCAAATTGCCGAGGAGTCCGGCTACTCACTCAGCTATATCAAGCGCAACGTCGGTCCCAAACTCTGGAGCTTGCTGGAGCGAGCCTGCGGAGAACCCGTTCGTAAAACCAACTTTCGAGGAGCGCTAGAACAGCAGTGGCGTCGGTCGCTGGTTGGTGCGGCCCAGCCCCAAACTCCAGCCGTTGCACGACCGATTACCCAACCGGAGTCGCCGGATTGGGGGAGTGTTATTGATACAGCTACTTTCTGTGGACGCAGTGAAGAACTGCTGTGTCTTAGGCAGTGGGTGCTGGAGGAACAATGTCGCCTTGTCCTGCTGCTGGGCATCGGTGGAATTGGCAAAAGTACGCTGGCGGCCAGATTGGTGCAGCAAGTTCAATCAGAGTTTGAGGTGGTGGTGTGGCGATCGCTGCAAAATGCTCCACCCTTTGAAGAGTGGTTAGAGTCAGTGTTGCCTGTTCTGCTGCGGGCCCAGGGAGAGGACGTTGCCCTTGCGGGCAGCCTGGATGGGAAACTGCTGAAGCTGATGGAAGGGTTGCGCTCCCGTCGTTGTTTGTTGATTCTAGATAATGTCGAGACGATCTTCAGTGCAGGCCAGCCAGCCCAGTATCGAGTCGGCTGTGGGGAATATGGGCAATTGTTCAAGGCGGTCGGAGAAGTTCTCCACCAGAGTTGCCTGCTGCTCACCGGTCGCGAAAAGCCCAGAGAGGTCGGTCTACTCGAAGGGAAGCAGCGATCGGCCCGAACCTTCCTGCTCAAAGGGCTGGATTCAGAGGCCGGACGGGAACTATTTCTCTATAAAGGCTCATTCAGCGGAACAGATACAGAATGGGAGCAACTGGTGGCCTACTACAGCGGCAATCCCCTGGCGCTGAAGCTTCTGGCAGCCACAACTCAGGATCTTTTTAGTGGCAACATCGCTCAAATATTGAACTATGTGCAGCAGGGATCAGCAGTCTTTGAGGACATTCGAGACTTGCTTCAGCACCAGTTCGAGCGCCTCTCCGAAGTTGAGCAGACGATGCTCTTCTGGTTAGCCATCCACCGGGAGTCAGTCTCGCTATTTGAGCTAAACGAGGATCTTGTGACGAAAGCTTCTCAGCGCAGGTTGCCGGATGCGATGCAGTCGTTGTTGCGCCGCTGTCTCATCGAAAAGGCTGCGCCTACGCCTCTCGAAGCGGGTGAGCAGTTCTTTCTCCAGCCAGTAGTACTGGAGTACGCGACCGATCAGTTCGTGCAGTGCATTACTGAAGAGATTACTGGCCAGACGCCAGGGCGGCTCAAAACTCATGCCCTGCTCAAAGCCCAGGCAAAAGACTATGTGCGCGAGATACAGAAGCGGTTGATTCTGGAGCCGATAGCTGAGCAATTGCGGCTCCAGTTTGGTCATTCGCAGGTTCTTGAACAGCGCTTGAAGACCATGTTGGAGCAGCAACAGCGGCAAGCGCCGCAGCCAGATTATCTGGCCGGTAACCTTCTCAACCTGCTGGTGCATCTGCAAAGCAACTTGCGCGGCTGTAACTTTTCAGAACTCACCGTATGGCAGGCCGACTGACTTGGCCCCGAATAATGATCCGCTGAGAATGTGAGTTTCCAGCTTGGTTTTCCTTATCGTACAGGTGGATGCCGTTGCGGCGACAGCGGAGCCGCGATGGCATTCACCTGTTGCAAAAACTCCATCGGCGTTGCTCCTGCCAGGGCACTGTGCGGACGGTAGTGATTGTAATCCAGCCGCCAAGCCTCGACGATTCGTCTGGCATCCGGCACGCTCAAGAAGTAGTGGGCATTAAGACATTCATCCCGAAATTTCCCATTAAAGCTCTCGATGTGCGGCTTGTCCGTTGGCTTGCCCGGACGAGTGAAGGCGATGAGCACCCCACGCCGCGTTGCCCACTCCGCCAGTGCTCGACAGACGAACTCCGGCCCATTATCAACCAGCAATCGTTCCGGCAACTGCCGCTGGGCCGCCAGGGTTTCCAGCACCCGCACCACCCGCGCTGAGGGCAGGGAGGTATCGACTTCAATTTGTGGGCACTCCCGGCTGTAGACATCGATGATCGTCAAGGTCCGCAGTTTGCGTCCGTCGGCCAGGGCATCCTCGACAAAGTCCAGGCTCCATAGCTGGTTAGGGCGTTCTAAAGCCGGTGCTTCCGGCCTCCCAGACGGTCGGAAGCGGGGTTTACGCTTTTTTGGGCGCACCAGCAATCCCTCCTTGGTGCACAGTCGGTAGATTTTCTTGGCGTTGACCAGCCTGCCTTCCCTTCTCAGCAGCAGTGTCAGCCGTCGATAGCCATAACGCGGACGTTCGGCAGCCAACTGCTTCAGCCGTGCTAGCAACACGGGATCTTCAGTGCGATGACCGACTAACCGGGCGGTGGAGCGGTGCAACCCCAGCAACCGACAGGCTCGCCTCTGGGAAACCTGCAGGTCGGCTTGCAGGTAGGCGGCAGCCTGGCGTTTGGCTGCTGGGGTTAGAATTTTTTTGACAGCACCGCCTTGAGGGCATGAAGGTCGAGAGCTTGGTCGGCGACGATCTGCTTGAGTTTGCGGTTTTCTGCTTCGAGATCCTTCAGGCGCTGAGCTTCAGAGATTTCCATTCCACCGTACTTGGCCTTCCAGCGATAGTAGGTCTGCTCGCTGATACCGTGTCTGCGGCATAGCTCTGCCACGTTAGCACCGGCCTGCCCCTCACCCAGGATGGCAATGATCTGTTCAGTCGTGAAACGGCTTTTCTTCATGGTCTTCCTCGTCAGTGGTGTCGGCTGGAAGACTCACATTCTACGCGGTTCACTTTAGCGGTTGCACGTCACGACTTGCGGCAGGTCAACCTGGCAGGAGTCAACTTTCGGAACGCAGATCTCGCCACATCTGTGTTTGCAGAAACCTTAAGTAGCGTTATGTCAGTCAGCTTTAGCCCGGATGGCAGTTTGCTCGCAACGGGCGATTTGGACGGTAAGATTTGCCTGTGGCGGGTGGCCAGTGGTCAACAGCTTTTGAGATTGCAGGGACATACCGGTTGGATCTGGGCAGTCACCTTCAGTCCTGACGGAAAAACTCTCGCAAGCAGCAGCCATGACTCGCTGATCCGGTTGTGGGATGTGCAGAGCCTCGATTTTGAACAGTCCCATCCGTCAAATTTGATCGAAGCGAGTGCTCCCAGTCATCTCCCAAAAACCTGTCTTAGAACACTGCACGGTCATCGGAGTCGGGTCTGGGCGATCGCGTTCAGCCCCGATGGCCAAATGCTTGCCAGTGGCAGTGACGACCGAACGATTCGGCTCTGGAATGTACACGACGGCACCTGTGTAGCGATTTTGCAGGGCCACACGGGCGGGGTGACTGCAATCCGCTTCAGTCCCGATGGACAGCTGCTTGCGAGTGCGAGCGAGGACGCTTCGATCCAGTTGTGGAGCGTTGCTCACAGAACCTCCCTCAAAACCTTGCAGGGACATACCCGGTGGGTGAGGGCGGTTGCTTTTAGCCGCGATGGTCAAACCCTCGCCAGCGGTAGTGACGATCGCACGGTTCGACTGTGGGAGATACAAACAGGCACCTGCCGCCAGATACTGCGGGGGCATACGGGTTGGGTTACCTCACTCAGCTTCAGTCCCGATGGCCGGACGCTCGCCACTGGTAGCGAAGATGCCTCAGTGCGGTTGTGGAATGTACAGGATGGAACCTGCTTCAAACTGCTGCAAGGCCACAGCAGTTGTGTTTGGGATGTGGCCTTCAACGGCGATGGTCAAACCCTCGCCAGTGGCAGTGCAGACCTTTCAGCTCGCCTGTGGGATATCGAGGATGGCACCTGTCTTAAGACATTTCAAGGGCAAACCAGCGGGGTCACTTCGGTCAAATTCAGTCCAGATGGCTCCCTGCTCGCCAGTGGCAGTTACGACGCCCTGGTGCGGCTCTGGGATGTGCAGCAAGAAACGTGCTCTAGAGATCTGCCAGGACACACAAACTGGATCTGGACAGTGGCGTTTTGTCCGAAGGGCCAGATGCTGGCCAGTGGTAGCAATGACCAAACTGTGCGGCTATGGGATGTGCGGGACGGCACCTGCCTCACAACCCTACAAGGTCATACCGGTTGGGTTTTGTCGATTGCGTTTAGTCCCGACGGTCAGACTCTCGCAAGTACCGGCAACGATCAAACTGTGCGCCTATGGGATACGCGCAATGGCGCTCACCGTAGAACCCTACAGGGCCATACGGGTTGGGTTTGGGCCGTTACGTTCAGCCCAAATGGCTACACTCTGGCAAGTGGCAGCAACGATTGCACCGTGCGGCTATGGGATGCGCGGGATGGCACCTGCCTCACAACCCTACGGGGACATACCGGTTGGGTCTTGTCCGCCGCCTTCAGCCCCGACGGTCAAACTCTCGCAACTGGTAGCCTGGACTGCTCAGTTCGCTTCTGGAATGTGCAGGACGGCACCTGCCTGGCAACATTACACGATCACACCAGTGGAGTGCGCTCCGTTGCCTTCAGCGCCAGTGGCCGTATCCTGGCCAGTGGCAGCGACGATCAAACCATCCGCCTGTGGAATGTCGATGAGCACACCTGCCAGAAAGTCCTGCAAGGGCACGCAAGCCGGGTCAGTTCAGTTCAGTTCAGCCCGGCATCGGACACAGCTTCGATCTTGCTCAGCGGTAGTCAAGATGAAACGATCAGGCTGTGGAATTCGACAACAGGAGAGTGCCTCAAAACGATACGAGTCAATCGTCTCTATGAGGGCATGAACATTCAGGGAGCAACCGGGTTGACTGCCACGCAAACCATCGCCCTTAAAACGTTAGGGGCAGTTGAACATTAACGTCTTTTGCGGAACGAGCTGCTGCCTGCAGGGTGGGACTGGATCGCTTTTCCCCTGGCCGGTGACAGAAGTGGCTCGTCCTTGAGAGTCCTCTGACCTGCTCCAGATTGGTCCGATGTGGGGAGGCAGACCCGTTGACGCTGCTAAGATCGAGGCATTGCGTTTGCAGGAGAGTTCGATGCCGGGTCCAGCACTCAAGACAACCTGGCGCACCCCCGTGCTCGCATGGCTGGAGCAGCACGTGCCGGCCAGACGGCTCACTCACATCCTCGGTGTCGAGGCGACAGCGATCGAGCTGGCCCAGCGCTGGGGAGCGGATCTCGATCGAGCGGGCCGGGCCGGGCTGTTGCACGATCTGGCCAAGTACTTTGGGCCGGAGCAGCTCCTGAGTGAGGCGGAGCGCCTTGGTATCCCCATCGATGCGATCCAGCGCTCCACTCCCCACCTGCTGCACGCCGATGTCAGCGCCGGCCTTGCCCGCGAGCTTTTTGGTGAAACCGACCCGAGCGTGCTCGCAGCGATCGCCAACCACACCCTGGGCAACAGCGACCTCGATATCTTGAGTCAGATTCTCTACGTCGCCGACTGGATTGAGCCGACGCGGCGGGGCGAAGATGTCGAGATCGTGCGCAAGGCGGCGATGGGCAGTCTACGGTCGGCAGTGCTGAGCGGAGCCGAGCAGACTATCCTGGAACTCATCCATAATCGCCGTCTTATTCATCCGCGCACGTTGCTCACCCGCAACTGGGCGCTTTGTTCTCTACAGGAGCCGTCGCAACGTTGCTGATCGATCCCGCTGCATTCGCCCTCGCTGTCGCCGCCGTCCGGGCCGCCGACGATAAAAAAGGCGAGGAGATCGTCGTCCTCGAAGTGGGCCAGGTAACGATCCTGGCCGATTATTTTGTGATCGTCACAGGCAATTCCCGCGCCCAGGTCCGGGCAATCGGTGGCGCGATCGAAGAGAAGATCCGCTTTGAGTGCGAGCGCAAACCGGTGCGCGTCGAAGGGTTGGGCGAGGGCAGCTGGGTGCTGGTCGATTACGGCGATGTGATCGTCCACATCATGCTGCCCTCGGAGCGCGCCTTTTATCAACTCGAAGCGTTCTGGGGCCACGCTGAGCGCGTCGATCTGGCGGGTGTGCTCATCTAGCTAGCGCGGCATGATCAGGCCAAAACCGCCGTGGTTGCGCTCGTAGAGCACGTTGATCTCGCCTGTCTCGACGTTGCGAAAGACAAAAAAATCGTGATCGACCAGGCTTAGCTGTTCGAGCGCCTCCTCGGGGGTCATCGGAGGCATGGCAAAGTACTTGGTGCGCACGACTTCTTTGGGTAACCCCCTGGCGCGGTCGTTGCCGTTAGGAAGGCTAATCGGCTCCTGACCGGCCACCGCCAGGGCTGTCTTTGGCTTTGGTTTTTTTTGGATTCGTTCTTTGTACTTGCGCAGTTGCCGGTGCAACTTGTCAGCCACCAGATCGATGCTTGCATACAAATTTTCTGTCTCCTCTTCGGCGCGGATCACCGCACCGTTCGCCTGCACCGTCACCTCAGCAGAATGACACCGGGAAATGCGCGGATTGCGTGCCACGGATAGATAAACATCTACACCCATTGTAATTTGATCGAAGTGAGAAAAAACCTTTTCCAGCTTGGAGCTGACGTATTCGCGAATGGGCTCGGTGACTTCAATGTTCTTACCGTGGATGGCAAATTGCATACACAGCCTCCTGTGGTGACACGCTACACCCGACAGCAGCCCACTTGCTTTTCAGCTGCGATGTCAGGGCGTTTTCTGTTCCATTCACGTTAGCATCCGCGACTGGCGCTCACGGTTGCAATTAAAAATATCGAGGTAAATTTTTGCTGCGCAATCGACAAGAAAATATATTACTATCCAGAGCCATCGAGGCGGGTCGAGGGGCTGGCCGCCTCGGGTTCGATGCGGCGGGGCAGAACCAGCTGGATGCGCTCGAGGCGCGGTCCTTCCATCTCGAGCACCTTCAATTCAAGTTCGTCGTAGAGGAGCTGTTCGCCCGGTTCAGGCACCTTATGGAGCTGGTACATCAAGAAGCCGCCCAGGGTCTTGTACTCGTCTGAGAGCGGCAGATCAAGGCCCAGATGCTCGTTGACCTCCTCAAGATCGGTCTGGGCCTGGATAATCGCGGTGTGCTCGTCGAGCCGGACGATGTCGAGGGACACCGCTTCGCCCTCGTCGGTGATGTTGCCCACCAGTTCTTCGAGCAGGTTTTCCATCGTCAGCAGGCCCGCTGTGCCGCCAAATTCGTCTACGACGATCACCATCGCCTGGCGCTCGCGCTGCATCTGGGTCAACAGCTCACTGATGCGCTTGTTTTCGGGCACGAACTGGATGGGCCGGGCGAGGGGACCGACGGTATCGCTCAGTTGCACACTCTGATCGCCCAGCCGGGCAATCACGTCCTTGATCGAGATCATGCCCTTGATCACATCGAGGGAGTCCTGGTAGAGCGGATAGCGCGAGTGGCCGGTCTGGGCCACCTCCGTCAGCACCTGCTGAATCGTCGCATCGACGGGCAGCGCATCGATCGAGGTGCGCGGCACCATTACATCGACGGCGACCGCATCGCCGAACTCGAAGACATTTTCAAGCAGCACCTGCTCATCCCTGTCGAGGCCGGAGGCGATGGGAGAGGCGATGAGCAACTGCAACTCCTCGGGGCTGATCGGGTTGGTGTGGGTGTCGAGGGTGGCCCGGATGCCGAAGCTGCGCAGCACCAGCCACGAGGACCAGTTAAGCAGACTCAAAAATGGCGCAAATAGCTTGTAGAAGATTTCGTTTGCCCAGGCAAAGACCAGGGCCGTGCGCTCCGGATACAGGATCGCCACCGACTTGGGGGCGAGTTCTCCGAGCACGATATGCATATAAGTAATTAGCAAAAAGGCCAGGGCCGTGCTCAGGGTATGGAGCAACGCCGGTGCCGCCTGCACCGACAGAAAGCTCACCACTCCCTCCAGCAGAGAAGCGATGGTTCCCTCGCCGATCCAGCCTAAAGCGAGCGAAGCGATCGTGATCCCAAGCTGAGTGGCCGAGAGATAGCGGTCGAGGTCCTTTTGCGAGCGCTGCACCGCCAGGGCGCTGCGGTTGCCTTCCTCGACCAACTGCTCGATGCGGGTGCGGCGCACCGAGACGAGCGAAAATTCGGTGGCGACAAAAAAGCCGTTGAGCAAAACCAGCAACAGAACCGCAACGAGCCGGAACAACACCTCAGGCCACGACAGCACGATATCGGTCGCCGTCGCGGCCATCAGCAATAAAGGAGGTTCTACCATAAAAAGAAAGTCTGCTCAGGCGAAAAGCTCACCATTGCAAATATTTCGGGCCATTATCTTCCGTTTTAGCAGATCTGGGGCTATCTGATCGTCAGTCACTGGTAGAGGTATCTGCTTGTTTTTCGGTGGAGTGGATCTGCCGGTAGCGCTCCTTGAAGATCTGCTGCTGGCTCTTGTGCTCGACGATCGCCTGGGGATAGCCGTAGCGCGAGCGAAACAAGGGCGAGAAGCGCTCAGATTCGACGAGCATGGCGGTATCGACTGGGGCAAGTTCCGGTAGCCAGCGGCGGATGTAAGTGGCCTCGGAGTCGTAGCGGCGCGCCTGGGTCGAGGGGTTGAAGATGCGCAGCGGCTTGGGATCGGTCCCCACCGAAGCGGCCCACTGCCAGCCGCCGTTGTTGGCCGACAGATCGCCGTCTACCAGTTTTTGCATAAAGTAGCGCTCGCCCCACTGGTAAGGCAAAAGCAGATCTTTGGTCAGAAAACTGGCGACGACCATGCGCAGGCGGTTGTGCATCCACGAGACAGTGTTGAGCTGGCGCATCGCCGCATCGACGAAGGGAAAGCCCGTTTCGCCCCGGCACCAGCGCTCGAAGCGCTCGCGGTCGTGGTCGTAGGGAAACTGCTCGAAGGCACGCCGAAAAGGCCGCTCCGCCAGCTCCGGAAAGTGGGCAAGTTCGTATTTATAAAATTCTCGCCAGCCCAATTCCTGCTGCCAGACCGCCAGGTTGGCCCGCTCTCGATCGGCTGGTGCCTTGCGCCAGCTTTCGATCGTGCGCTGCCAGACAGCGCGGATGCCGATGGTTCCAAACTTGAGATGGGCGCTCAGCAACGAGGTGCCGGGCTCCGCCGGGTGGTCGCGCCGCTCGTCGTAGCGGTAGAGAGCCGCCTCGCAGAAGTGATCGAGCAACTTGATCCCTGCCTGCTCCCCCGGTGTGACCAGCAGCTTGCCGGAGAACGGCTTGCCCAGTTCGTCCAGGCTTATAAATGTGCCAGTCTCGACGCTCGGAGCGCTCAGCCGCTCAGGAGCAGCAAACGGCCTGGGCTTGGGCTTAGCGGACCAGTTGCGCCAGAAGGGAGTAAAGACCGTATAGGGTTTGCCCTGGCCGGTGAGGACCTCTGCGGCAGGATGCAGCAGGATCTCAGCGCAGGGGTGGGCGGCGACACCCGCGCCTGCGAGAGCCTCGATCACCTTCTGGTCGCGGGTGCGGGCGTAGGGCTCGATGTCGTCGTTAAAGAACACCGCCTCCGCCCCGAGGGTCCGGGCGAGCACCACCAGTTGTTCGGCAGGCTCACCCCGGCAGACGACCAGGCGGCCACCGAGGTTAGCGTAGGCGCGCTGCAGTTCGGCGAGCGATTCGCGCAAAAAATGGACCCGCGCCGGGGCAGTGTCGTCGCGACCTATAATCGCCGGATCGATCACGAAGACGGCGAGTACCTGCTGGAATTGCTCCGCTGCCCTTGCCAGAGCCGGATTGTCCTGCAGGCGCAGATCCCGGCGATGCCAGACGATGGCGAGCGATGGCACAGTCTAGACCCCGACCACCTGACGGCAGTCGCCGCAGGTACCATAAAAATCGAGAACGTGATATTCGATCTGAAATTCGTGGTCCTGGGAAAGGTGCTTTTCGAGGTCCCCCACCGGACAGTGATCGAGGGGGACGACCCGCTTGCAATTGAGACAGATAAGATGGTGCTGGCTGTGACTGGCCTTGCCGATCAGATAGTGGGCCTGATTGTCGCGCACGTCGATAATCTGAACCCGGCCACCGCCGTGCAACGCTTCGAGCGAGCGATAGACCGTAGCCAGTCCCACTTCCTGCTCGGTGCCCCGCAATTCGAGATAGATATCCTGGGCAGAAAGAGGCCGGTGCGAATGAACGAGCACCTCCAGAACAGCCTGCTGGCCCTTGGTCAGTTTGCGCACGGACATCTTATTCCTTGATCTGGGCTTTCATCTCTTCGAGGGTCTTCTCCATCTGCTGAAACATTTGCTGAGGAGTCATCCCAACTGTATTGAGCTGTTCGGTCATCTGTTTCATCGCCATCTGGGCCATAAAATCATCTGAAAGCTCCATGCGCTTGAGCATGATCCGTTGCCGCTCAAGCAAGTCTTCCATCTTTTCGATAAATAGTTTTTTGCCTTCCCGGTCGAACTTGCCGTAGTTGCTGCCGATGCGCATAAGCTCCTGATACTCCTGGTAGAATTCTCGAGCTTCTTGCTGGACGATCTCAGAATCGAAAAATCCCATGGTAGTTCTCGGTTCACCGGCACTCTTCCATGCTATCGCACGCTGAGTTGTTTATCGGAATCGACCTCGGAAGCTCCGGGTTGCGATTGCTTGCTGTCGATAGCAGCGGTCAGCCTGCTGCTGAAAGTCGCTGCGGCTGGCCTGTTGTGGGGACCGAACAAGATCCGCTGGGCTGGCTCGTGGCGCTGGAGACGCTCTGGCCCGCCTTTTGCCGCCAACTCGCCGCGCCCGTGCGGGCCGTCGCTATCACCAGCACCTCCGGGACCGTCCTTGCCACCGACCGGCAGGGCCGGCCCATAAGCCCCGCCTGGCTCTACAGCGACTGCCGGGGGGCCAAAATCGCGGCCCGCTTTGGGATCGCAGCCAGTTGGGGACTGAGCCGCTGGCTCTGGTGGCAGGACCATGGGCCTGCCGACTGCCTGCTGGTCCATCCGAGTGACTTTTTGCTGATGGCGATGGGCGCAGCCCCCGGCTGGACCGACCATACCTGTGCCCTTAAAAGCGGCTACGACCCCGAAAGCGGCGAGTGGCGGCGGGCACTCGCCGCCGGTATTCCCGCCCACCAGTTGCCCGCCGTCGTCAGACCCGGCACGGTGCTCGGCAGGCTCGATCCGAGGTGGAATCTGGGAGATGGGGTGCAACTGGTGGCAGGCTGTACGGACGGGGTTGCCGGTCAGATCGCTGCCGGTGCGCTCAGCGTCGGAGAGGTCTGCCTCAGTCTGGGAAGCACACTGATCTTCAAGGGCGTGAGTACGGAGCGGATCGAGGGAGCCGGTGGCGCGGTCTACAGCCACCTCCATCCCGACGGCAACTTGTGGTTGCCGGGAGCCGCCTCCGCCTGCGGCGGGGCGATTCTTGAGCAGTTCTATCCAAAAGAAAGCTGGGACACCCTCAACGGGCTGGCGACAGGTTGCATTCCAACCGGGAGCACCGCCTATCCTCTAAGCCGTCCCGGCGAACGTTTTCCGATCACAGAAAGCACGTTTAGCGGTGCTCTGCCCGAGTTTGCCGTAACGGACCCGCGCTTTTTTGCTGGGCTTCTAGAAGGGGTCGCTTTCGTCGAACGCCTGGGGTTGGAACAGTTGGAACGGTTGGGAATGCCACGAACGGGCCGCCATTTTTGTGTCGGTGGCGGCAACCGCAGTCCGCTCTGGTTGCGGCTGCGGGCGGCTGTGCTCGGTACCACCCTGCACCTGCCCCTCCAGGCAGAACCCGCCCTTGGAGCGGCTATTCTGGCAGCGGCTGGGGCGTCCGGCCTGTCCGTCGCCGAAACGGCGGCCCGCATGACCCGTGCTGTCCAATCTATCGAGCCGGATAGAACCTTGAAAGCCGCCTGCGCACCGATCTACCGCCGGTTCGTCGAGCGCTGGCAAAAAAGGAGCGAGGATCGCTCCTCGCCCCATAGACACGACGATCGAACAGACCCCAATCTAGAAACTTAAGCCGCTTTGATGCTGGAGAGAATTTTCTTGAGCACCGGCGCTTCTGTCTCCGCTGCTTTGGCGTTGACCAGGCTGATGACGAGCAGCACACGACCGGCAGGGGTCTTGAGAGCTGTATAGTTGACGACGACCGGGATATTTTTGAGCACTCCCGTGCCGGTGAGCGTCTGTCCGGCAAGCCCGTTGATCGTCACATTTCTGGGCGGATTCTTGAACTTGAGGTTGCCGACCATCTGGGCAGCCCGCTCATTGAGCACCTTGACCGCTGTTGCTAGATCCTCACCGGCCACCGAGTCGAAAACCATCGACAGTCCTCGATCGGGGGTTGCGATCGTCAGAGCGTCACCACTCTGGGATTTTTTGAAGTCATTGGGGACGGTAAACTGGACTTTGGCAAGCTGATAGGTATAGGTTTCTGCAAAGGCAGCAGCGTTCCATCCGAAGATGAGTAGCACTGCCAGCATGAACTTCACCAACTTCCTCATACTGAACCTTCCTGTAGCTCGGTAAGTGGCCTTTTTTAGGAGCCGAGCAGATTCTCACACAAAAAAGGGCTCCCAGAGGGAGCCCTTCTTCGCAAGATCGGTTGCGCTTAGCCGTTGAGGTCAGCGGTGCTCACCGCCACCGGCACACTCTCGCTCGACGCCAGGTCCAGCGGGAAATTGTGCGCATTCCTCTCGTGCATCACTTCCATTCCCAGGTTCGCCCGGTTCACCACGTCCGCCCACGTGTAAATCGCACGGCCCTGCGAATCCACGATGCTCGAATTGAAGTTGAACCCGTTCAGGTTGAACGCCATCACGCTGATGCCCAGCGCCGTGAACCAGATCCCTACAACCGGCCACGCCGCCAGGAAAAAGTGCAACGAACGGCTGTTGTTGAAGCTCGCGTACTGGAAAATCAGACGACCAAAGTAGCCGTGGGCCGCAATGATGTTGTACGTCTCCTCTTCCTGACCAAACTTGTAACCGTAGTTCTGCGACTCCTCGTAAGAAGTCTCACGAATCAGGCTGCTGGTCACCAACGAACCGTGCATCGCACTGAAAAGCGAACCACCGAACACTCCCGCCACTCCCAGCATGTGGAAGGGGTGGTTGAGAATGTTGTGCTCCGCCTGAAAGACAAACATGAAGTTGAACGTGCCGGAGATACCCAACGGCATCCCATCGCTGAAACTGCCCTGACCAATCGGGTAAATCAAAAACACCGCCGTCGCTGCCGCCACAGGCGCACTGTAGGCAATGCAGATCCAGGGACGCAAGCCCAGACGATACGATAACTCCCACTCCCGACCCAGGTAGCAAAACACCCCAATCAAAAAGTGGAAGACGACAAGCTGGTAAGGCCCGCCGTTGTAGAGCCACTCATCCATGCTGGCTGCTTCCCAAATCGGATAAAAGTGAAGACCGATAGCGTTGGAGCTGGGAATGACAGCGCCGGTGATGATGTTGTTGCCGTAAAGCAAGGAGCCGGAAATCGGCTCGCGGATGCCGTCCATGTCCACCGGCGGGGCGGCGATGAAGGCGACGATGTAGCAGATGGTAGCCGAAAGCAGGGTGGGGATCATCAAGACGCCGAACCAACCGACGTAGAAGCGGTTGTTGGTGGAGGTGACCCAGTCGGCGAAGCGCTCCCACAATCCCTGAGTCGAACGACGCTCAAGTGTTGCAGTCATGGTTGTATGAATCCGATAAAGGTTGATGGACTGTATTTGTTAACCAATGTAACAAAGATAAGAAAAAAGGGGACGCAGCCCCTCTTTCTTATGTCTTATTTTTAAGATAAGCCCCGCTTATTGGATGACAGGCTCGCTGCCGGCACCGCTGATTTCGAGGAGGGGGCGAAAGCCGTGCTTGCGGGAGAGGGAGCCAATCTGCTCCATCTTCTCGACCGTGATGTAGTTGCGGCCCCAGGAAAAGTTAAAGTGTAGCCCCTCAAATTCGAGCAGCATCGACTCGGCGAAGCAGGCAAAGAACTGGCGGGCCGGGTTGGGCACGTTCAAAAAGGACATGATCTTCCAGTCGATGTCGAGGGAGTGCTCGACCATGCCGCCGTCGAGGACGTAGACGCCGGGGCGCTGCAGGGCACCGGCCATGTTCTTGGGATAGCCGCCGTCGATGAGCAGGCAGGGGGTACGCAGGGTCGCCGGGTCGATGGCCATGCCCTGGTTGAGCGAGGCGACCCAGACGACGATATCGGCTCTAGATAGAGCTTCCTCGACCGGCAGGATTGTGCCGGAACCCAACTCCTGCTGCAGTCGTTCGAGCCTTTCGTAGTCGCGGGCGACCAGGAGCAATTCTTTTGGGCCGCTGTGGCGGGTCAGCCAGCGGCAGACGCCGCTGCCGATGTCGCCGGTGGCTCCAACTACGGCGACAGTCGCCCTGTGCAGGTCGATGCCGTAGCGGGCCGCTCCCTGCTCGACCTGCTGGCTGAGGATGTAGGCGGTGTGGGTGTTGCCGGTAGTAAAGCGGCGAATATCGAGGGTGATGTCGCGGACGTTGAGCAATTTTTCGAGGCTGAAGTTCTCGAAGATAATCGATGAGAAACCACCCAGAGCGGTGATGTCGATGCCGCGCTTTTGCACAAGGGCCATGGCGTTGAGCACCTTGCGCATCGCGGTCTTGAACTTGCCCTGGGCAAGCATCTCCGGCAAAAAGCACGACTCGACGTACTGGCCATGGATCACCTGGCCGGTAACGCTGGTGATCGTGATTTCATCGACCGCCTGGGGCGGGGCCATACACCAGAACTCCAGATCCTGGCAGGCGTATTCGTCGTAGCCCAGATCGCGGGCGACCCGCTGGGCGTGGCTGAGGTTGGTGAGGTGTCCGATCAGACCAAACATGTTTATTTAGGCGCGGGGGGCGGCAGCCAGGCCGCGAGCCGACATCTTCATCACATCGCGGGTGGTAAAGCCGATGTCTGAGAGGGCTTCGCCGTACTGAATCAAAAAGTCTTCGACGATCGCTTCTTTGTCCATCTGCAGCGTCGCTGCATCGTCTTCGACTTCCCCCAACATCCGCCAGACGATGGGCAGATTCTGGGCGTTCGCCTGCTCGATCCCAGGGCGCACCGCCTCGAAGTGGTCTTTGAGCCACTGCTGGCCAAAATTGAGGTGGGTGTACTCGTCTTTGACGACGCCTTCGGTGACGCGCCGGGCGAAGGGGTCGGCCACCGGAATGTAGATGTTGTAGGCAGCGATCGCAAAGCACTCGATGATCAGAGCCTGGATCACCATGCAGGCAGCGATGTCGCCGCTGGCGGCGGCCCTTTGAAAGTTGGCGTCGAGCCCAGCGAAGTAGCGCCGGGCGAACTCGTCGTCGGGCGTCACCTCCAGATTGCGGGCACAGGATTGAAAGCCTTTGAAGTGCCGGTTTTCCATGGCCGACAATTTTTTGAGGGCATCGGCGTGGTCCGGCAGCAACTCAGCCAGTGCCAGGTAGTTGGCGCAGGCTTCGCGCTCACCCTCCAGCACGATCGCGTTGATCCGGGAATAGGCATCCCGGTAGGTTTCGGAGCGGTAGTCCAGGGCCGGTGCGCCTGCGGCTGTTGATTCGTCGGTTCGGTTCACGAAAGTAGGCCCGTCAGTGACATCTATTTTTGAAGCTAAAGCGTATTCTACGTAAAAAATGTTCTCTCTGCATCAGCGTCCCGGCAACAAACATTCATAAAGGAGGATATTCGCCAGGATAGCGCTACCGACGGGGACTGTCAGATTATCGACGCCGCCCACCGAAATCACTTCTAAGGCCGCCGCGACGACGGCGATAGTGCCGGCACCAAAAATAGTTGACCCTCCCCAGCCGCAGGTTATGCCCACCAGCAGCAGCGCAACGACAAAGCTGACGGCAGCCATCGTGAGCGAACCTTCGAGGGTTTTGCGAACTCCCAGCACCTTGTAGGTGCGTCGGCCAAGGCTCTGGCCCACCAGCGCCGCCAGCGCATCCCCCCAGGTCATCACCAGAATGCCCAGCACGGCGACGATCTTCCGGTCAGGGTACCAGAAGCAGGCTACCAGCAGGCTGATGCTGAGGGCATAAAAAAATGTACCGAAGCTGCGGCGGTTGACACCGCTCAGGCTCCCTAAGAACCGATAGCGATAAGAAAGCAGCGTCACCGCACAAAAAAGCAAACCAAAGCCGAGGGCTACCGGGCGGGTGACCTGGAGCATCCAGGCAAGCAGGATGATGTTGCCGGTGGCGATGTGGACGAACTTGCGGGTGTACTCGTTGGCGGTGCGGTGATTGGCAAGCCACTGGGCAATCGCCAGCACGCCGCCCACGTACAGGCCGATCCAGACAGACTGCCACCACCAGGCGATCACGCTCTCCTCGCTTGCCTTGCTGTCTAATGTAAGCTCGTTGCGCTAGGTTAGAAAAAAACCTTCAGCGACAGGGCTATGAATCTGACGGTTGGCGAACTGTTGCGGCGACGTTTTGCCGAGCATGGCTTCGACAGGCCAGATAACGCCATTCCCCTCACCGGCGTCGCGCCGGTCGATTGGGCGATTCGCTTTCATATCGAGCGCCACGATGTCACCCATATTTTGATGGAAGCGCCCAACACGCCTCTGGGCGAAGCCTACGTGGGCGGCGCGGAGGCCGCGAGCCTCGGGATCCCGAGGCTCGCGGCCATCGTCGGTTTTGCTGTGATCTGCCGCCTCGACGCCGATTTTGATCGAATGCCGCGCCGGGAGATGCTGCTCAGTATGCTGCGGGGCTACGACCGCCACCTGCACTGCCCGACAAAGATCGTCACCGGCCAGCCGGGGGTCTACAGCATCGAGGCGGTGTTGCCCCTCACGCTCGGGGAGGCCCAGCGGCGCACCGGCATCGTTCCGATGGCCGCAAGGACCCGGCGGCGAGCCGGGCGCACCGTGCGCCAGATGGGGCCGGATGGCCTGTTAGAACACCACCCGGCTACTGGCCCCGCGCTGCCTCCACCTCGCTCGGGTGGATACCCCGGCGGGTGAGGTTGATCCGGCCTTTCTGGTCGATGTCCTTGACTTTGACCACCACTTCGTCGCCGACGTTCAGTTCGTCCTCGACCTTGCGCACCCGGTGCTCGGCCAGCTGCGAAATATGCACCAGCCCTTCTTTGCCGGGTAGAACCTCGACGAAGGCACCGAGGTTGGGAATGATCCGGGTAACGGTGCCCAGGTAGACTTTGTCCACCTCGACGGTGCGGGTCATCCCTTCGATGATCTGGCGGGCGGCGAGGGCTTTGGCTCCATCTACCGAGGAGACGATCACCGTGCCGTCGTCCTCGATATCGACCTTTGCGCCGGTCTCTTCTACGATCCGTTTGATCGTCTTGCCGCCGGGACCAATGACCAGGCCAATCATATCGACCGGAATCTTGAGGGTCAGCAGTCTCGGAGCGTAGGGCGACAGCTCCGCTCTGGGCTTGTCGATGGCGATGAGCATCTTCTCAAGAATATGCAGCCGCCCGGCTTTGGCCTGCTGCAGCGCCGATTCCATGATGGAAAGGGTAATCCCCTGGATCTTGATGTCCATCTGCAGGGCTGTGATCCCGTCGCGGGTACCGGCCACCTTGAAGTCCATGTCGCCCAGAAAATCTTCGATGCCCTGGATGTCGGTGAGGATGCGCACCTCGTCGCCTTCTTTGATAAGTCCCATCGCCACCCCGGAGACCGGTTCGCGCAGGGGCACCCCCGCGTCCATCAGCGCTAGAGTCGAGCCGCAGACCGAACCCATCGAGGTCGAGCCGTTGGAGGAGAGCACCTCGGAGACGACGCGGATCACGTAGGGGAAAGCTTCGTACTCCGGCAGCACCGGCACGATCGCCCGCTCCGCCAGGGCTCCGTGGCCTACCTCGCGCCGACCCACCCCGCGCAGGGGCTTGACCTCGCCCACCGAGAAGCCGGGAAAGTTGTAGTGGTGCATGTAGCGCTTGGACTCGTCCGGGTGCAGGTCGTCGAGTTCTTGAGCGTCGGAGCCGGTGCCCAAAGTGACCACCGAGAGCACCTGGGTCGTCCCCCGCGTAAACAGTCCGCAGCCGTGGACGCGCGGGATGACGCGCACGGCACTACTTACCGGGCGCACCTCGCCCAAGGCGCGGCCATCGACGCGCTTGCCCTCGTCGAGGATCTGCCTGCGCATCAGTTTTTTGGTGGCTGACTTAAAAAGCGCCCCGAGTTTGTTGGGATTGGCCGCCAGCTTCTCGCGGAGTGGATCGTCCTCGCCCAGGGTCTCAAAAGTTGCTTTCAGCTCTGCCTCGATCCCATCGAGCCGTTTGTCGCGCTCGTCTTTGCTCAGATCAAAACTGTGGAGAATTTCTGCCACCGGGTCAGCTACCTTCTGCTCGACGAAGGAGACGAGCACCGGGTCGTTGGCGGGGGGCGTAAATGCGAGCGGTTCGACTTTTAGTTCTTTGATGAACTCTTCCTGGGCGGTGAGCATCGCCTGCACCGCCTCGTAGCCAAAGTCGATCGCATCGAGGATGTCTTCTTCGGAAAGGCCGTTCGCTCCCGCCTCGACCATCATGATTCCGTTTTTGGTGCCGGCCACCACCAGATCGAGATCCCCGTCTTCGATCTCCTTGTAGGTGGGATTGATGATGAAATCGTCGCCGATAAGGCCGACGCGGGTCGCTGCTACCGGCCCATCGAAGGGAATTCCCGCGAGCATCGTCGCGCTGGAGGCTCCGAGAATCGCCAGAATGTCCGGCGGAACGTTCATATCGAGGGCGAGAACAGTCGCCACGATCTGCACGTCGTTGATAAAACCTTTGGGAAACAGTGGCCGCAGCGGGCGGTCGATGAGGCGGGCTGCCAGGATTGCCTTTTCGGGCGGGCGGCCTTCGCGGCGGACAAAACTACCGGGAATGCGACCGGCGGCGTAGAGGCGCTCCTCGTAGTCAACCAGCAAAGGAAAAAAGTCGATTCCCTCGCGCGGTTGGCGGGCCATCGTCGCAGTTACTAAAACGGCAGTCTCTCCCGACTGCACCAATACCGATCCGCCTGCCAGCTGTGCCAGGACGCCTGTACTTAACCCGATCTCGCGTCCATGGACTGTGACAGACTTTCTGTACTCGATCATGTTCTTCTCTATCTTTTGTACTCGTTAGAGTCTAACAAATGGTCGATTCAGCGAGCGGCAGGCCGGGGATCAACGGCAACTCCACCAGCCGGGGCGAGGACGACTAAGATGGAGGAGCGGCATGTCAGTCAACAGGTGCGTGATCGATGAGTGAGAAAAACCGTCAGACAGCAGCCATACTCGCCATGCTGCTCGGTTCGCTGGGTGCGCACAAGTTCTACCTGGGCCGACCGGTCGCCGGTGTCTTTTATATGCTGTTTTTCTGGACGGGACTGCCGGGTCTAATCGCCTTCGCCGAAGGGCTGATTTATCTGTTCCAGAGCGACGCCGAATTTGGCAAAAAATTCAACCCGCAACTGGCCTACGAGCAGCCCAAATTCTTAGGCGATCCGATCGACACGCTGCGCCGCCTCGAAGCCCTGCGCCAGGAAGGGCTGATTAGCGACGAAGAATTCGAGGAAAAGCGCCGCAAGCTGATCGAGCGCATCGGTTGAGGCGGGAGAACACCTGTGGAGGCGCGCAGCTGGAAGTGGTTGACAGCGATCCCCGCCCTCAGCTGGTTGGGATTGTTTCTTGCCGGTCAACAAACCCGTAAGGCGGACTGGGTGCGCTGGAGCATCCTTTATGCCGTCTTGAGCTGCCTCGGGCTTGCCGCCGGTGCCGCCCTTGGGGAGTGGTTTTTGTTCTGGTCCGTCTGGGCGGTCGTCGTCGCCCACACCTTTCAGGTACAGGCCGAGTACCGCAACCGCTTGCTGATGATGGGCGATCCCCGGCAGCGCCTGCGCTCCGAGCAGGACGCGCTACTGGCAAAGGAGTTGGGTATGGGCGTCGATATCAACCGCTGCAGCGTCGATGATCTGCTGCGCTTGCCTGGCATGTCGATTATCGAAGCGCGTCGGATCATCGAGGCGCGCCGCAACGGTGGGCCGTTTCTGTCGGCGGACGAGCTCATCGACCGCGCCGAATTGTCCTCGGCCAAGGTCTACCGCCTGGAACCACTGTTGATGTTTTGCTACTACGAGCCCCCTCTGCCCCTGCCTGCCATCCTCGACGCCAACGAGGCGAGCGTCGTCCAACTCGAACAGATGGAGGGCATCGACTCCACCCTCGCGGTGCGGATCGTGTGCGAGCGCGAACAAAATGGCGAGTACAAAAACCTCGCCGACCTGCGCGATCGCCTGGGCCTGCCGCCGCGCGTCATCGCCCGCCTGCTCAATCGCCTGAGCTTCTAAGCCGCCGAGCGGTGCTACAATCGAGGCATTAAATGAACAAATGTCCTCAATATGCCAGTAACAGCCGTGAACGCTTCTGAGCCGCCGATGGTCCACTCGGCGGACAGCCTCTTTCCGCTGCCGGCCCTCGCCTATCTGCGGGCGAGCCAGGGTGAGCGCATTGCCCTTATCTGTCGGGGGGTGGGCGGTCTTTTAGAGCGGGTGGAGGCGCTGGGCGGGCAACTGGTCTGGTTTTTTCCGGCGGACGAGCGGCCAGTTGCGGCTGTGCTGGCAGCCGAGGCGGTCCTGTTCGATCTGGTGGTCGAATACCGCCATACTGGAAAGCGGCCCGATCCGGTCGGGCCGCCGAGCGTTACCAATTTGTGACTGTGCCATGCAAGAGCGCCTCGAAGAGCTGATTCGCACCTACCGCCCGAAGGTCGATTTTCTGGCAATTCGCCTTGAGCAGGCCCAGAGCACCGACATCAGCCTGCGCGGCCCCCTCGTCGAGACGCTGAGCGAGGCGCTGGCGGTAGGCGGCCATGTGCGGGCCTGTTATAAGGGCGGTTGGGGCTTTGCCAGTTTCAATCGCCTGCAAGATCTCGAAGCGCGCCTGGCCGAGGCGGTGACAGCGGCCCGCCTCACCGGCAGCGAACAGACCCAGCTTGCCCCCATCGAACCGGTGCGCCGCTCTGTTGCCCTGCAACTGGGTGGCCGCGACCCGCGCAGCGTGCCGCTGGCCGAAAAAAAAGCCCTCTGCGATCACTACAACCAGATCCTCACCGCCTACTCGCCCCAGGTGGCGACCACCAGCGTCCACTACAGCGACAGCTACCAAAAAGTGCTCATCGTCACCTCCGAGGGCACCCTCTTAGAACAGGAGTGGATCGACCTCGAGATGCGCTTTGCGGCCACCGCCCGCGACGGGAGCACCGTCCAGACCGGGCGGGAGACGGGCGGTTCGCGCCGGGGCTTCGAGGATCTGCTGGGACTGGACGATAAGGTGCGCTCCGCCGCCTCGCGCGCCGTAGCCGCCCTTGCCCTGCCGCCGGTGAGAGGCGGCCTCTACACCGTCGTCATCGACCCGATCCTCACCGGGCTCTTCGTCCACGAAGCCTTCGGCCACCTCTCCGAGGCCGACATGGTCTACGAAAACCCGGATCTCATCGAAGTGATGAGCCTCGGGCGGCGCTTCGGTCCACCCTCCCTCAATATTTATGACGGGGCGGCGATCGGGGGGCACCGGGGCAGCTATCTCTACGACGACGAAGGCGTACCTGCCACCACCACCGCCTTGATTCGCGAGGGCGAACTGGTGGGGCGGCTGCACTCGCGCGAGACCGCCGGCAAGCTCGAAGAAGCGCCTACCGGCAACGCCCGCTGCCTCGATTACAACTACGCGCCGATTGTCCGGATGACCAACACCTGGATCGATCGCGGCGATGTACCGCTCGCCGACCTGCCCCTCGATATCAAAGAAGGCGTCTACGCCCGTAACTGGTTGGGCGGCATGACCAACGGCGAGATGTTCACCTTCAGCGCCGGTGAAGCCTGGATGATCCGAGACGGCCAGCTCGCCGAACCCGTGCGCGATGTCACCCTCTCGGGCAACGTCTTTCAGAGCCTCGCCGATATCGAGGCGATCGGCGACGACTTTGAGTGGGACGAATCCGGCGGCTGCGGCAAAGGGGGCCAGGACGGCCTGGCCGTGGGTTGCGGCGGTCCCAGCCTGCGCATCCGCAACATTGTCGTAGGCGGCAACTGAACCGGCATTTTGCCTCCGTTGCTCTAGAACTCATAATAATTTCATGATTTTGGCGCGACCCTGGGCCTATCGAGTCCCTGGTTATCCTGAAAGGAACGACAACTGCCGACTGTATGAAACTGCATCCTGTAACTGTTCTGGCCGCCCTTTTGGCCCTCTTGAGCACCCTGCCGCCCGCTACTTTTGCCCAATCGTCGGAGCCGACCGAGGAACAAATCCTCCAGGCGTGCGCCCGCAACACCGCCGCCAGTCTGCCCAACCCCTATAAAGACCTCAGCCCGACCCACTGGGCTTACAGAGCCGTTCTCAGCCTCCACTACTGCGGAGCGTACCGGGGAGCGGTGCCACCTGAGCGACTGCGCAAAGCTATAAATCTGCCCCAGGAGCAGTAAAACTTCTCTCCATCGTCGGGTGGCAGCTGGCAGGCAGTGTTCTAGGCTGGAGACCAGACACTGGGGAGCCAGTCATGGAGAACAATTACGCCGATTTCACCTCTTATCTGCACAGGGAGCCAGCCAGTTCCCCTGCCCCATCGAGCCACACCAGCCCAGCCTCCGAAGCCCGGCCAGAGTCGGATACAGCAAAACCAGCCGCAGCCGCCAAAGAGCGCATCGATCAGGCAATCGATGCCGGCGCAAAAAAACTGCGCAGCGCCGCTCACAAACTCGAAAACAGTGCCCAACCCGGCTCGCAGACAGCGCAATTGAGCGGCAAAGTAGCCGAGCAACTGCATCGCGGAGCGGAGGTGCTTGAGAAAACCCACGTCGATGATCTGACGGGCTCCGTCGAGAACAACATTCGCAAACAGCCCCTGCTCACCGTCGGGATCGCCTTTGCGGTCGGTTTTGTCCTCTCGCGTCTGTTGCGCCGCTAGAGCGCTTCTAAAGCGGCTGTTTCCGATGGGATTGCCGGTCAATCTCCAGATTGATAAAAAAATATGAGGAAGTCCGGTCCGCCCAGGGGATCAAGTTAGTATAGCGTCCGCAAGACAAACTCTCTATTGAAATTCTTGTGGACATCTTTGTACTGATCAAGCAGGTGCCCGATCAGGGAGCGAAGGCGGGCATCAACGCCGATGGCACGATCGACCGAGCGAAAGCGCGGCGGATGCTCAATCCCTTCGACCGCTACGCCCTGCAGGCGGCCCTGCACACCCGGCGCACCTACGGCGGCAGGGTGACGGCGATCACGATGGGACCACCGCCCGCCATCGAAATTCTCTACGAGGCGATCGCCCACGGCGTCGATCAGGCCATTTTGTTGAGTGACCGCCGCCTGGCTGCCTCCGACACGCTGGCCACCGCCTACGCCCTGTTTAAGGTGGTGCGCTACGCCGGACCCTTCGATCTCGTCTTCTGCGGTTTACAGACCACCGACGGCGACACCGCCCAGGTCGGGCCACAACTGGCGGAGCGGCTGCAGGTGCCCCAGGTGACTTACTGCGAAGACTTTGAGATCGAAGAAAATACGGCCCTGCTCGCCCGCCGCGTCATCGAAGGAGGAGCCCAGAGCGTGCGCTGCCCGCTTCCGGCGGTAGTGACTGTCGCCAACTCCTACGAGCGGCTCGCCTACAAGACGCTGCGCGGCGCTCAGCGGGTGCAGCAGCTGCAGCGCGACGAGGCGGAGCGCCGCCGGGCAATCCGCACCGTCACCCTCGATGACATCGAAGCCGACCCGGCCCGCTGCGGCCTCAAGGGCTCGCCCACGATCGTCGCTGCCACCGAAAAAGTGGGCGAAATTGGCGGCCACTGCACCTTCTACCAGGGCAAGGCGGCTGCCCAACTGGTGAGCGACGTGCTCACAGCCGAGATCATTGCACCCGATTTGGTGAAAAGATGACCAGGCAAGTATTGATCTTCGTCGAACAGGTCGCCGGCGAAATCCAGCCGGTCGCCTTCGAGCTTTTGGGTGCGGGCCGGATGCTCGCCGACAAGCTCGGTGCCAGTCTCGCAGCGATTCTCGCCTGCGACGTCGCCGGGCAACTGCCCGCCGTTCTTATCGCCCACGGCGCGGATCAAGTCTACGTGGCCGAGGATCCGGAGCTTGCCACCTACCGCACGCTGCCCTTTCGGCGGGTGCTCATCGACTTGATTAGCAGCATGGGCGAACCGCCCCACATCGTCCTTTTCGGTTCGACCACCACCGGGCGCGACCTTGCCCCGCGCATCGCCGCCTACTTCGAGACGGGGCTGACCGCCGACTGCACCGAACTGGACATCGGCCCCTACGAGCACACCAACGCTCAAGATCCCAGCAAAGTCGGCCTCTACCCCGACTGCCTCTACGCGATCCGCCCAAGCTTCGGCGAATCGCTCAAAGCCCGCATCCTCGGTCCCTGGAAGAACCCCCAGATGGCGACGGTGCGCCCCGGTGTGATGCTGCCCCTGCCCTTTGACAGCGACCGCACCGGCAGCGTTCAGTCCATCCCGGTCACCCTCCAGCCGGACGATCTCAAGCTGGTGGTGGCCGAGACGATCCGCGCCACCGGTTCGCAGGTCGAACTGCAGCGCGCCGAGGTGATCGTCTCGGGCGGTTTTGGCCTGGGTACGCCAGAAGGTTTTGCCCTGCTCTACAAGCTGGCCGGTTGCTTCAAAAACAGCGCCGTCGGCTCCTCGCGCAAGGCGGTCGATGCCGGTTGGATCGCCCACGCCCACCAGGTAGGCCAGACCGGTAAGACCGTCCGGCCCAAACTCTACATCGCCTGCGGCATCTCCGGGGCGATCCAGCACCGCGTCGGCATGGACAAGTCGGCGACGATTCTGGCCATCAACAAGGACGCGGGTGCGCCGATCTTCAAGTTTGCCCACCACGGCATCGTCGGCGACCTCTATCAGATCGTGCCGGAGTTGATTCGGCAACTGCAGATGCAACCTATCCACTCCACCGAGGCGGACCATGCCATCTCCCATACGCTATGACCTGCTTTTAGTCGGCGGTAGCGCCTCGAACTTGATTCTTGCCCACCGGCTCATCGATCTGGCCAGTGCGAGCGGTCTGCCCCTTGCGATCGCCCTGGTCGAAAAGAGTGCCCAGTTCGGTGCCCACATCGTGAGCGGGGCGATCACCCGCCCCCACGTCCTCGAAAAAATTTTTCCCAACCTCAAAGAAGCTGGCTTCCCGATCGAGGGAACCGTGAGCCACAGCCACTTCAGCGTGCTGGGCTCCGAAGAAAAGTGGGATCTGCCCCAGGCGGTCGTACCCAAAGGCTTCCGCAAGGAAGGCCAGCTCATCCTGACCCTCAGCCATGCCATCCGCTGGCTGGCCGACGAACTGCAAACCAGGGCGAAGGCAGCTGCCAACATCGTCCTCGATGTCTTTCCAGGTTTCGCCGCTCAGGAGATCCTCTACGAGGGCGAGCGGGTGGTGGGTGTGCGCGTCAGCGCCTCCGGCACCCTCAGCGAAGATGCGATCTACGCCCAGACCACCTGCTTCGGTGACAAGGGCTTTCTTTCAAAAGATCTCGTCGAGCGCTTTGCCCTCAGGCCCAACCCGCAACTCTGGTCGGTGGGAATCAAAGAACTCTGGGAGGTGGACCTCGACTACCAGGGCGTCGTTTGGCACACGATCGGCTATCCGATCTTAGATGGCACCTTCAGCGGCGGCTTCGTCTATGGCCTCGCCAACAAGCGCCTCTCGATCGGGCTGGTGGTGAGCCTCGACAGCAAAAATTCCAACCTCAACCCACAGCTGCGCCTGCAGCAGTTCAAGGCCCACCCCTGGATTCAGGAGCTGATCAAGGGGGGCCGGTTGCTCAAGTACGGCGCGGCTGTCATTCCCGAGGGCGGCTACTACAGTTTGCCCACCCGCTTCGGGGTCGAGGGGGCGCTGCTTTTGGGCGACGCGCTGGGGGTGCTCGATGCCGCCAGTCTCTCCGGGCTCGATAAATCGATGGAGACCGGCTACATTGCCGCCGGTCTATTGCACGATGCCTTCCGCGACAAACAGTTTGGCGATCTGGCGGCGCGCTACCGCGAGGCGGTGCTGGGCGGCTTTATCGGCCAGGAACTTTATACGAGCCGCCACTTCCGGCGGGCATTTTTAGAAAACGACCGGCTTTTGGGCGAATATCTGCCCGCTGTCTGCAAGAGCGTCGATCAGGGCCACCCCTGGCTGGGCAGCCTCAAATTTGGCCTGGGTAAACCGATCCAGCGATCAAGTGAGACCCTGCAGGCGCTCGGGCACATCCTGGGCAAGACCAACAGCGACGCCATCTTTCGCTACACGCCCTGCCACGAAAATATCGACCCCGCCTACAGCCCCGCTGCCGTCGCCGTGAGCCCCGCCGCCCGCGCCGAGACCCTCGTAAGTCGTCCCGACGCCGTCTTCTTTGCCGCTCCCCGCTACCACGAGGGCAACCGCCACATCGAGGAGTTCGACCCCCAGACCTGCCGCCAGTGCATCGCAACTTACGACCGGCTCGGCAAACCGACCCCCTGCGTCGCCGATTGCACCGCCGAGGTCCACCGCATCGATGCCCACGAAGGCATTCGGGTCCACGGCATGTCCCTCGAAAACTGCATCCAGTGCCGCACCTGCGAGATCGTCTGTCCGGCTGTGAATTTGCGGGTCAACCCCACCTACGAGGGTTCCGGGCCAGACTTTTACGGCCTGTAGAGGGCTAGCTCTCGCAGCAGTCGGACATCAACCCCTCGCGGACGAGCTTCTCGCAGACCAGTTCGGCCACCTCGCGCGGCCCCTGGTAGGTGGCGGCCACCCCCTCCCGGTGCGCCTGCCAGGCCACCGACCAGGCCATGTCCTCCGACATCCCCGGTACGTGGCGCACCAGACTCTCGACGACGTGCTCGAACTTGTTGAACGGGTCGTTCCAGATGCGCACCACCCAGTCCCGCCAGCGCAGGGGCGTCTTTTCTGGCGTCTTGACCGGATCGACCGGAGTGCGGGTGGGCAGTTTCGTCGGCGCAGAAATCGCCGTCGATGCAGGGTGCAGTCGCTCCATAAAAGTAGATGTTAGAAACGCTTTTAGCCAGTGTAGCGAACCCAAACCGCGCTAGGATCCGCTCAGAGCGTGCCTGGATCGAGAATTTATGGATCATTCCTCTGGCTTTTTGAAACTGGTGGACGACGCCAAGACCCGCATTCAAGAGTGCAACGTCGCAGAGGTCTACGCCTGGAAAGAGCAGGACAGGCCCTTTGTCCTCGTCGATGTGCGCGAGGAGTCCGAGTGGCAGGCAGGCCACATTCCTGGTGCCCGACACCTGGGAAAAGGGGTGATCGAGCGCGACATCGAGGTGGCCATCCCAGACCACGACGCGCCGATCGTGCTCTACTGCGGCGGCGGCTACCGCTCAGCCCTGGCAGCGGACGCCCTGCAGAAGATGGGCTATACCCGCGTCCTCTCGATGGACGGTGGGATGCGCGGCTGGCGGCTGGCGGGCTATCCTGAACAGAAACCTTGAGCGGCGTCGCAGCTTTTTAAGGTGAACTTTTCAGGCGCGATCTCGTCTACAGAGCCAACCCGCTCACCCGTCCATTGTCCGGAGAGTCGATATGAAAAGGATTCTCCCCTGGCTGGCTCTTTTGAGCCTGCCCATCGCTGTCCTTGCTGCCGAACCGGGCGACCTCAACGGCGACGGCCACGTCGATAGCCAGGATATTCAACTGCTCGACGGCTACCTCGACGGCACCACCGTGCTGCAGGACAGCCAGATTGCCGCCGCCGACGCCGACGGTGACAAAAAGATCACAGGCCGCGACCGCGACATCCTCAAGCGCCGGGTCGAAGGTCTGAGCCTCAGGGCCAAAGCCGATACTGTCCGCGACGGTGGCCGGGGCCAGATCGACCTTCAAAGTGCCGACAGCGGCGTAGTCGTCGATAAGCAGACCGGCCAGCCTCTTGCCGGGGTCGAAGTCTCGCTGCCGGACGAAGGGATCACCGTGCGCACCGACAGTGAGGGCCGCTTTAGCCTGCCCCACGCCTCCGCCGGCAAGATTCTCACCGCCAGGGCCAGCAACTACGCCCCTACCGCCCTTTCCGGCAAAGCCGGGGCCGGAGGCTATCAGCTTCAGCTGGAGCGGCTCTCGCCCCGCCTGCAGGTGCTCGACGACGAACTGCACCACTTAGGGGACGACCAGTACGGGCGCGGCTCGGCGAACGCCAGCGATTTTCGCCTGCACGCCGAAGGCACCGCCTACACCCGCAACTTTACCCTGCGGACGCCGCCTACCGGCGATCTGCTCCTGCGCATCGGCTCGGTCATCGGTCTCGATACGCCCCAGTCCGCCGCCGCCGGTCAGACCCAGGTGAGCTTTTTTGGTACCGAGCAGGATGGGCTGAAGATCTACCTCAACGGCAGCCTTGTAAGCCAGGTCTACGTCAACGCCGACAACATCGCCGTCAAACTGCCGCGCTGGCTCCTGCAGCCCGGCAGCAACCAGTTGCGCCTTGAGACCCACGTCTTCAGCCAACCGGCGGCGATGAGCGGCGGCGGCCTGATGGGTCTGCTGGGCGTCTTTGGCATGGGTGGAGGGATGGCCGGGACGATGGCCGGCAACGTCATCGACTACGACGATCTCGAATTTGCCCACCTCGTCCTCGAAGATGTCGCTGGCCGGGTGCGCTCGTTCGACAGCCGGGGTGAAGTCTCTGGACCCCGCTTCACGCCCTGAGCCGCTGCCGGACAAATTTGGTACAAATGTTCATGATCTGGACACCTGTCCGCGTGCGAGAATGCAGCCACGGGACATGGACAGACGTTCCACAACAAATATAGGAGAAGCGCGATGACAGAGACAGCCGTCAAGGCCGTTCCCACCGGCTATCACACCGTCACCCCTTATCTGAGCGTGCAGAATGTGGCCGGGCTGGTCGATTTTCTCGCTCGGGCCTTCGGTGCCCAGGAGCTGCACCGCACCGTCCATCCAAACGGCACCTTCGCCCACTGCGAGGTGCGCCTTGGCGACTCGATCGTGATGTTCTCCGAGGCGAGCGAAGCCTGGCCGCCCACGCCCACCTCGATCTATCTCTACGTCGAAGACACCGATGCGGCCTATCGGCGCGCCCTTGAGGCTGGGGCTACCTCGCTGATGGAACCCGCCGACCAGTTCTACGGCGACCGCAACGCCGGTATCAAAGATCCCGCCGGCAACTCCTGGTGGATCGCCACCCACTTTGAAGATGTACCGCCTGCTGAGTTGCAAAAGCGCTTCGAGGCAGCGCTGGCCCAGCGGGGCTGAGCCGGTTTTTACGGGCGGCGCGCCCCAACTGTATTGGGGCGCGCTACCTCGATCGTGCCCATCATGCCGCCGTCCTCGTGCTCCAGGATGTGGCAGTGGTAGACAAAGGTACCGCGAATTTCCGGATCGCGAAAGTCCATGCGCAGCTTCACCCTCGGGTAGGCCGTCGCCTTGCCGTCCCAGAACGGTACATCGACGGTGTCGCGCAACTGGGTTGCATCGCCCGTTGGCTTACCGTCCCGCTCCAGCACCTGAAAGTGAATCTGGTGGATATGAAAGGCGTGGGACTCCCGGCTGCGATTTTCGACGATCCAGTCCTCGACGCTGCCCTGCTGAACGGTGATGTTCGGTTGGCTGAAGAAGGGATCGAACAGTTTCGGTTCCACGCCTGGCCTGTCCTCAGTAATATAAAACTCGCCTTTGTCGTTATTTTCCGAAAAATAGAGTCGGCGCGTGCGCACCGGCTGGACCACCGAGATCCGGCTGAAGCGCATCGAGCGCACCGGTCGCTCTGCGGCTCCGACGACGGGCAGGGCGGGTAGCTTCTGTTTTGCAGCAACTACGATCCGGGCCAGGTCGCGCTCGGGATCGCAGTCGCCGTCCGGGCCGCTGTCGTAGGCCAGGGTCAACAGCTTCGCCTCGCGCACCGGGCTTGTCGGCCCCCGGACGATAAATTCGGCGCGTCCGGCGGGCGGCAGCAACACATGGGTTGCCCGTAGCGTCACCGGATAGGCCCGCCCCAGGTCGTCCTTGCGCGTCGGCACCCCATCCACTGCCACCACCTCTAGTGGTTGAGGCTCACCGTCGTAGCGCAACTGCAGATCAAAGTAGGTGTCGGCAGCAGCGTTGAGCACCCGCCAGAACTGGCGCTGGTTCGCTTTTAACGGAATTTGGGCAAGCCGCTTGTCGCCGTAGACCACTGGCACGTAGTTGAGCGAAACGTCCTTGGCGGGCCGGGTGGACCCGTCCTGGTCAGGGCAGAGCCGTGGCCCCTGAGCACTCGCCTCTGTTTTGGGCGCGAGGTCGCGCAAGATCAAGATCTGCTCCGGCAGACCTCGCACTGCTGGGTTAATTTGCTCGATGCCGCGCACGACGAGTGCCCCCGACGCTCCGCCCAGCACCTGCGGCTCGCTCAGGCCGTGGGGATGGGGATGGTACCAGTACAGCCCCGGCGGCTCGTTGGCCGGAATCTGGAAGCGGTACTCAAAAGTCGCCCCGTCCGCAATCGTCGTGCCCAGCACATCGTCACCGTGACAGGTGGGCGGAATATTCAGACCGTGGTAGTGCAGGTTGGTGCGCAGCAGGCTCGTGTCGGCACTGGCTCCAGAACAGGGATTGCGCAGGCGGCCAGCCGGATGCTGGTGCGCACCGGGCAGAATCGCCGTGCGATCGAGGGCGTTGTGGATGCGCAGCACGACCTTATCGCCCGGCGCGACCCAGAGCGTCGGTGATTGCACCGCACCGTTGTAGAGCAAGCAAAAGCGCTCACTCCCGGCGTTGCGCAACACAAAAGTTGCTTCCAATTTACCGTTGCGGCTGCGCAGCAGTGCCGGCGCACCAGCAACACTGCCCGCTTCCGGACGAGGACACCCATCGCTTGCAGGCGGGCCTGCACCGCGTGCGACCATCTGCGCTACCCAGGCCAGCGCGAGCCCAACCCCCAGCCAGAATACCCGCTTCATCGCGCCGTCCCCGCTCTCACCTGCCGACGAGTATACGCCCGGCGCTCCGCCTCGAAACAGCCCGCTAGCCGGATCGCCGGGATCTGGTGCTGCGCGCTGTGGCGGTCGTGTTCAGCAGCACCCCGACGTAGGGGTTGAACGCGCTTGCCGTCACTACGTCCAGATCGCCGTCGTTGTCGAGATCGCCCACCGCCAGGGCCGAAGGCGATGCGACAGCAAAGCTCACCGGGGCAAGAAAGCCACCATTGCCGTTGTTGACGAGAACTGTGACCGCATCGAAGGACGCTGCGGAGCCGGTGTAGAGAATGTCCAGGGCTCCATCGCCATTGAGATCCGCCACCGCTACATCCGAAGTTGCAGACGTGGCAACCGGCAGGCCAGCCGAGAAGGTTCCATCGCCGAGATTGGACAGGACCACCACCCCCCCGACTCCGCCCGTCACCAGATCGAGGTCGCCGTCGCCGTCGAGGTCGCCCACCGCGATCTGTCGCCCGCCCTGCACCGCCGGAAAGTACTGGGCAGGGGCAAAGGTGCCGTTGCTGCGGTTGCGCAGCACAGCAACTTCGGAAGGATAGGAGTTGATTGCCACCAGATCGAGATCGCCGTCGCCGTCGAGGTCGCCGCTTGCGATCTCGTAAGGATTGACAAGCGGTAGGCGTTCTCCCCCGCGCCCCGCGAAGTATCGCCTGCCCCGATTGGGTACGACGATGGCGAGCCGGGCGCTGTAGCCAAAGCCGCTCACCCCGGCCAGATCGAGATCGCCGTCGCCGTCGAGATCCCCGAGGGTGATCGACACAGGCGGAGCGCTACGGTACTGGTTCAGGCGCACCGCGAACGTGCCGCTCCCTTTGCCGCGATTTTCTAAAACCCCCAGGGTGCCAAAACCGTAGGAGTAGAGCGCGTAACTGCTCGTCACCAGATCCAGATCGCCGTCGCCGTTGAGATCACCTGCGACCAGGGCCAGATTCCGGTTCGCCCCCGGCAGGGGCAGGGTATCCGGAGAGCCAAAATTGGCCGCCCCGCCGTTGGTAAACCGCGACAGGCAGCAATCATTGCTGCTGCCCTCAGGAGCGGTCACGATGTCGAGGTCGCCGTCATTGTCAAAGTCGCCGAGCACGAGCGCAACATTTTCATCCCGGTCTACCAGATTCTGCACCGGGGCAAAATTCACCTGGGCCTGCGCTGGAGCCGTCTGGATGAGCAGCGTCGTCGCAAGACCTAGCGACAGCAGCAAAGAAGCACCGGGAAGCTCTCCCCGCCGGAAGTGTCGGATACCCCAATTTCTGTGCATCACACCACACTCTCTACGGAACAATGAGGAATGATACACGTCCCGTCCCGATGCGGAAGACAACGCTGTAGAAAGTTAACGAGAAGCTACCATCTGCGCAGAGCGAGAATCGAACAAATCTCTTCTTGCTTTATCCCCCACTGAGGATATCGAGTTCAAAGTCCTTGCACCTGACCATCGGCCCTGTCACTTCAAGATAGCGACCTTCTGCAGTACTGGCGTACAAAAGACGATGAAGCCAAACTTCCAGGAGAGACTCTCGCTCCAGCTTAAGAACCGGTGCCGTGGCAGACAAAGATTGTACAGAGATTGCCCAGGGTCTACAAAGCAGATTTGGCGGCCAGATCCTGCGCGTCGAGCCTGCCCCCTCCCTGGAAGTACCCTGGTTGCCCGAGCCGCAAGGCGGTTATCCACAGAATGAAGGACCCTGGGCCTACCACGACGTATTGGAAGATAACGGTTCCGTACGCGATCCAATGCTCCTGGGTAATGAGAAGCCAGAACCACTGGCCCAGTAGAAAGCGCGATGGGGCAACCTAAAAGACGCTGTGTTTTCGTACCCTTATACTTGAATAGGCAGAGGTACCAGGATTATGAGCAAATTTTCGAGAATTATAACTGCTCTTGAGAGACCTGATATGCAGGTGCTTGAAATGGCTTTGAACGAGCGTCAGCACCTTCCTAAACATGAAAGCAATTACATCACTTACCTGGCATGTTTCACACATTACGACTTTGCTCTCGAATTGCTTAAGCAATTTGGAATTTATTCTCTGCCTGAAACGAAAATCCCTGTTTTTTCGATGAACTCAACCGTACATTTCACGTTAAGTTGCTGTTAAACAATCTCGCTCACACAGATTTCTACGACAATGTGAAAGATTATATTGAGCAGGTTGAAGGTCGAGTCAACAGAGTTTTGGCGAGAGCTAATAATTCGTACATAGAAGATTTCAACAAAGCAGTCGCCGGATTCAGTCGCGATAGATACTATAGCTTTCTGCAAGAGAGTGAGCCGGGCGTGCTGGAGGAAGTTTTTCCAATTAGTATTCAGGATGAAAGATTACTGTCTTACTGGGACAATCCCTTCCTTTCTATTTCTGGATTTTTGGAACACTTATTAGTTAGCGAAGCCATAGTACATGTTGTTAGAGTACCAAGACGCGATAACTGGATCAACATTCGTAAAATTACAAGAAATGTTGGTGGGATTGTCATGCTCAACGATCAATCAGAGAGCAGAGCTTTTAATTTGTCATTGGAGCGTATAAGAGCCGCTCAAAGCGTTCTAAAGCAACTGGCAGCTTGCAAATGGTACACAAGTCATGAGCCAGAGAATCACAGCATCATCGAGTTTTTAAAAGAAGCAAGTTTCACATCTACAGTCTACGAAAGAACAGCAGATATGACACTGCGTTCAATCTTGATAGATATTGTCTCTGCGGCTTTTGCCTGAATTCTTAAAAAGACAACAGCTGCCGGTACCCAGCCCTCGAATACAAAGCTGGACCACGTCCACTGTTCTCACTCAACTGTGACGCTTTTTGCCAGGTTTCTCGGCTGGTCTACGTCCAGGCCACGACGGGCAGCGATGTGGTAGGCGAGCAGTTGCAGGGGCACGACGGTGAGGATGGGCGAGAGCAGTTCGTCTACCACCGGCACCGGCAGAATCTGATCGAAAGTCTCGACTGCTGCCGGGTCGTCGAGGGGAGCGACGCCGATGAGGCGGGCGTCGCGGGCTTTGGCTTCCTGGGCGTTGGAGAGCACCTTTTCGTAGACTTTGCCCGGAACGGCGATGGCGACGACGGGGACGGCGGCATCGAGGAGAGCGATGGGGCCGTGCTTCATCTCGCCCGCCGGATAGCCCTCGGCGTGGATGTAGGAGATTTCTTTGAGCTTGAGGGCACCTTCGAGGGCGATCGGATAGTTGAGGCCCCGACCGACAAAGATAAAGTCGCGGGTGGCGTCAAATTCGCGGGCCAGTTCGGTGATGTAGCGCTCCTGGGTGTCGAGGATGTTCTCGATGTGGGTGGGCAGTTGCTGCAGGCCGGTGAGAATTTCGTGGATGCGCTCAGGCGTCTGGGTGTCGCGCAGGTGGGCCAGTTGTAGAGCGAGCAGATAAAAGGCGATGAGCTGGCTTGTAAAGGTTTTGGTGGCGGCGACGCCGATTTCAAGCCCGGCGCGGGTGTCGATGATGTGCTCGTACTTCTGGCCCAGGGAGCTTTCGGGGCGGTTGGTGATCCCCAGGATGCGCACGCCCTGCTGGTGGGCGACTTTTAGCGCTTCGATCGTATCGGCGGTCTCGCCGGACTGGGTGACGCCGATGACCAGGATGCGGTCACTCAGAGGCGGTAGGTTGTAGCGAAATTCGCTGGCGTAGTTGACCTCGGTGGGCAGGCCCGAAAGCGATTCGATGAGGTACTTGCCCACCAGCGAGGCGTGCCAGCTCGTGCCGCAGGCAATGATATAGATGCGCTCAAGTCCAGCGAACAAGTCGGTGGGCAGGCCGAGGCGGACGGGGCTGCCCCGATCGCCGATGCGGTCTTCTAAACTGTCGCGGATCACCCCCGGCTGTTCGTGGATTTCTTTGAGCATGAAGTGGCGAAAGCCGCGCTTTTCGACCAGGCTTGGGTTCCAGTTGAGGGTGCGGGGCGAGCGGCGCAACTTGTGACCCGTAAAGTCGTAGACCTCGACGCCCGTGCGGGTGATCCGGGCGCACTCGCCGTCCTGCAACGTCAGGACGCGGGTGGTGTGGGAGACGATGGCAGGTACGTCGCTTGCAAAGTAATTTTCACCGTCGCCGTAGCCCACCACCAGCGGTGCCTGCTGGCGCACGACGATCATCTCGTCTGGAAAGTCAGCGCTCAGCACGGCGATGGCGTAGGCTCCCTTCAGCTCGCGCACGGCAGCAAGCACTGCCTCCAGCAGAGTGCGACCGTCAAGATGACAGGCGATGAGGTGGGGAATCACCTCGGTGTCGGTCTCGGACTTAAAAAGGCAGCCGCGCTCCTTGAGGGCCGTGCGCAGCTCGGAGTAATTTTCGATGATCCCGTTTTGAATCACCGCCAGCCGCCCGCTCGCGTCGGTGTGGGGATGGGCGTTGTGTTCTTCCGGCTTACCGTGGGTGGCCCAGCGGGTGTGGCCGATGCCGATGGTGGCGGTGGTGCGGTACGCCCCTTCGAGTTTCTGTTCGAGGTTATGGAGTTTACCCTTGGCCCGCACCAATTCGAGGCCACTCCCGCCCACGGTGGCGATGCCCGCCGAGTCGTAGCCCCGGTACTCCAGGCGCTTGAGACCATCGACCAGAAAAGGCAGCGCGGCGCGCTCGCCAATGTAGCCTACGATTCCACACATAGCCGCACCCAGCGTTGAAGCGTCGGATCGATTCTACGTTAGCGGGCAGTCGCCTCCGCCACTGTCTCCCCTACCCGAGGCAGCGGACTATAAAGCGGTGGGCGTAAAATGGCGAGAAGTACGATCCCAGCCTGAGAGCCTCGCAGCGCAAACCCGCCCCCATCCCGCATGAAAAGTTTTGAACTCAGCAGCGAGCAGGAAGCGAACGAGCCCGCCTTTACGATCCGGCCAGCGATAGCCGAGGACGCGGGCAGCATCGCTGCCATCCTGACTGAGTGCTTCCATCCGCCGGTGGGGCTGACGCGCTGGATTCAACCCTGGATTCAGGCGGGGCTGAAAGCGGAGATCAGCCTGCGGTTGCGCACGCCCCCTGCCTTTTACAGTTGCCTGGTGGCCCTGGTGGAGGAGCACACCGCCGGTACGGTCGAGGTGGCCCTGCGCAGCCTGCCCCAGCAGTGGTGGATGCCGCCGGGATTGGGCGGCTCGACTCGACTCGCCTACATCTCGAATCTGGCGGTGAGCAACACCTATCGCCGCCAGGGCGTCGCCCGCGCTCTGTTGCTTGAAGTCGAGAAGCTGGTGCGGCGCTGGAACCAGTCCACCGTCAACCTGCACGTCATGGAACGTAACCGGGGAGCGCTCGCCCTCTACTACGGCCTGGGCTATCAACTCGAGCGCACCGAGCAGGAATGGCCCCTCTTGGGCGACCGCAAGTTGCTGCTGCACAAAAAACTCAGCGCCTGATCGAAGCAGCGCATATTGGCTCCGATGGCGGACAATAGCTGCAATTAGATGCGAGCTTCAGCGGTGAAAGGTCTTAGAGACTCCCTTGTCAAGCGACCGCGTTCGCAGGCAAAGCTGGACCAGGATCTATCGATCTACATCTTTTCGACGTCGGCAGCGATGCTGGGCGTCTGTCTGACGGCGATTGGCCTGTTGCAGATAAGCCACCGGATCAAACTGGTCAGTACACTGGGCGACGATCTGCTCGCTATCGACTCGATTATTTTTTTGCTGGCCTGCGTTCTTGCTTACTTTGGCCTGAGAACGCGCTCCACGCGTCAGACCCTCAAAGAACGGCTGGAGAGCATCGCCGATGTCTGCTTTCTACTCGGGCTATGTGCCATGGCTGCTGCCTGTCTGCTGATTACTTACGAATTCGTCTAGAAGCGGGGCTTCTCTATTAGAGTGGTGCCGGGCATTTACAGGTACCAGGGCAATGACGACCTTTCAGCGAGCGCGCATCGAAGCGGGCGATCGCACCCTCGAAGGCATCTACTACACTTCTGAGGCCATCTTCGAGCGGGAGCGCCAGATGATTACCCGCCGTCACTGGCTGTGCGTCGGTCGCGCTGAGCAGCTACAAAGCCCCGGTGCGTACTTTCTTGTCGATGTCGATGGGGAGAGCTTGATTATCGTTCGCGGCCACGATGGGGCGATTCGCGCCTTTTATAATGTCTGCCGCCACCGGGGAACGCGCCTGTGTCGTTCAGGTGAGGGCCAATTTAGCGGCACCATCCGCTGTCCCTACCATGCCTGGAGCTACCGGTTCGACGGCAGCCTGGTGAGCGCCCCCCACATGGACGAGGTGCCCGATTTTGACATCGCCCACTGGCCGCTGGTGGGCTGTGCCATCGCCGAGTGGGAAGGTTTTCTCTGGGTCAACCTCGATTCGGAGGCACAGGCTTTCGAGCAGGCGATGGCTCCCCTCGTGGGCCGCTTCGCTCCCTGGCAGTTGGACCGCTTGCGCCGGGGTGCGCACATTCACTACGAGGTGGCCGCCAACTGGAAGATGATCTTCGAGAACTACAGCGAGTGCTACCACTGCCCGCCCATCCATCCCGGCCTGGTGCCGCTCTCGCCCGCCGACAGTGGCCGCAACGATTTTCTTTCTGGCCCGATTTTGGGGGGCTATATGAGCGTACAGCCGGGGGCCGGACTGACGACAAGTGGCCGCCGCTCCCGTCCGGCGGTGGGTACGGTCTCAGGCGCAGACCTGGAGCGGGCCTACTACTACACGTTCTTTCCCAATCTGCTATTTAGTCTCCATCCCGACTACGCGATGGTCCATTCTCTCTGGCCGGAGGCGGTGGACCGGACCCGGATCGTCTGTGAGTGGTACTTCGATCCGACAGAGATGGCAAAGCCGGACTTCGATGCAAGCGATGCGGTGCTGTTCTGGGATGAGATCAACCGCCAGGACTGGCAGATCTGTGAACGTACCCAGCAGGGTGTGCGCTCCTCCGCCTACCGCCCCGGCCCCTACGCCCAGCGCGAAGGGTTGGCGGCGGCCTTCGACCGCGAGTATCTAAGGGTACTGGGATAACACGCTCACACCGGATACAGCGCCAGCAGGTTCCTTTTTTGAATCAGCAACGCAAACTGCTGCCACAGCGCACTGGCGGTGGCCTGATCGCTCAGGAGCGCACCCACTTCGATATTTCTTTTGTGGGCCGCCTCGGTAAAGTTGGCGGAAGTGACCAGGGCTTTTTGCTGATCGATGACCACGCACTTGGCATGGAGACAGGCACGTTCGTTTCCGCCTTTTTGCAGGGCACGCGGATCGTAGAATACCTGCGGCAGCTTCGAGCCCGGCCAGATCTCTTCGCGAAAAAGTTTCCCAAACGCTTCTACCAGTTGCGCTTCGCTCTGGTTACTTTGAGTAGGACGATGAATATTGAGGCACACGCGCACGGTAAAGCCCGGCTCATTGTCCAGCCTGGCTGCCAGTTCGCCAAACAGTGCCATTGCTTTTTCGCCCCGATCGAGGGCGTAACTGGCGATCAAGACACTTTTACGGGCCGCCGCAAAGAGTTCCCGCACGACTACGGCGGTATCGCGGCCCGTGATTGCCAGCAAATCGTCTCCAGTCCAGACAATTTCTATCTGATCGCGCAGTTGCTGGGCGTCCGCCCGTTCGGCAACCAAAGCGCGCAGCAGATAAGCGATGTGAATGGGTTGCATTCCCTGGGCTGCCAGGTGCGCCATCTCTGCTGCCGCAGGTTCTGCCTGAAGAGCGCCTACCAGCGCCTGCAGCCCAAGGCGGGAGTAAGGCGGTACTATCCGACCCGATTCGAGGGCAGCGGCCAGAGCCTCCAGGTTCGTCCGGCTCAGTCCCCGCAATACAGCCGGATTCATAGCAGGTTCAGGTTCTTCTCAAAGAAGAACTCGGCTCCCAGACCTTCGACCGTGGGAGTGACCAGAGCCCGATCGAGAAACTCGTTGCCCCGCTCGCAGGAGGGCTCGGCGATGAGTAGACAGCTATGGCAGGCAGCCCCGTGCAGGAAGCGCTCCTCCTGATGACTGTCGGGGTCGTGCCCGGCACAGACCGGGTCGTTGGAGCACAGTTGCCCAAGTTCGAGGGCAAAGCGCAGGTGTCCTTCGATGTGTTTACCGACGCCCACCAGGCCGCCCAGGGTGCCTTCGCTGCCGGTGGAGCCGGTATAGAGCAAGATGCCGTGGCCCGCATCGCCGGCATAGATGCGTTCACGAATGGCAGTGGCACTATAACCACACTCCAGCGAAACAGCAGTGATGAGCAGGTGCGACAGTGAGTGGAGCATTACATACGGTAGACCAGGAAACTGGTGTTCAGTAATACCGCGTCGCCGCCGCCAGGTATCGAAACCTGCTTTTAGCTTTTTGCCCCTGGCTCTGACCTCCTGTCGAGCCAGCCAGGCATCGATCGCCTGCTTCTTAAAAGCGATGAATACACCCTCACCGCGATTTTCGATCGCAGGCACCCAACTCGGCTCGATGTCGAGGGCAGCGCGGCGCACACCGATATCGAGTTCTCCGTCGATGGTGGGCATGACCGGTTCAAAGCGGGTAAAGCCGACCTGGGCGATCACTTCCTTGAGGCGGTGGACGAGTACCACCCGATCGATGCGTTCAGCAAAACCGGGCTCCAGACCCGAAAGATCGCGGGTGGTGGCGTAGAAGTCGCCCTCCAGCACGTCCTCGCGCTCAGAATCAGGACTTGAAAGAAGCGTCTCAATCTCCACCTGCTTGATGCTTTTACCGGGTTCGGTGTCGGAACTGCCTCCGGCGCGGCGGCGAAAGATCTCGGCCATGATCGCTTCTTCAGCCAGACCTTCGAGGGCTGATTTGGCCTGGGGCAGGTTGCGGAGCATCCGCAAAGTCTCGATATTTTCCACAACCTGCAAGGTGTTCTGCCAGACTTTGCCCACCGCTTCGCGCACCTTCGCATCGTTGTCCGGCAGCGAAATAACGCTCAGAGTCTGTGAGAAGTAGGCGTTGGAGGCCGAACGCACCAGTAACCGTGCGTACTGCACCTGATCGTGTTCACCGCGACAGGGCTCGCTTGCTGTCTGTCCCTGACCGAGCCAGGGCCGTTCTCCCCGGCAGGGACCGAGCACCTTCGCTAAGGTGGCGTTGGAGAGGGGACGGCGCTTGCTGCAGCGCTCGCAGCGCACGAAAATATCGGCAAAATCGGAGCCGGAGCCGCCCTCGTCGAGCCACAGGGGGCCTCTGCAACTGGAGGCAAAATCGTCGTGGACGAACGCCGGCCAATCGATGTCAGCGAGATGACCGTTGATACAGGAGCGCACAAAGCGCACCGGCACCACCGGCACTTTTTTTCGATCTTCGCCAAAATAACTGTTGCCCCCATCGACGAGTTGCCTGGCGGGAACCAGGGGACGGCTCCGGTATTCTCTGCCGGCGTAGGTGAGGCTCTGGTTGACCTGAGCCAAAAACCAGGTTGGAAAGGTAAAGGCCGTGATGCCCGTGCGGGGAGCATTCGGGTCGGAGCCGTCGCAGGGCGGTGTATAGAGCTGAATCGAACTCACCTCGAGCAGCCTGGCGACCTTGGCGGCGAGGCGCTCCTCTTCGACCAGCTTTCTACCTGCCTCCGACCAGTGGTTGAGCCCCCCGATCACCACCGAGTGATTGGGCATATCGATCATCGAGCCCGGACCGTAAGTAGTAAGGATCTGGCTGCGACGCAGTTCACCGGGTGGGTGCTTAGACGGGTTGGGCATCAGTCGTCCTCTCCTTGCACTTCCTGACCGTTGACATTGCGAATCCACAGGTTGACTGTCGGCTCGACATCTCTAAGGGAGCGCCCGGCCTTGAATTTGCGGCAGACCGCAGGTTGCAGTTCCAGTTCCGGGTCCAGAGGGTCGTAGAGTAGCGGCGGAGCACCCCCTACTTCCCGCTGGTACTGCAAGGCTCCCCGGTCGCGGGCGATCGTCTGCCAGTCGTCGAGCAGGTTTTTCACCCTGGCTCGAATATGGCTGCGCAGGCTGGCTGCCTCTTCTGCCCGCAGATCTGGGTCGGAGGCTTCGGCGCGGCGGGCAATTGCCTCGACGACAAAATCTAGATCTTTGCAGTAGGTGAGGATCTCGTGGGCGTTGAGCGGTGGGGTGAGCCTGCCATCTCCCAAACGGGCGAGGGCAACGACTACCCCGGCGAGGCCGCGATCGACAGCCCGAGGCGAGAAGGGGGTAACACTGGTTGCTTCCACTGCCCGGTAGAAGCTCTCGTGATAGGCAACGAAGCGCTCATAGTGCGAGCGGTCGCGGGGGCGATGCACGTTCATCAAGGTCACGACCAGCCCTGGGCGTTCGTCGTCGCGACCGACCCGGCTGGTGGCCTGGATATATTCGGAGGCGGTCTTTGGCTGACCCAGGACCACCATCAAGCCCAGGCGGGTGATGTCAAGACCAACTGAGATCATGTTGGTGGCGAGGGCCACATCGATGTGTTCTTTGTGTGCATGGGGGAGAGCGAGGCGACGCTTGGTATCGGCTACCTCACTGGTGGAGACCCGCGAGGTGAGTTCTCGTGGCTCACCCATCACCCAGTCGGCAAACAGTCCCTCGTCCTCCGCCTCGCCCACGCGCCGCCGGATACTGCAGCGAGCCAGGCGCGACTTGACTTCGTCCTCGACGATGCGGCGGCTGCCGCCCAGTTCTCTTAAGGCGTTGAAGTACCCGAGCAGGGTCATGTAGGGATCGGCAGGATTGGTCAGACTTTTCTTGCCGCCCGCCCGCTGCCATTCGCGCATCGCCGCACCCAACAGCGCCAGATAGACCCGCAGGAGGATGACCTTGAGGGATCTGCCCTGGGCTGCCACTCCGAGATACAGTCGCCCGTTCTTCTCACTGGTCGGAACGGTTCGGGCGAAGAAGGCATCGCGCCGATCCGGGCCAGGCGGTGGAAAGACATCCACCTGGGTGCGGCCAAACAGGGCGCGGATCTGTTTTTCTGCCCGCCGCACCGTCGCCGTCGAAGCGATAATCTTGGGCCGAATCGACCGGCCTTCTGCGTCGAAGCGGCTCGACAGCGCGTCGATCGCCGTCTCGTACAGCCCGACCATCGTGCCCAGGGGACCGGAGATCAGGTGCAACTCGTCTTGAATGACCAGATCCGGCGGGGCAAGGGAACCGCCCAACGGCTGGCCCTTGCCCGGATCTGTCGGTCCAAAGAAGCCTTGGTCGCTGTAGCGCTCGACTTTGCCAAAGAGCGCCCCAGTTTCGCCTACCCAGGGCAGGTTGGCAAACTTATCGACCGTGGCGATCACAAAGCAGGGCAGTCGCCGATAAATCTCGTCGTCTACCGCCAGCACCGGCAACGGATTATTCGAGCGGAAGTGACAGATAAACTGGCCGCTGGCAGTGCGCTTGCGGTTAAGGCAGACAACCGAAAGCCGGGTCGGGCTGTCGGCGTTGGGCAAAAGTTGAAAGGAGGCCGTCTTGAATTTTTCGTTGCACCAGGGGCAGTTCTCCAGCGGGATGGGCGAGGGTTTGCGATCGTTGTTTTGAAAGGCAATCGTCCGGGCCCGAGCACTGTAGCGGTCGTTATCGCCTTTTTTGCCGATGCGGTTGGGAGTTGCGGACTGGCCTACCCAGAGGCCAATCTCGAACGGCCAGGGTCCGAGTCTGGCAACGTTTGCCTGCCGCTCCAGTTCGAGGGCACAGATGAGAGTGGCAGCGCGGCCCAACTGGTCGAGGGTCAAAAGGCGCAGGGTATAGCGCATCAGGACGCTGAGGCCCGCCGAGGCGATGCTCGGGTTCTTGAGCCGCCGCAGAACGAGGGTGATCGCCGCCAGGCCCAGATAGGCTTCGGTCTTACCGCCGCCCGTCGGGAAGAACAACAGATCCACCACCTCGCGATCCGGGTGGGACGGCTCGGCGATGCCCCGCAGGTTCATCAAAATAAAAGCCAGCTGAAAAGGCCGCCAGGCAGGAGCCCTGGCGGTTTCGGGCGTACAGGTGCCATCGAAGCTCGCTCGCCGGCGAATCGCACTCGCTACCGCCCGGTTGGCAATCCGGAACGCCTCCAGCACTTGAGGGTCGGCAAGGCACGCGATCCCCGCTTCGATGCGCTGTCTGGCCACCGAAGCGCGGTGGAGCAGCCGGTCGGCCACCTGGCGTCGCTGCTCTCCGTCGGGCCGCTTCGCCCGCTGCTCAGCAATCCAGTCCGCGTACCGATCGGGCAGGGCCGCCAGCATCGCCGCCACCGCATCTGCATCCTTCGCCGCCGCCAGATTTTCCATACCCAGCTCGACACCGGCGATCGAGACGGGCACCACCTTCTCCACTTCGGCTGTGGGCAGCCAGGCAGTGCTGACGCAGCGGCAGCGGCCATCGGCATTTAGCCGGGCCACCGCCGATACGTTGTGGCCCACCGCGTACTCGCAGGCGTCTCGAAACTGCAGATCCGCCACCTGCTCATCCGCATCGCCGCCCTGGCCCCTGGGATCGGGGCGGGCCACGAACCCTGCTGCGCAGTGGATGCTCAGGGCCGCCTGGAAGATAAAAGCAGTGTCGCGCTCACCATCTCCTGCCGGTCGCCGATTGTTGACCAGAAAAATCGACACCGAGCGCGTGCCCGCCGGTACTGGCACCCCACTTTGCACGGGGCGGACGGAGAGAACCAGTTGTAACCCGCCGCTTTCAGCCACTGATAGCGACTGCATCGAATGACTCGAACGCGAGGACGCCTGTTCTTCTTTAAGAAGCGGTACGGTAAGCGACCACTTGCGGGCCGTCCGCTTCCAGACTTGTCCCTGGGCGTCGGTAGCTTGATCTACCTGCTCTTTTGCGTCGGTCTGCGTCGTCTCTTGCACCTGGGGCAGCGGAGTGTAGTCACCTCCCTCAATCACGACTCGCAAGTTCTCAACCTCGGAGGAGACCAGAAAGCTCACGCCCATCGAGGACGGAAAAAACGCCTTGCGGGCGGAAGCGGCCTCGGGAGCCGCCTCGTCGTCCCCCGCTCCTGACCCTTCTACCAGGTCGAGATCGTCGGCACTCACATCGTCGGAGCGCTGCTCGATCTTCGCCTCGTAGGGAACGAGAAACCCACTCAGATACCAGCGGGAAGGAGGCTGAGGCAACACCTCGTCCTGGTACCGTTGATCTTCTGGTAGCGGGCCGACTAGATCAAGTTGCAGAGCATCGACGAGGCTTTGCCGGACGTGTTTGGAAGAGTCTGCCATGTCTGGAAGCACAGCCTGATAAACAAATGTACCCTATCCTACCGGCTCCAAAGCTTCTTTGGTAGTTTTTGCACGATGGCAATCGTTCGAGAAAGTATTTATCTGAGAACCGAAGCAAGGGCCGTTCTAACCTCATCGACGAAATGACCGAGGGAAGGACACCTCTGACATGCGTCGTAGAGGTTCATCTCCAGGGCAAAGTTTCTTCCGTACTCTATGCCGTCCAAAGGTGGAATGACACCACATTTTGCAAAAGCTTCGATAAGTGCCTTTTTATAAATCTCTTTTTCGCACTTGTATTTGGGTGGAACAGGTTGAGAGTCAAGATCTGTAGCCTTTTTAAAAGATAGCGGATCTGCCATGTACCAGTGCTCTATATGAGGATCGGGGATAGCACAGATGATGTTGCCAGTAAATTTTGAGCGCTCAGCCAGCTCTTGGACCTCTGTACGTTTTTGTAGAAAGCCAGTGCAATTGCCATCTATTGCAACTATCAGGAAGTCGAACGGATTGTTGTCTCCAACTCTAAGCTCCTGCAAAAACTTTTGTAGAGCAGAGATGACCCGGCCCTTGCCGCCGGTAGAGTTTCTAACATCGTTGCTGAGCTGCTGACGGTGGTATCCTGCTTCTTCGGCTATATGCTCTACAAGACCCAGGATAAATTCTTCGTGACCACTATCTTCCAGAAAATAACCGAGTCTTATCTTATCCGCCATAATCGCCTCTGACCAACCTTGAACTCAAAGGCAGCGGCTCATCTTCCAATGCTTTTTCGATGTCTTCTTTTCTATAAAGATTGCCCAGGCTGTCAAAAGGCTCAAAAACTGTTTGGCCGCTCAAGCGACGGCACATTATTAAGTTTATATCATCAAAATATTCGGGCAGAACAGGCGAGTGGCTATTGACGATGAACTGGGTGTCCCGCTGGCCAGCACCAATTAGAAGTCTGGCGATCAGCGCTAAACGTCGCGGATGTACCCCGTTTTCCGGCTCTTCGTAACCGACAACGCTCGCCGGTGTCATCGGATTGGTGATCGCAAGTAAACCAAGGAGTCTCAGTGTTCCCTCAGAAACGACTCGTGCCGAATAATGGATTCCATTTTCTTGCACCGTTAATCTCAGCAGCCCATCCGCTGAACGTTCAATATCGAGCTTTTCTATTTGCGGAAGTATGGTTCTAAAAGTTTTTACTAAAGTATTAAACTGCTTTTCATTCGTTGCTTTGAGCGAATTGAAGTAGGGGGCTAGATCCTCGCCCATGTAGTCAAGAACTTCAACCTGCTTCAGAGGAGCTTCTGCTCTCATCGCCTCAGGAGAAAGGTAGTAGAACCTCCATCGCTTGAGTTCTTCTCTAAAAGCGGTAATATGCGGATAATGCGGAACATACAGGGGTCGAGAGACTAGAGTATAATCCAATCCCATCTCATAATCCGTTGGATGCGACTGTCCTTCCATTCGCAGTCGTATCCGGCCCGGTTCTTTTTCGTATACACTTTCGATAAATGGATTTCTGCTCTTCTTGCGTTCGCCTGTGCGGCTGACGGCTGCCAGATACTCGTCTAAAACTCTAAGATGGCCCGAATCTGTCAAGATTTCGACTGTCAGCCTGTACCTCAGCAATTTTTCGACAATTCTTCGCTCTTTGCTATGCTCTTCAGTCAGACCCGAACGCATTTGCTTTATTTCTGCCTCGACAAGCGATATAACCGAGTCAGACAAGGACACATCCACTTCGATCGTAAACTGGGCACTTTTCTTTTTTAATAGACCCTCCAATCCTGTCTCATCGAAGCTAAAAGCCTCCAGGGGCGTTCCTCTGTGGGCTCGAAACGCATCTTTCAGGGTTGCATTGGCTCCAGCTGTGCGACTAAGCAGGCCCAGCGCATCGAAGAGGTTGCTCTTACCCGCTGCGTTAGGCCCAAATATCAGCGTTATCTGGGGCAAAGGGTTGATCTCCACATCCCTTAGAGATTTATAGCCAGTAATCTTTACTCGCCGGATCATGGATTTCTACAAAACGGGTACGAAGACAGTCTACTCGAAGAAGACTGCAAGGCTTTCCTCCTCGTACCTCACAAGAAACCTTCGAGCTATTACAAGAAAAGTAGCCTTCTTTCCTGGAGCACTTCGTTTCCGGGCACTCGGAGACACTAAACTCGCTCGCGAACTGAGAACGATTCTAGAGGCTGTTTCTAGAGCAACCAATCGACTAGATAGAGGCGATGTAGCAGATTTTATCCATGAGGCGATCACGCGGAATGGCGCGGAATGGCGCGGAATGACGCGGAATGGCGCGGAACAAATGTCCTTATATGTGCTAGGTTGTAGCATTCAATAACCAGCGCGCACCCCGTCCCTTGCCTGAAGAACCTACCAGTTCTAACCGACGAAGCAGCTGCAGGTTCTCTTGAACGGTACGTTCGGGGACGGGTGGATCCAGGTGAGTCCTGATCGTGCTCAGGGAAGCTGAGCCAGTAACAGCCAGCACTTCGAGCAACCGCTGCTGCAAGGGACTCAGGTCGTGACCAATGCGAGACGGAGGTACGTATCCGGTTGGCAGAAAGCGAACGAGGACTTCTCCGGCAGCAGATTCAAACTCAGGCGGGAGATGACCGGCCTGCCGGTTCGGTTCCACTTGTCAGGGACTTTGTCTGGCAGGTGTAAGTTGTTGCTCTGTGCATACTTGCCCTGCTCTAATTTCTAAACTGTGTGGAAGCGTGTATGACAGATGCCGAGCGGTTGAGCAGAGCAAAATCTTTGACCCATCGCCAGCTCATGAGGCACTGGCGACGCTTGCGCGAGGGCAAACCTATGGGAGCCTGGGGAGGAAGGGGCTACGCCCTCGAATACATATTTTTGCGTGGTTTCGACCTTGAGCTGGAAAGTACACGATACGAGGAAGTTCGATGGCCTTACGGTTTCACCTCCGAACAACTCAGACTCGGCACCCTCGAACAAATTGATGGAGCCATCTATACTCGACTTGGCACTTTCCTGGTCGAATCAAAGTGTCTGAGTAAAGAAGTTGATGTAGAACCGCTGGCTAAACTCCGTTTTCGGCTTGAAGGGAGACCGCCACTCACGATGGGTATTTTGGTCAGTGCATCTGGTTTTACGCAGGTCGCAAAGCTCTACGCCTCCTTTGCGACTCCTCTCAACGTACTGCTGTGGACTGCTGAAGACATCGACGCTACCCTTCCACAGCAGCGTATGATGGATGGTGTGAGACGAAAGCTGCGACAAGCAGTTGAGCGAAAAGAGGCATTGCTGGATCTAAAAGCTGACTACGAGAGCAACCCATGAAGATAGAAGTAGTTGTCGAAACGGAACTTGATAAACTTCTGCTTGAGACAATTTTGAAAGCTATTCCTGAAGCTCAAGAATTTGAATTTCGTTACTTCGTCGCTAACAGCAGAAATCGGCTTTCTATCGTTGCCCGAACCATTATTGTTGGAGTGCCCCATCCATTGCTTGTCGTGATGGATGCAGACACAAACGACCCAGAGCTGGCAAGAATAAGAAAACAAGAGCTTGAGAGCTACTTGAACTGGGTTACACCAGCGCAGCCTTATCGAATACTGGTCGCACTTCCTGAACTGGAGATTGTTTTTTTCGCAGATCCCTCGATTGTCGAATCGAAATTGAAAGATGGGCGAAAGTTAACAGCCGTAGAGCAAAATTTGACCCAATCAGCTCCCAAGCAGCTTCTTCAAAGCCTGGCTAGAGAACGGCTTTTACCCGACGTTACAGTGCTGCTAAGCGAACTAACCGATGATGACATCACCAAAATGTCGCAGCATCGCTTGTTCCAGGAAGTAGTCTCTTTCTTGAAATCCGTTGCACCCAGGCAAAGATCAAAAGCAAGGTAGAGTACGCACTCGTAGACGGATCAACACTGCTTCAATAGTTGGCAACCACTGGCTCTATTCGACCGCTACCCAGGTGCCTACAAGCCTGGCAGTGCAGGTGGTTCCTGTTCCGGCTTCCTGGCTCTTGGCCCGCCCTTGCGCTTAGCCGGTGCCTGTTGCGCAGCCAGCCCCGCAAACTGCTCCTCCTCCGCCCGTTGCCGATTCAGCTCCAGCAACCGTGCCAGCACCTCGTCGCGCACCTCATCGGGCCACCGATATCGCCAGGGCTTCTTCTTCTGCCGACTGCTACTCTCCTCCTCGGATTCCTCGTCCTCGTAATCGAGCAAAAACTCACAACCTGTTGGAATATCCGTCCAACCGTAAGCATTGAGCACGGCCCGGTCCATCGCAGCGTGCAGCTCCCGCAGTTCGAGAATATCGGGATTGAACTCATTAGGATCGTGAAAGCGGTTATAGGTATCGGTCAAGCCCTGATTGTTGCGGATCATCAGAGCAGCCCGAAACCCGTAATATTCCTGGCCTGCTGCTTCGAGCATGAGATTCGACCCCCAACTTTCTGGGAACGGAAACGTCTCGAAGCAGTCGGAGGGCGTGTAACGGAGATCGTCCTTCATTGATGATCCAAAGAAGCGAGCCCAGATTTCGTGTATGCGAGATTGAAGAATACCAAAACCGTTATCGGTTTCTACAACAATTATATCGAGCGTATTTGCATATATCGTGTTGGACTGAAGCCAAGTAAAGGATATGAATTTTGATGCCCCGCAATTAATCACTAACACCCGTGTCAAACTTTGAATCGCCTGAAACAAGTCGGTCCTCTTCTCGGCGAACTGCCACCAAAACTTCCTATATGAAGCTCGATTATCAAGCAATCGTCTTGGCTTCACCTTCTCTTCCACAATATGCAATAGATCCGGCCAATCAACTGCAACTGGCCCAGGATAATCAGCCGGTACGATGCCCGAGCGCAACCACGTTTCCTGCTCTCGTTCTGTCGCTACGAACCAGGATTTGCCTAAATTTTCTCTTTGCAAAGGAAAGTCAGCGAAGTTGATCACGTAGCGGCGGTGCGCATGGGTCGGGCTGTTATTGACCTCATCACCGCCGATGTAGGGAAAGATTCTCTCGGCGTTGCGAGGATCTTTTTGGATCAGGCGTTCCATCTCGGCAACCGGGCTGGCTTCAGCATTGGTGTCGTCAAAGGTGAAGCCCATGCCAAGAAGGATACTGCCTTGAAAGCTTTTGCCCGCATTCGCTTCTAAAGTAACAGGATCATCGCTGCCACCTGTATGGAACAAGAACGCTGTAATTTCTGGAACTGCAATTCCATCTAGAGTTTTCTGTCCGCTGTACATTCCCTTATGGATGTTGACCACGCTGACGACGACCGCAGCCAGGCCAGGCCACTTCAGGCGCTTTTGAGTGCGGTAGATCGTTCCCTCGTTCAAGCAGATCCAGCGCAGGCCGGTACTGCGCGTGTCACCCTGAGCAATCGTGTTGGTGGCGATTAAACCTATGGTTCCTCCCTGGTTCAGGAGGTTGAAAGTGCGACGGAAGAAGTGGGCAACGATATCGGCGTTGCCGTGGGAGCCTGGATGCAGCACTTTCAGCCAGTCGAGATAACCCTCTGGATTAGAGTTGATCGTTGTGTTCTTCCCGGCGAACGGTGGGTTGCCGATGAAACAGTCGAAGCCTGGATTGGTGCGTCCAAAGACTTCTGGAAATTCAATCTCCCAGTGGAAGGGCGGGAGCGGTTTTTCCTGTTCGCGCAAACTTTGGGCAATGGACAACAAGTCATTGATATAATCGCTGCCACTTTGCCAGTCCTCGAATTTTTGGCGCACCGCCTTACGATAGGCTTCTCGCGCTGCGTCTTTCTCAGATGAAAAGTAGGCGGCGACGATCAGATCTCCGGCCAGACGGGCTTCGGCGAGGGCGTCCTCGGTTTCTTTGTGCAGTTGTCGCTTTTGGGTGTCACCGTCGTCGCCCAGGTCGGCAATCTGTTCGCGGTAGTGGCGGGCATCATCGATCTGGCGGCTGATGTTCTGGAAGAGCGGCCCGTAGTGGGGAGCTTGGGGTATCCAACTGAAGGCACCGATGTTTTCGCGGCCCAGGCCCACCAGCGAGTCGCCGTGTTTGAGGGCGTGGTCGAGGAAAGTAAAAGGATGTTCTTTGGCGAGGGTGACCAGCCACAGTGAGAGTTTGGCCAGGTTGACGGCGAAGGGGTTTTTGTCCACGCCGTAGAGGCAGCGCTGGGCGACCAGGCGGCGGGCGTGCAGCAGGGGATCTTCGTCGGCGGGGATGGCAGGCTGGGATCGATGCACGTTCCAGGCTTCCACCAGATGCTCGGCCAACTGGCGGCAGGCTTCGACCAGAAAGGCTCCGGAACCCATCGCCGGGTCGCAGATTTTGAGATTTAGAATCTGGTCGGCGGTGGGCTGGGCTCCCAGGTTGGCGATCACCGGCTCCAGGGTGTGGCGGACGATAGGTTCGGTCAGGGTGCGCGGGGTGTAGTGCGAACCGGTTCGCCGCCGCTCTTCGCCTGGCTGCAGGTAGAGAGAACCCGCCGGTAAAAGCCCGGCGGTGCGCTTCGAGATCCGCTTTTCGAGGGCGGCATTCAGTTGCTCGGGGGTGGTCGCTTTTTTGAGTTCGTTCAGGGCGTTGCCCGTCACTTCGCACCCGGCGTTGTCCTTGAGCCACTTCGCCCGCTCGCCCGGCTTCGTCGCAAGCAAGCGATCGAGATCGACGACGACCGTCACCGAGACCTTCGAGCCTTTGGGCTTGCTCGTCAGGCCAATGGACCGACCACCGGCCCGCTCGACGGCAAAACCCATCACCGCCTCGTAAACTGAACCAATTTGCTCGACATCGAGGGAACGGTAGGAGAGCCGTTCGCCCCCCAGTACGAGCAGCTTGTCGAGCACCCGGTAGATCACTCCGTCCGGCACGCGGGGCGGCTGGATGCGCTCGCCCATTACCCGGTTCGTCTGCCAGGGGCGGCCCTCTAAAAAGGGGTACTCGTCGGGGTTGAACAACTGGCCCTGGCGGGCCGGTAGCGAAAATTCGCCGTGGGCCGCCCCCTCGAAGGCCAGGCGAAACAAACTCAGCAGTGCGGCCCAGGCTCCGAAGCGCTGGTCCATCGTATCGGGGTAGTTGCCCCAGTCGATGCGCAACCGCTCGAAGAGGCCGGTGAGCGAGTAACCGCGCTCGTAAATCGGATCTTGGGGCATCAAGCCCCGGTCCTCGGCGTAGAGCAAAAACACCAGCCGCATCAGGACCGCAATCAGCCCGCCGTAGATGTGGCTGGGCGCGCTCCGGGCCACCTCGCCCAATAGCCGCCCATCGGCAGCCTCGTCGGCCATCTGAAAACCGCGCAATAACTCCCATAGAGCGTCGAGAACCTGGTCTGCCAGCCGGTTTGAGACTTCGTTCTGGTACTTGCGGCTGGCGGCCAGCAGTGCTTCCAGTCGGCGGTCGGCGGGCAGGTTAAAGAGGCGATCGGCTCCGAGAAGCATCTGTAGCGCACCGAGAATGGGCCGTCCGCCCACGGTGGCCATCGTCTCTACCGGAAAATCGAGGTGCCCCGACGATTCGCCCTTTGGATAGTAGATGAGGCGCAGCGTTCGAGAATTCCAGAGAATGCCGATGGAGATCTCGTTCTCGCGCAGCAAGCGCTCCATCCGGGCCTGGGCACTGGCCGTCCAGGCGCTGTCGTGGGTGGCGGCGTCGAGGTCCGCTCCCGGTGGGAGAACCTGGACCAGAAGCAGCCCCTTGCGCTCTGCGTCAAGATCAAAGACTGCGTAGCGGGGGGTGAGCAGTTCTCCTAGATCCGGCAGGGCGACGCTCAGATCTTCCGGCAATTCTGGCCCGTCCGCGCTACCGGCCAGATCGTCAGCTTCCCAGCCCAAAAGGCGTCCGGCGAAGCGCTCGAAGTCGATAGGATAATTGTCGATTCCGTCCGCTGTTTCTCTGGCTTCGGCGAGCAGATCCTGTAATTCCTGTTGCAGGGCAAAGACGTTGTGATTGACGATCGCCCCGGCGCGCACAAGGGCCAGAGGCGAGACAACCAGACCAACCGGCTGCAGGAGTCCCAGCCATTGCCTGTGCGCTTGTAGTACCGTGTTGTCCGCCATGTTCTGCTCTTTACGATCTCACCCCGAAACAGGCCAGAGGTAGACGATGCCCACCGGTTCGATCCGCACCGCCTTGATCTGGTAGTTGGCTTCGATGCGGGCGGGTTCAGTTGTCAGCTCCGCTTCGAGGTCGGTGAGCCGCCGTTGCCAGTGCCGCCGATCCGCCTCTAATTGCCGCCGCTCGTCCGCAGCGAAGCGCAGTTCGAGTTGTCGGTCGCCCCCGGTGTCTTGAAAGCGCTTTTCGATGAGCCTGCGCTGCTCTTCGAGCAACTTGCGCATCTCGGCTGCTTCCTTGAGGCCGCGCTCACTCAACTTCTTCGTTGCCCGTTCCGCCAAAATGTCGGAGCGCCGTTTCAGGTGCGGTTCCAGTTCCTCGACATCCTGGGCGGCGGCATTTTTGAGCAGTGCCCTTGCACTCTCACCCACCTCCCAGAGGCGCGGGGTTGCCAGGGACGCTTCGACCAGAGCGAGCACGTCCCCCTGCCCGGCAAGGGTGAGGGGCTGGAGCCTGCTGCGTCCGCGCCTTTCAGGCGGTATCCATTCGGCTGCCACCGCAATCACCTCGTCGTGCAGGCGGGCCGCCAGTTCGCCGTAGAGCGACAGCCGCCCGAGGACGACGACCTTTGGCCTGGGATCATCGGTGAGAACGACGCAGGCGCGGCTGAGTTCGTCGTGGACAAAGCCCTGGGAGAGAAAGCGGCCCAACAGGCGCTTGACCACCCGCTGCTCCAGGTGCAGGTGGACGACTTTGCCATCGAGGTTGCCCGGATCGCGAAAGATCACGGGCCGGATCGGTGATTCCTTGCGCCACTGCCAGGGCTTCTGACCGGGTTGCCGCGCTCCGCGCAGGGTATCGAGGGTCGCAGCCCAACTCGGGTCCGCTCCAAAGCGCTCGTCTATGGCTGGAAATACCCACCGTGCCCGCGCCGGATCGTGGCGGGCCTCCGCTTCACTCACGGGCACCAGGTCACCGGCACCGAGGATGGCAAGCGACGCATTCAGCGCCTCGCGAAAGTGATTGTCGCTCAGACCCAACCAGTCGCGGGAGATCTTGAGCAATTCCTGCAGATCGGCCAGTTCCTTTTGCAGCGGCTCAAGGCGCACCCGCGAACTTTCTAATTCTTCGCGCACTGCGGCGAGGCCCGGCCCATCGTCTCCCGCCTCGTCGGCTCCCTCGATTGCCGCTTCGATCTGGGCCACTTGCTCCGGGCGAATGCCCGCTTCGAGCAGCCGCTCGACCCGCTGTTCCAGTACCGGCGAGAGACTGCCCAGTTCCTGTTGAATCGTCTGGGTCTTGCGCACCAGCACATCCAGCACGCGGTCCTCGCTGCGCTGGGGCAACACGAAGTAGTAGCAGCGGATCGCCGCTGAACGCTGCAACTTGCGATCGATGCGGCCATTGCGCTGCTCCATCCGGCCTGGGTTCCAGGGAATATCGAAGTGGAACAGGTCGGCGCAGTGATTTTGGAGGTTGACCCCTTCGCGGGCAGCGTCGGTGGCGACCAGAATCCGCAGGGGAGAATCGGCTGGAGCCGCATTGAAGGCGCTTTTCAGCTCTTCGCGCCGCTCGTCGCTCATGCCGCCATGAAAAGCAGCGATTCGCTCTTCGGCCCGGTCAGAACGGACGATGAGGCTCTCTAACTGCTCCACCAAGTAGCGCTTGGTGTCGATGTACTCTGTAAAGATCAGTACTCGCCGATCTAACCAGCGCGCACCGGGCTGGCCCAGATCCGGGCAGAGGTTCTCCCGCAGCCAGTCCGCCAGTGCCAGCACTTTAACGTCGGGGTCGTAGCGGACACTGCCTGCCACCTGCAGCATCCGCTCTACGAGGGCGATTTCTTCGCTTAGATCTTCGGCAGCACCGGCAGCGCTTGCCCGCTCGATCTGCGCTTCTTCTTCCAGGACGACATCCTCCTCGCTAAGATCGGCCCGCTCATCGTCGGGGCCAACCCCTGTCACTAGAAGCGACAGGTTCCGGGTGATAAACGGACGCCGTTCGGCCTGCCGCCCGAGCGCTTTTTTATGCACACCGAGCGTGCGGTAGAACGCTTCGATCGATGAGAGCAGTCGCTTCTGGAGAGAGGTGAGCACCAGCATTGCCGCCGTTGCCTGGGCGCGGGGGGCATCTTTGAGTTTGGTTTCTCGTAGCCTGCGATAATCGGCCAATAGGCGCGAAAGGAGCAACTCCGGCGCATCCTCGTCCAGCCCCGCCAGGCGCAGGGCGATCACCTCGCGCCTCGGAAACTCTTCGCCCACTTCGCGGAGGTCGCTTTTGAGCCGCCTGACCATTACTGCGTCCAGTTGCTTCGCATTCTTGATCGGCACTCCCCGACAGAAGCGCTGGGGATCGAGCATCTCCAGCAGGGCGGCGAAACTGTTGGAATGCCCGTTGTGCGGAGTGGCCGAGAGAAAGAGCTTGTGCTCGAAGCGCGGGGCGAGGTCGCGCACGACCCGCGTGAGCTGCGAATCGATGGCGTACTTCGTACCGCTGGCAGGGGCAGCGTTGTGGGCTTCGTCGAGGATGAGCATCGCCCCTGGAGCAAAGTCTCCCAGCCAGGCGCGCAACGGCTCGGCATACGCTTCGTCTCTCAGTAGAGCCTGAGAGATGATAAAGCGGCTGTGGGTTGTCCAGGGGTTGATTCCCCAGCCGCGCTCCTGACGGCACTGGGAGACGAACTGGCGATCGAAGATCTGAAAGAGCAGGCCAAAGCGACTTTCCATCTCCTCCGCCCACTGGCGCACCACCGACGGCGGGCAGCCGATCACCACCCGGCGCACCTTCTGGCGCATCAGCATCTCGCGGAGGATCAATCCGGCCTCGATCGTCTTGCCGAGTCCCACATCGTCGGCGATAAACAAATTTACCCGAGGCAACAGCAGAGCTTTGCGCAGCGGCGCAAGCTGGTAAGCTTTGACCTCGATACCTGCCCGGTAAGGAGCCTGGAAGAGTTTTGGGTCAGTAGCGGTGACACAGTGCCAGCGCAACGTGTGCAGGTAGGCAGAAAATTTTTGTGGCTGGTCGAATCCGGACCCGGCTACGGTCCCCCACGCCGTCCCACTTACCTCCTGAGCGTCGGCCTCCCGCTCCCAGAGCACCTCCAGGCGCTCTCCCAAAGCGTCGTCTTCCAGGCAGGAGAGGGCAACAAGCGTAGCTTCTGCTGCTGAGCGTCCCTGTTGGATATTCTCCACCAGATACTGCCTCGACCTGACGCGCACGACCTGCCCCGGAGCAAGAGTCACAAGTAGCCTTTCAGATGCATAAAAACCATTGAATATGAAAAAGGCTAATCGAGGGATCGATCGATGATGCGCTGAACGAGGTGCTCGAAATCGATGCCTGCCGCCTGGGCCGCTTCGGGGGCGAGGGAGGTGCTGGTCATGCCGGGCAGGGTGTTGACCTCCAGCACCCAGGGCCGTCCCTGCGGATCGACGCGCACGTCGGCGCGGACCAATCCGGTGCTGCCCACGACCTGGCAGGCGCGGTAGGCAGCGTCGATGCTCGCTTTGAGCACGTCGGCGTCGAGTCTGGGCGGGATGAGGTGGCGGGAACCGCCGGGGGCGTACTTCGCTTCGTAATCATAAAATTCGCGCCCCTGGGGGACAATCTCGATCGCCGGCAACACCAGTCCGTCCAGCAGGGCGACGGTAATCTCCTGCCCCGGAATGTACTGCTCGATGAGCACCTGCCGACAGTACTCGAGCGCCAGCCGCACCGCCTCGGGAATCCCTTCGATCGAACGGGCGATCGTCACACCGACAGTCGAGCCACCGTCCGCCGGCTTGATGACCAGGGGCAGACCCAGATCGCGGCTCCAGGCTTCACTTAATGCCAGGTCAGGAACGGCGGTCGCCACCCGGTAAGCGGGGGTGGGAATGTTTTCTGAGACGAATAGCCGCTTGGCTGCCACCTTGTCCATCGCGAGCGCACTCGCCGTCACCCCCGAACCGTTGTAGGGCAGGCCCATCCAGTCGAGCAACCCCTGCAGCGAGCCGTTCTCGCCCTTGTCGCCGTGCAGGGCAATCCAGACAAAATCGGGCGCTTCTTCGGCCAGGCGTAGCGGCAGATCCGGGCCTGGATCGATGGGACGGACGGTGTGGCCCAGTTTCTCAAGGGCCGCCTGGACTGCCCGGCCACTGGCGAGGGAAACCTCGCGCTCGGGCGAGTCGCCCCCCGAGAGCACCGCGATGCGCATCTAGATTCCTCCTCACAACAAACGTCCTGGGCGCGACCCGACGACTAAACCAGGGGGCGGCGGCGGCGCAAAAATTCGGGAATGTCGAGCACCTCGTCGCCGGTCGCCCGCGCCGGGTTGGCGGCAGTGGGAGGGGGCCCGATGGTCGGCTTGGCGGTGGGTACGTCGCCCGGCTCTGTGAGGCGGACTTTGCCCGCTTTGACGGCGGGCAGAACGCCGTTGAAGCCGGTGGCGATCACGGTGATCCGCAGCTCACCCTGCAGCTTTTCGTCGATCACCGCTCCAAAGATGATGTTGGCGTTGGGATCGACGACTTCGTAGATCACCGCCGCCGCCTCGTTGACCTCGTGCAGCGTCAGGTCGTGGCCGCCGGTGACGTTGAGCACGACGCCGTTGGCCCCTTCGATCGACGATTCGAGCAAGGGCGAAGAAATAGCGGTCATCGCCGCCTCGCGGGCGCGGGATTTGCCCGAGCCCATGCCGATGCCCATCAAAGCCGAACCGGCATCGGCCATGATCGCCCGCACGTCGGCAAAATCGACGTTGATGAGCCCAGGAATGGTGATGATGTCGGAGATGCCCTGCACGCCCTGGCGCAGGATGTCGTCGGCGATCCGGAACGCCTCTTGAACCGGCGTCTGCTCGGAGATGACCGTGAGCAACTTGTCGTTGGGAATGACGATCAGCGTATCGACCCGGCCCTGCAGCGCCTCGATGCCCGATTCGGCCTGCTGCATCCGCCGCCGCCCTTCAAAGGTGAAGGGCCGGGTGACCACCGCCACCGTGAGCGCCCCCACTTCTTTGGCCGCCTCGGCGACGATTGCCGCCGCCCCTGTGCCGGTGCCGCCGCCCATACCGGCGGTGATAAAGACAAGGTCGGCCCCTTCGAGGGCAGCCATGATCTCTTCTCGCGACTCCTCGGCGGCCTTCTGGCCAATCGACGGGTTGCCCCCCGCTCCCAGACCGCGCGTCAGCTTTTGACCGATCTGCAACCTCTGGGGAGCACTGGACTGGGTCAGCGACTGGGCATCGGTGTTGATCGCCCAGAATTCGACGCCGACGACGTTGCTTGCGATCATGCGATTGACGGCGTTGCCACCGCCGCCACCGACACCGACGACTTTGATGAGTGCAACGCTACTGGGCACAATTTCATCCATTCGCATACCCATGCCTGGTTGTGGTGCCATCGTCCGGTAGGAACCCACGGAAGTTTCGTTTAATCTTACATGACTTTTCGATTGGAAGTAGGCGGATGCCTGAATTTTTTCATCGGGATTGCTGTCGAATATCGCCATGCTTTGTTGTCCTGCAGGTAGTGGCGGCCAAAATAATTGGCCCCATCCTAAACTGCCCGTAGCAAAAAGGGTAGTGCTTTCCTTAAGGAACAGGAGCGCGCAAACGCAGCACCGGCAGTTGCGAACTGCGCAGGTCGATGAAGGCAACCTGGGCAGGCGGATAGCGGCGGATCAGATCGCGCATTCGATCGAGCTGCTGCAATTGTGTTGAAAATTGAGCGCTGAAGGCACCGAGATGGACTTCCCCTAACTCGGTGCGCAGGACGATATCACTCGGATCGCGCAAGTCGATCACCCGGATTGTCAGGGGCGAACGGGCTACTTGTGGGTAGAGCGTTTTCCAGCTACCAGCTTTATCGGCGGTATATCCCCAAACAGTTAATTGGGGATGACGAAAGCGGCCAAAGCGCTTGAGGTCGATCCAGACTCCAGTGGCATCGATCGCGCCGGGCTTGCCAGGTAAGGGCGCACCTGCCACCGGCTCGCGCTCTTCGAGGTCGATGCTGAGGGAGGGTGGCCAGAGCTGCCGCTGCACCCGTGCGCTCACCACCGGTAGCTCGGTGAGCAACCGCGCTTCGAGTTGTTCGGGCCGAATGGCAAGCACTGGCAGAGGGTAGCGCAGGGCAAGCACCTGCTGGATCTGCTCAGCCTCCAGCCGCTGGGCACCGGTAATCTTGATCGCTTCGGCGGAGCGTACCTGCCACAGGGGGGTGCGCGCCAGCCAGACCAGACCGGCAGCGATACCGGCGGCCAGCAGCACGCGCCACAGGCCCAACAATCGCCACAGCCAGCGGCGGCGGCGAAATTGCTGGCGGCGGGCAACCAGGACGGACTTCGAGAGAACAGTGGTCACAGCGGCGGACCCGAGCGGCTCGACATGCTTATATTAGGGCCATTTCGCCGGCTATGACACTACCGCTAGCGGTCGTTGGGCCGCACCGCATCGGGCTGATCGACATCCTGGGGCTGCTCGGCGTCCTGGGGCTGCTGGGGCGGGATAACCGGCTGGTTCTGCAACTCTTCGTTCGGATTGGGCGGGGGCGGCACCCCCGGCGGAAAAGCGCGCGGTGTGATTGGTCCCCGGCCACCGCCAGGATTGGCAAGCGCCGGGTTGTCTACCGGCGGGTTGCCGGTGCGGCTGAAACTGAGCACCAGTTTTTTGGTGCCCTGGGCCAGGATGACGCGGTCGGCAAGAATCTGGACCACCTGCCAGGTGCCGACGCGGTCGGCGACGCTTACGGTCTGACTCTGGCTGCCCAGACGAATCACCGCAAAGCGAGATTGATCGGCGGCGGCGATACTCACCAGTTGCGGTGCCGGAGGCACGGGCTTGAGCACGGGCACGGTGGGCAGGGCAGCAGCGGGGGCCGGCTGGGGAACGGGAGCGGCCTGGGGCGGCGGGGCAGTCGGGGCAGTTGTATCAGGTTGCTCGAAGGCGGTTGACGGGCGGGCTGGAGCAGCGATGTTCTCGTCGCTCGCTGCTTCCTCCGGTGCTTCGCTCACCTCCGACTGCAGTTGCCGGGAAGCCGCTGCATTGTCGGGACGCACAGGGGCCGGTGAAGCCACAGGCAGCGGGCTGGAGGCCACTGGCGACGGCGGCGGCTGGATCAACCAGACCGTCAGGAGTGCCAGCCCGGCAATCGCTCCCACCGCCTGCGCCACCCCCCGATAAAGGGGTGAAGACAGTTCACCCCGCACCTGAGAAAGCTGGTTCTGGAATTGCTTGTAGGCAGGACTTTGCAAAAAAGACTTTTCCACTGGCTCGAACCTGTCTTGCAGCAGAGCACGCACCCCCCTGCCCAGATTATCCTACGGGAAGATGCCGCTGGTTTGTCGGTGAATCTCCCCACCTGGATCACGTTCAGTCGTCTGCTCGCCGTACCGGCGCTGCTGGTGCTGCTGGTGCCGGTGCCGACGCCTGAGCAGCGGCTGTGGGCGGCGGTGCTTTTTTTGGTGGCGGCGGCCACCGACTGGCTGGACGGCTACCTGGCCCGCCGCCTGGGCCAGGTCACCGACCTGGGCAAATTTCTCGATCCGCTCGTCGATAAGCTCCTGGTCCTCGCTCCGCTGCTGATGCTGGTGGAGCTGGGCCAGATTCCTGGCTGGGGCGTGTTCTTGATCCTGGCCAGGGAACTGGCGGTGGCGGGCTGGCGCGTCAACCAGACGCAGATCTCGGGCGCGAACCTCTGGGGCAAGGCCAAGACCGTCGTTCAGATCGTGGCGGTGGTCTTTTTGATCTTGCAGTGGCCCTACGCGGTGCCGCTTTTCTGGCTGGCGGTGGCCCTCACCTGGATTTCGGGCGCTATCTACCTCTGGCCGCGCTGATGCGATAAGGGGATGCACCCTGCCGTCGCCGGCGGCGGGCCCGCAGAAGCCGCCGGCAGGCGCTGCCCATCCAGTCGCTCAGGCTGTGGCTCATCGCCCCCAACTCCAGGCCCAACAGCCCCCAGACAAGAACAGGCCAGTGGGCGCTCCCCCAGCTAAAAGCAGCAAGCAGGTGGGCGCGCCAGTGCAGGGGAACGTCCCCCCAGTCTTCGAGGACAAAAGCGAGCGGCAGACCGAGGCAGGCAAGGGCGATACCAAGATAAACGAGCCTGCCCAGCGTGCCTGCGATCGGGCCGTGGGTGAACCAGGAGCGGTGGGTGCCCAGCCGCCGGTACGGCAGCCACAGCCAGCGCAATGGTCCCCAGCGCCGGTACTGGATCGAGTGGATATCGAGATCGCCGCCAAACATCAATCCGGCAAAGACATAGCTCACCCCCACGGTGGCAGCGATCCGGAGGCTGCCCGTAAGCGCCCAGGCAGCTACCACGGCGGCGGGAGCAGTCGCCCAGGTGATCCGGTCGTGGGTGCGTCCGGAGGGCACGGCTAGGTCCGCTCCGCCAGATCTTTCAACAGCTGCTCCACCAGCCCATCGATGCCGGCAAACACGCCCCTGGCCGCGCCGCGCAGCATCAGATTCGGATAGAGCGCCCGGTCAGGATAGCCGTAGGCCAGTTCGCTGCGAATCGCGTAGATGGGCCGGTTTGTGGCGTAGGCGTAGCCCACCTCGAAGGCAGTTCCCGAGTCGGCGTCGGGACCGGAGAGGTTGGCAACGACGATCGCACTCTCATCGATGCCCCGGCAGCAGCGCTCGAAGACCTCGGCAGCACTGGCACTGGCTGCAATCTCGGCCTGCGGCAAAAAGACCCGCCCGAGGGGGGCGAGTCTAGTCGCAATTTCAGCCTGGTAGCTCTGCTCGTAGGCGTTAAAGAGCGGTCCCGCCACGTAGAAGCGGTAGTCCACCGTTAAAAGTCTCCCTGGGTCGCCCCGAAGACGTTGATGTCGAAGGTGAACTGGATGTCGATGCGGTCGTTTTTATAGCCCACCGGCAGCCGGGCAAAGGGGGCAGCGCGCTGCACCGCATCGATTGCCGCATCGTCGGAGGAGCGCGAGCCGGAGGAGCGGGCGACGCGCAGGTTGGTCACATCGCCGCTCTTGCTCACCGAGAAGACCAGCACCGTGCGCCGGGAATTGCCTGCCTCCGGGGTGATCCAGTTGCGCTTGACCTTGCGCTGGAGGGCAGCCATGTACGGACCCCAGTCGATGTCTTCTTGCGCATCGACGCCCGAACCGGGACCATCGCTGCCGGGGTTGAGGGCACCGCTGCTCCCCAGGCCACCGTTGCCACCACCGCGACTGCTGGCGGAGAGCGGTCCACCGAGGGCGCTGGCCGTGCCGAGACCGGAGCCGCTCGACGAGCTAGTACGCCTCCTGCGCGTCGGGGGCGCGGGGGCGGGCGGAGTATTGTCGGGAGCAGGTTCCGGTTTGAGGGCCGACAGTTCAGGACTGGTGACTTTCGGCGGCTCGACCGGCTTGGGCAGGATTGGGTCCGGCGATGGGGGCGGGGCGGCTTTTAGCTTTGGCACCGGCACCGGTTTGGGTTTGGGCGGCTCGACTTCGGGCTTGGGCTCGGGCTCCGGCGCGGGGGCGGGCGGTTGCTGGGCGACGCGGGGGCGGGGTGTGGGTTTACTTTGCTGGGCACCGCGCACGCCGGTGTCGGTGGGTAGCTCACGATTGCGCTTTTTGGCCACCGAGTTGTGGTTGGCCCGCACCGCGTTGGGCCGGGGCTTGAGGTTCGGGTCGGTCTGGTCGATGTCGATCACCACCGGCGGTGGCGGCGGCTCCTCGGGCTTGAGGTCCGGAAACTGGATGTGCAGCGCCTGCAGCAGCAGCGGAATGATGATCGCAAGCACGATCGCCGAGAGGATCACCAGGACGTGGATAAAAAATGAGGAGACGATCGCCGGATAGAGGTTGGCTACCGTGCGGCGCGGGTCGGCGATCACTTTGGTGTCGGCGATCTTGTCGTGCCAGCCCTGCTTGTCGCTGTCGAGGGCGGCGGTGATAAATCCCAGAGCCAGGGGCAGCAAACTGAGGGGATAACCCAACAGGTGACGCAAAAGTAGCGTTCCGGCGGTGAGCTTCTCGTCGTCCATCCGCACGATCCGGATGCCCACCAGTTGCATTCCGAGGGTCTGGCCCTTGTTGCGCAGCGGCAACACCAGATAGTTAAAGAGCACCAGCAGGCCGTAGAGGCCGACGGTGATCCAGGCGAGCAGCGGGCTTGCAACCGTTGCACCCAGAAGCGACAGCAAGGCACCCACCGACTGCACGATCGCAAAGGCGGCCAAAAGCAAAATCGCCTGCTCAAGCAGTGCCGCACAGAAGCGAAACCAGAGGCTTGCCAGGGGTCTGACAATCTGCAGCCGGGTGCTGGAGCGGGTTCGAGTCAGAAGATTCGCAGTCATTGCCAGAAACTTTGCCGCTGAGATGCTTTATTGTACGCGCTGGCAGGCTGGACAGAAGTGCGTCGAGCGGCCTGCCAGGCGCACGCGCTCGATCGGTGTTCCACAGTTGCGGCAGGGTTCACCCCGCCGCCCGTAGACCCAGGCACCGCCGGCGTAGTTGCCGTTGACCCCCTGGGCGTCGGTGTAGTTGCGCAGGGTGGTGCCCCGCTGGGCAATCCCCTGCTCCAGAACCCGGATGACCGCCTGCCGCAGGCGCTCGATCGCCGCTCCGGTCAGTTTGTGCGCCGAGATCGTCGGGTCGATGCCACTGATAAAGAGCGCTTCGTCGGCGTAGATGTTCCCCACCCCCGCCACCAGGCTCTGATCGAGCAGGGCCGTCTTGATTGGCTGCTTGCGGCGGCGCAGACGTTCGATCAGATAATCGCCACTAAATTCCGCCGAGAATGGCTCCGGCCCGAGGCGCGTCAATCCTGTCACCACCTGCTCTGAAGCTACAGCTGCCGGAACGAACCACAGCCTGCCAAAGACGCGCAGATCTTCAAAGCGCAACTCGTGGCCGCTATTTAAGAACAGGCGCACCCGCGTGTGTACCTCAAGCGGTGCGTCCGCAGAGCGCCAGAGCAACCGGCCAGACATGCGCAGATGCACCCCGAGCGCGTCGCCACTTTCAAAAAATAGCAGCAGGTACTTGCCGCGCCGGACCATCCGCTCGCCAAAGATCTGACCGACAAGAGCAGCCGCAAAAGCCACCGGGTCCGGCGGGTAGCCCACAGAGGCGGCGCGCAACACCTCCACATCTTTTATCTGCTCGCCAGGTAAATAGATGAGTAGATCGCGCCTGAGCGTCTCGACTTCGGGCAGTTCGGGCACTAAGCTTCGACTTCTTCCAGTTCGCTGACGCCGAAGTTGTTGGTGTTGAGCCCCGAGTAGTTGACCTTCTCGAAGCGCACCGTCACCGGGTAGATCGTCTTCTCGTTTTTGTCGATCGATGCAACCGTACCGACATCGCGATACCAGTAGGATTCCTTGCGCAGGATGCGGACCTTGGCCCCTCTCTCAATCGCCATGCAGTTAACCTTTCTTGATTCAGGTGAGCGCCGTGTTCACATTACATCGAAGCCCGACCGGCATCATTGCCTGTTTACACAATGCAACAGTCTGCGTCGGTGCCGACCGCTGCGGGTGTCTCCAGCCAATCGCAACGATCGATGCACGGGAGAACTACTTCGATCTTAGAAATATCCAGCCGCTGCATAAACCGTTTGGCGACGACCTACCAAACGAACAGGAGCGCCACGTTGCCCTGGCCAGATGATTGCTGAAGAAAAATTACAGATCCTTGCACTTTCAAAACGCGGGGCCGGGCGCGGACTATTGAATATCCACAAACAGTCCTCACAGGGAGTCAAGAAATGTCTGAGCAAAACGACAAGACCGAGCAGGGCGTCATGGAAACGCTCACCGGTGTTGGAGCGCTGGGTGCCGGCCTGATGGGAGCCGGTGCTGCAGGTGCCGCCGCTGCGACTGCAGGGGTGGTAGGTGGCGCAGTCTTAGTGGCAGGAGCGGCGGGGGCAGCGATCGGGGTTGGCCTTGAGCACGCAACCGGTGGAGCAATAAGCGATACAATCTCCGACGGATTGATGGGTCTGGTGGGCGAGGAACACTCCTACGAGGCAGCAAAAGACTTCGACGACGGCAACTACCTGAGTGGCGTGGGCGAAATGGGCAAAGGAGCCTGGGAAACGATTTCGGACACAGCCAGCAACGCCTGGGACAGCGTGAGTGACACGGCCTCCGACGCCTGGGATACGGCCAAGGATTACGCTTCTGACACCTACGATACCGTCAGCGATGCCGCCTCCGACGTCTGGGATACAGCGAGTGGTGCTGCTTCCGACACCTACGACACCGTCAGCGACGCGGCTTCCGACGTCTGGGATACCGTCAGTGGCACAGCCTCGGACGCCTACGACACGGCCAGTGATGCTGCTTCCGATGCCTATGACACGGTCAGCGACGCTGCTTCTGACGCCTATGACACGGTCAGTGAAACGGCTTCAGACGCTTACGACACCGTATCGGATGCGGCGAGCGACGCCTGGGACAGCGTCACCGACTTCTTTGGCGGCGACGAATAGAGCCCTGCCGCGACAGAAAGTTTCACAGCCCAGGGAACTGCGAAACCCGCGTGGGTTTTTACACCTTGGGCACGCTCGGATCGACTTCGTCGGACCAGGCGTGGATGCCGCCTTTGAGGTTCTTGCCCTCGATGCCGGAGCGCTCTAAAATCTGCAGGGCTTTGGCCGAACGCATCCCGCTGCGGCAGTGGACGATCAGTTGCGAGCCGTTGACCAGTGCGCGCACCTTCTCGACGCCAGGACCGTTCTCGATCTCAGGTAGCGGAATCAAGGTGGTGCCGGGAATGCGGGCGGCGGCAAATTCGTCGGGGTTGCGCACATCGACGACGACCACATCGACCCTGTGATCGAGGAGATCTTTAAGTTCGGCGGCGGTGATTTCTTGCATGGCAGATTGGGTTTTCTCTTCTTCGGCGCGGGCCTGCGGGATGCCGCAGAATTCTTCGTAGTCGATGAGGGCGGTGACGGTCGGATGGTCGCCGCACACCGGGCACTCGGGGTTCCGCCGCAGCTTTAGCTCGCGGAACTTCATATTTAACGCATCGTAGAGCATCAGTCGGCCCTTGAGCGTCGTGCCGATGCCCAGGATGATCTTGACCGCCTCGGTCGCCTGGATGACGCCGATGATGCCAGGCAAAATGCCCAGCACGCCACCCTCGGCGCAGCTGGGAACCAGGCCCGGCGGCGGCGGCTCCGGATAGAGGCAGCGGTAGCAGGGACCGTCCTCGTAGTGAAAGACCGTCGCCTGGCCCTCGAAGCGGAAGATCGAGCCGTAGACGTTGGGTTTACCCAAAAGCACGCAGGCGTCGTTGACCAGATAGCGGGTCGGAAAGTTGTCGGTGCCGTCGATGATCAGATCGTAGTGCTGGCCGATGTCGAGGGCGTTCTCGCTTGAAAGGCGCACTGGCCAGCGATCGACGAGCAGGTACGGGTTGATCTCCTTGAGCCGGTCGGTGGCCGAGTCGATCTTTGGCCTGCCGATCCAGGAGGTGCCGTGGATGATCTGGCGCTGGAGGTTGCTCGCATCGACCACGTCAAAATCGACCAGACCGATGCGACCGATGCCGGCGGCAGCCAGATACATCGTGAGCGGTGCGCCAAGACCACCGGTGCCGACGCAGAGCACCGAGGCGGCCTTGAGCTTTTTTTGACCCTCCAGCCCCACCTCCGGCAGGATGAGATGGCGCGAGTAGCGCTCGATTTCGTCTTTAGAAAGTTCGATGGTCGTCGTATCCGGATTGAGCATGGCCTAATCGCCTCCTGCGATCGAAGGCACGATACTGATGATGTCGGTGGATTGGACAGCGGTGCCCTGCTGCTGCAGGTGCCGGATGTCCTCGTCGTTGACGTAGACGTTGACGAAGTTGCGCAGTTTGCCGTCTTCGCTGTAGAGGTGCTTTTTGAGTTCGCCGTAACGGCCCGTCAGATCGTCGAGTACCTCGCCGACGCTTGCCCCCTCCAGTTCCAGACTCTCTTGATCGCCTGCGTAGCGGCGCAACGGCGCAGGAATCAAAACTTTTACACCCATGCTTAGACCTCCGTGGTCCGACAAATTGTTTCAGATTGAAATTGCCGCTCGTCGTCGAGCGTCCAGCTAGTCAGATCAGCCGCCCGACCATTCTGCACCGAGACGATGATGTAAGAGTAGACCGGCCAGGCGTTTCCCCGGTCAAACTCCGACGGGCGGGCCGGATGGTCGGGGTGGGAGTGATAGGTGCCGATCACTTCGAGCCCCCGCTCGCGGGCGTAGCGCTCACCAGCCCGGTAATCCTCCGGCGTAATCAAAAAGCGCCGCTCCTCGCCCTGACCGTCGCCCAAGCCAAATTCTCCCGCTCCTTGCCAGGTGTTCTCGACGGCATACGCCTCGACGAGACGCTTTTTATCGCCCTTCTCAAAACTGCCTAATAGCAGGCCGCAGCACTCGCGCGGGTACGTGCGCTCACCGTGGGCGCGGATGGCAGCAAGCTGCGCGCCCGAGACATCGAGAGTCATCGCCGAATCCCACCCCAACCCAATCGGGATTACGATCTATTCTGCCACAGAACCGGCTGCTCTCCGGCAAGGGGCTGGACACGCATCGACAAACCAGCTTCATCGCACTGTCACGCTCGCTTCCTATCGCTCAGGCATCTATAGAGATCATGCTTTTTTGGGAGAAGTTGGCCGTGTTTAAGAAGCATCGTTTGGCAGCACTCCTGCTCGCGCTGGTGTCCCTTGCTCCTCTGCCTGTGCTGGCCCAGACCAGCACCCCTGCGACCACCAGCACGACAACGACGACAACGACCCCTGGGTCAAAAAAATCCACCAAATCTACCACCGTCGTCGTCAACGTCAACACCGCCACCAGCAAAGAACTGCAGCAGGTCAAGGGCATCGGCGCAGCGACAGCCAAAAAGATCATCGCCGCCCGGCCCTATAAGAGCCTCGATGAACTGGTGAGCAAAAAAGTGCTCAGCTCCAAGCAGTTCGACAGGCTCAAGCCACAACTGGCGCTCTAGGACGGCTGCTCGGTTTTAAGCGCGCTGGGTGAGGGTCGGTGCTTCGTCCAGCCACTCGCTGTAGGGCTTGTTGGCACTCAGCTGGCGCATCCGGCGCGCCAGATCCCGCAGGGCAGCCGCCTCATCGACGCCGTCGCGCTCCATCTGGATGCGCACATCGAGCGCCTTGAGATAGTCGCCCACCGTGTCGAGAAGCTGGGTCTGGCTATCGAGCGGGCTTTGAAAGTACTGTTCTTCGATCCGGTGGATCTGCGCTTCGAGCTGGACAGAGTTGAAGGATTCCGCGAGGTGTCTGACAAATTTGAGGTTCATTGCGCAACCACTCTACTTCTTCTAAGTTACCCACTTCTGGGGGCGATCGAACGGTATCCCAGGCCACTTTGTGTCGCGTCTCGATCCTAAGGGGCCTGACGGCTCGCCCCGCCAGAACGATAGATTTTCCTAGGGATCGGCTGGAACGCAAAAACCCCGGCAGAGCCGGGGTCTACTGAGGTGGAGTTTGTTACTCTTCGTCTAAGTCGGCGTCGGCCTCCTCAGGGGCCGGGACAGTGGCGGAGACGACCGCTCCGTTGGCGATCTTTTCGCGCACCTTCAGTTCAATTTCTCTGGCGAGGGCAGTATTTTCTTCGAGCAGGGCGAGCACGTTTTCGCGGCCCTGGCCCAGGCGCTCGCTGCCGTAGGAGTACCAGGCTCCCTTGCGATCGACGATCTCCATCTCGACTGCCAGATCGAGGATGCAGCCCATCGAGGAGATGCCCTTGCCGAAGATAATGTCGAATTCGGCCTTGCGGAAGGGCGGAGCCACCTTGTTTTTGACGACTTTGACCCGCACCCGGTTGCCGTACTCGTCCTGGCCCTTTTTAAGAGTTTCCGCCTTGCGGATGTCGAGGCGTACCGAGGCATAGAACTTGAGGGCGTTGCCGCCGGTGGTTGTCTCGGGGTTGCCGTACATGACGCCAATCTTGGAGCGCAACTGGTTGAGGAAGATCACCATGCAGCCGGTCTTGCCGATGTTGCCTGTGATCTTGCGCAGCGCCTGGCTCATCAGCCGCGCCTGCAGACCGACGTGGGCATCGCCCATCTCACCTTCGATCTCAGCGCGGGGCACCAGGGCCGCCACCGAATCGATGACGATGATATCGACCGCCGCCGAGCGCACCAGCTGATCGACGATCTCCATGGCCATCTCGCCCGTGTCGGGCTGGGAGATAATCAAATTTTCGACATCGACGCCCAACACCTTGGCATAGGAAGGATCGAGGGCGTGCTCGGCATCGACGAAGGCCGCGATGCCGCCATTTTTTTGAACCTCGGCGATCGCGTGCAGCGCCAGGGTCGTCTTGCCCGAGGATTCGGGGCCGTAGATTTCGATGACTCGACCCTTGGGCAGACCGCCCCCCAGAGCCAGATCGAGGGTGATGGCACCGCTGGCTACCGTCTCGACTTTGATACGGGTGCTCTCGCCCAGCCGCATGATCGCTCCCTCGCCAAAGTTGCGCTTGATCTGGGTGAGGACCATCTTGAGCGCTTTTTGCTTTTGGGGATCCTCTGCGGACCCCGGCTGGGGTGTTTGTTTTTTGGATTCGTCGGAGGTACGGGCCATGGTCATCTCCAGCGCATCGTCGGATGATAGCTCGCTCAGTTCCCGCGCCGAGGAACGACTACCACTGGTACCGTTTTTGGTCATTGAAATAGCTCCCAGATTCTAGCACCGATGCTAAAAGAGTCCGGCTTCGGCGCGGTTGAGAAGTGGACCAATGTTCACAAGTATAGCACGAGTCTGTGCGGTGCCGGTAGAGAGTTTTGGATTTTCTTCGGTTTCTCCCGGCTACAATGGCGCTTGCAGTATTGAGAGTCCAGCGCCTTGAGCCGGGGAACGTTATTTGACAAAGTCTGGCAGTTGCACACGGTGGGCACCTTGCCCTCGGGGCAGACGCAGCTATTTATCGGGTTGCACCTGATCCACGAGGTCACCAGTCCCCAGGCGTTCGCCATGCTGCGCGAGCGCGGTCTGCCGGTGCGCTATCCCCAAAGAACCGTGGCGACAGTCGATCATATTGTGCCGACTGCGGGTCAGGAGCGGCCCTTCGCCGACGCGATGGCCGAGCAGATGATCCGCGCCCTTGAGACCAACTGCGCCGAGTACGGCATTCGCTTTTACAACATCGGCTCCGGCTCCCAGGGCATCGTACATGTAATCGCCCCAGAGCAGGGATGGACCCAGCCGGGGATGACGATCGCCTGCGGCGACAGCCACACTTCGACCCACGGTGCCTTTGGGGCGATCGCCTTCGGTATCGGCACCAGCCAGGTGCGCGACGTGCTCGCAAGCCAGACTCTTGCCCTGGGCAAGCTCAAGGTCCGCCGCGTCGAGATGAACGGCAGCCTGCCCGCCGGTGTGTTCGCCAAGGATGCAATCTTGCACATCATCCGCAAGCTCGGGGTCAAGGGGGGAGTCGGCTACGCCTACGAATTTGCGGGCAGCACCTTCGAGGCGATGAACATGGAGGAGCGGATGACCGTCTGCAACATGGCGATCGAGGGCGGAGCCCGCTGCGGCTACGTCAACCCGGACGCGACGACCTACGCCTACCTCAAGGACCGGCCCTTCGCCCCAAAAGATTCTGACTGGGAGCGGGCGACCAGTTGGTGGGAAAGCCTGCGATCAGATCCGGACGCCAGCTACGACGATGTCGTCGTCTTCGACGCCCGGCAGGTGGCACCGACCGTTACCTGGGGCATCACGCCAGGCCAGGGCATTGCCGTGGACGAGGCGGTACCGAGGGCAGAGGAACTGGCCGAAGAAGAGCGGCCTCTGGCCGAAGAAGCCTACCGCTACATGGATCTTTTGCCGGGCACGCCGATTGCCGGCACAAAAGTCGATGTCTGCTTTATCGGCAGCTGCACCAATGGCCGCCTGTCGGATCTGCGCGAAGCGGCAAAGCTCGCCTCTGGCCGCCACGTCGCACCGGGTATTAAAGCCTTCGTCGTGCCCGGATCCGAGGCGGTCAAGCGCCAGGCCGAAGCCGAGGGCCTGCACGAGATCTTTTTGGCCGCTGGTTTTGAGTGGCGCGAGCCGGGCTGCTCGATGTGCCTGGCGATGAACCCGGACCGGCTGGTGGGGCGGCAGTTGAGCGCCTCCTCCTCCAACCGCAACTTCAAAGGCCGCCAGGGCTCCGCCACCGGTCGTACCCTGCTGATGAGCCCGGCGATGGTGGCGGCGGCGGCCATCCGGGGGGCTGTGACCGACGTGCGCACCCTGCTGGAGCCCCAGCGATGAGCAAAATCTTGACTGTCGAAGGCCGGGGCATCGCCCTGGCAGGCAACGACATCGACACCGACCGGATCATCCCGGCGCGCTACCTGCGCTCGATCAGCTTCGATGGCCTGGGGGAGGCGGTCTTTGCCGACGACCGCACCCAGCAGGCGGACCATCCCTTCGACGCGCCTCACTTTCAGGGGGCGCGCATTCTGGTAGTCAACCGCAACTTCGGCTGCGGCTCCAGCCGCGAGCATGCCCCCCAGGCTCTATCGCGCTGGGGTATACAAGCGATCGTAGGTGAAAGCTTTGCTGAGATCTTTTTTGGCAACTGCCTGGCCATCGGTATCCCCTGCCTCACAGCCGACGCGGACACCGTCGAGCAACTGCAGCGCACGATCGTCCAGAGCCCGGAGACGATTCTGACTATCGACCTCGAAGCGCTCCAGGTCCGCCTGCCCCAGCAGAGCCTGCCGCTGGCGCTGGCCGCCGCTCCGCGCCAGATGTTTTTAAGTGGCCACTGGGATGCGACGGGCCAGTTGCTCGCCAATATCGAAGCGATTCGGGCGACGGCGGCCAGACTTCCTTATATGGGCTAGAGCAACCAGGAGGGGATGTCGTTGTTGTTGCGCGGCTCACCGGCGCGCTGGATGGGGCGCGGCACCACCTTGTAGGTGGGCAGCAGCGGTTGTTTTTGGGGCGGCTGGAACTTTGCATTTGGCTCTTTGGCCGGAGGCGACTGGCGCAGGCCGTTGACCTCCTCGATCAAGGCAGTGTTGGCGAGTGCCAGTTGCAGCGCTTCTTTTTGCACCTTCTCCAGCTCAGTGTGCAGCCGCTCCACCTCGGCGCGGTGGGCCGCGTCGCGCTCCTGCAGCTGCCCCTGCAGATCCGCGACGCGCCGCTCAGCTTCGGCTAGCGATGCTTTGAGAGCCGTCAGGGGCGAGCGCCCAGTCCGGGAGGCAGGAGCTGGCGAGGGTTCGGCTTCAGCCTCGGCCTCGGCTGGATCCTGGCCCTCGCGCAATAGATCGGTCAAACGTTTTCTTGCCATTATTTTCTCCAATCACGATCGAGTTCTTCGGCCACCCGGCGATAGTCCGCCTCAGCCTCGCGGGCATTTTTGCCCCGCCATTGCAGAATGCTCAACCCCTCAAGCGCTGCCCGCTCGTGGGCCTTGTAGGCGCGGATGAACGCCTCGAAGGCGGGGATGCCCCGTTCTCTGAGGGTTCTTTGCGCTTCGACCGCTTCGCCCAGACTGCGCGGATCGACGCGGGTAAGGAGCACCCGGTGGCTGGTGCCGCTGGGCAACACCGCCCGGTGGACCGTCTCGATGAGCACCGCCAGATCGAGGGGGGCCGGAGGCGTCGGCAGCACCAGCTGATCCGCCGCCTGGACAACTGCCGCCAGCGCCGCCGAATCAAGGGCCGGGGGCGTGTCTACGACGACCAGACTGTAGCCGCCCACCTCCCGCAGACTTTCGAGCAGGCGCGGGTTGGTCTCCTGGGCCAGGTCGAAGCCGAGGGCCGCCGTGCCCCGCTCTGCCCACCAGCTCGCCGAACCCTGGGGGTCGGCATCGACCAGGAGCACCCGCTCTTTTGCCGCCAGTGCCGCCGCAAGGTTGACGGCGGTGGTCGTCTTGCCCACCCCGCCTTTGCCGTTGAGGACGGCGACGACTCTTGGATAACTGCTCGATGGGCCCACGCCGCTCGCTCCTCCAGGTGCAGTCCCTGCGCCGAATACACCATATGGTTGCACACCTGCCGGGGTTCGGTGGCCAATCCACGAGCGTTCCTATTACAAAACGTTCAGTCCTGCCGGACAGGACTCTCAGCTTTTCCTACCTTTTTCATATAAATTTTACTGATAAACAACATTAGTAACAATATGTTGAGCTTATTGATGTGCGGTGGTAGAGTGTTGGGTAACAAGACGGCGAAAGAATTTTTGGTAAGCCAATCGCGCACTTGAAACTGGCCCTTTCCGTCGCCAGGTTTGAGTTGGGTTTGCTTTCCTCTTTCGCATCCACAGAAGTCATTTTCAATCTCAGGAAGGCGACCTGGGCGCGTTCAGCCTGATGCAGTTCAAGGCTGGCGGCTGGAGTTCTCTTGGGAGACTTCTGTCGCGCTTTACAGGCCAGGATGGGGTTTTTCGCATTGCTGCCTGGATAGAGAGCCGTCGCGCGAGCGTCGGGTTGCCGTGAGTGATTGATAAGGAGGAAGAAGTGACGTACACGCAGACGAAGCCCAAGACAGGTTATCAGGCAGGTGTGAAGGATTACCGCCTCACCTATTACATGCCGGATTACATTCCACGGGACACAGACGTTTTAGCGGCTTTTCGCGTCACCCCACAGCCGGGCGTTCCGATCGAAGAAGCGGCGGCAGCGGTGGCAGCCGAATCCTCGACTGGTACCTGGACGACGGTCTGGACTGACAATCTCACCGATCTAGACCGCTACAAGGGGCGCGCCTACGACATCGAGCCGGTACCCGGCGAGAGCAACCAGTTCATCTGCTACGTGGCCTACCCGCTCGATCTCTTCGAAGAAGGTTCGATCACCAACCTGCTCACTTCACTGGTGGGCAACGTCTTCGGCTTCAAGGCGCTCAAGGCGCTGCGCCTCGAAGACATTCGCTTTCCGATCGCCCTGGTCAAGACCTACCCCGGACCGCCCCACGGCATCGTCGTCGAGCGCGACAAGCTCAACAAGTACGGCAGACCCCTGCTCGGCTGCACAATCAAACCCAAACTCGGCCTATCGGCCAAAAACTATGGCCGGGCGGTCTACGAGTGCCTGCGCGGTGGCCTCGATCTGACCAAGGACGACGAGAACATTAACTCGCAGCCTTTTATGCGCTGGCGCGACCGCTTCCTGTTCGTTCAAGAGGCAATCAACAAAGCTCAGGCTGAAACCGGTGAAATCAAGGGCCACTACCTCAACGTCACCGCCGGTACCTGCGAAGACATGATGGAGCGCGCCGAGTTTGCCAAAGAAATCGGTTCGCCCGTCGTCATGCACGACTACCTTACCGGTGGCTTTACCGCCAACACCACCCTCTCCAAGTGGTGCCGCCGCAACGGCATGTTGCTGCACATCCACCGGGCCATGCACGCCGTCATCGACCGCCAAAAAAACCACGGCATTCATTTCCGGGTGCTTGCCAAGTGCCTGCGCCTGTCGGGCGGCGATCACATCCACACCGGTACTGTCGTAGGCAAACTCGAAGGCGATCGAGCAGCGACGTTGGGCTTCGTCGATCTATTGCGCGAGGATCACATCGAGCGCGATCTGTCCCGGGGCATCTACTTTACCCAGGACTACGCCTCGATGGGCGGGGTAATGGCCGTCGCTTCCGGCGGTATTCACGTCTGGCACATGCCGGCCCTCGTCGAAATTTTCGGCGACGACTCGATACTGCAGTTTGGCGGCGGTACCCTTGGCCACCCCTGGGGCAACGCTCCTGGTGCCACGGCCAACCGCGTTGCCCTCGAAGCCTGCGTGCAGGCGCGCAACGAGGGACGCAACCTGATGCGCGAAGGTGGCGACATCATCCGCGAAGCAGCCCGCTGGAGCCCTGAACTGGCGGCAGCTTGCGAGCTGTGGAAGGAAATCAAGTTCGAGTACGAGACGGTCGATACCCTCTAGTCGAGGTAGGGGCAGGCATTCTGCCCCTTTCCCCATCGCCTGAAACCGGCAGCGCATGGATATCAAAGCGATCACCAACGCCACTGCTCAGGTTCTGATGAGCTATCTCACCTACCAGGCGATTCGTGTGGTTGCCGCCCAACTGCGGGAGACCGACCCGCCCCGAGCGGTCTGGTTCAGCCAGTTCTCCACTCAGGCAACGCTGCAGGACGGCGAAGCGTACCTCGAACAACTGACCACTCAAAATCCGGATCTGGCTTTCCGGGTGATGACCGTCCGCGAACATCTTGCCGAGCAGGTGGTCGATTCTTTGCCAGAGTTGACGCGCGATGGCATCCGCCGGGCCAACCAGCAGCGGCGTGGCCGTTACATCGAACAGATGCTGCAGTTGCCGTCGCCCGAGTCGCGGGGTGAAAACCCCTAAAAGACCTCTTTCATCCAACGGAGTATCCAAGCTCATGCAAACGCTTCCCAAACAAAGGCGCTACGAGACACTGTCCTATCTGCCGCCCCTCTCAGACGCGCAGATCGGTCGCCAGATCCAGTACATGCTCGACAAGGGCTATATCCCTGCTATCGAGTTCAACGAAACCAGCGACCCGACCGAGTACTACTGGACGCTCTGGAAGTTGCCGCTTTTTGGTGCCCAGAGCGTGCAGGATGTTCTTACCGAGGTCCGCGCCTGCCGCGATTCCTATCCGAAGAACTTCATCCGCGTCGTCGGCTTCGACAATGTCCGGCAGTGCCAGACGGTGAGCTTTATTGTCTACAAGCCTTGAGGCCGGGCCGTCCTTAAATGTGTGGACGAGGGCGGCCCCCGCAGGGGGTTGCCCTTGCTTTGTGTAGGAGCATCAGATGACGGAGACACCTGCGGATCTCGCCGCCGACAATCAGGCGTTGATCACCTTGCTGCAGCGCAAGGAAGGTGGTTGGGTACAGTGGGGAGAAGCCTGCCAAAAGTTGCAGCGCTCGGGCTATAGCCCCCAGACACTCTTTGAGCAGACGGGCTTTGAGCCACCGATTCAAAATCAGCTGATCGCCGCTGCCCAGGTGTATCGGGGACTGGCGCACAACGGTGCCCCGGCTTCGGTGCTCGAACAGTTCACCGCCAGAGGCAGCGAGGCACTCTACGAACTGCGCATCCTCACCCAGCCGGAGCGGCTCGCAGCCGCAGAACTCATTGCGCTTAAAAATCCGCCGATCGAGGAGGTGCGCGAGCTGGCTCGCGCCCTTAAAGATCTCGGCTACCTGAATCGGCTGCCAGAAGGTTTTACCCGCTCCGCTGGAGACGCAGTGGCCTATCGCTGCTGGAAGTTGGCCCGCCAGAGCACGGATCTGCGCGAGCGATCGGGCCTGATTGCCCGTGGCCTGCGCTACGCCCAGAGCGGGACGGCCCGCGAGCAACTGGAGCTGTTGCTGACTGATTTTACCGTCCAGCGCTCGCGGCCAGGGCCGCGCCTGCCAGTCTACCGTCCGGAGGCCGAGGAGCTGCAGCCGCGTATTCTGCCGGTTGCAGGCGCGCTGCCCCTTGCTGCTGAAGCCCTCAAAGACGCCCCCCAGGCCCGCCCGGAGGGGCCGTTTGGCGTGATTGCCCCGGCTGGAACAGGCGGTTGGGCGGCAGTCCCCGGCTGGCAGGTGATCGAGCAGGCCACAGATCCGGTGGCCGTGCTCTGTCGCGGCAATCAGCTGGGAGACGCTTCCCTTGAGCGGCTACCGCAGGTTCTGGTTGTGATTGACCGCGCTGTGCAACAATGGGATGCCTCGCGCTACGTTGGTTTCGAGCAGGAAGGACAGCTTGTAATCGACTGGTTTGAAAGCCCACCCCAGGTACCGCTTTTGGGCCAGATCATCCTGGTTCTGCTTCCAAGACACATCTTCGACGAAGAAATCGCCAAAGATCCCTGGCAAATCGATGAGTAGGAGGCGCGGGTGGACAGTGCCAAATATATAAGAAAGATTTATAGATTAAATCTAAAATTATAACCCTGGCTAATATTGCAATCGGAGGTGAGTTGTCCTAATCTTGAAGTCAAGGAAATATCGTGAGCTTCCTCGTACCGAAAATGCCCGATATTTCGTCAGCGTTGCCACAAACTTTTTGCTTGTTCGTGCGGATTGCACAGAGGTATCACTATGCCCATAGCGGTTGGAATGATCGAGACCAAGGGTTTTCCTGCGGTCGTCGAAGCGGCGGATGCGATGGTCAAGGCGGCCCGCGTCACGCTAGTCGGTTACGAGAAGATCGGTAGTGGCCGTGTAACGGTGATTGTCCGAGGCGATGTCTCCGAGGTGCAGGCTTCTGTTTCGGCTGGTGTCGAATCGATAAGACGTGTAAATGGCGGTGAATTGTTGTCCACCCACATCATCGCCCGGCCCCACGAAAACCTCGAGTACGTGTTGCCGATTCGCTACACCGAAGAAGTCGAGCAATTCCGGACTTGAACCCTGACTAGAATCCCTTAAAAACACGGAGCTACGAAACATGGCTGTTGCAGTTGGAATGATTGAAACCCTGGGTTTTCCTGCGGTCGTCGAAGCGGCAGATGCGATGGTCAAGGCGGCCCGCGTCACGCTGGTCGGCTACGAAAAAATTAGCAGCGGTCGCGTCACGGTGATCGTGCGCGGCGATGTCTCCGAGGTGCAGGCTTCGGTGGCGGCGGGCATCGACTCGATCAAGCGGGTGAGCGGTGGGCAGTTGTTGTCGCACCACATCATCGCCCGGCCCCACGAAAACCTCGAGTACGTGCTGCCGATTCGCTACACCGAAGAAGTCGAACAGTTCCGCGATAGCGTCAACGCCATCCGTCCCTACGGCAGGCCCTAGCAGGATGCAAATTGCCAGGGTTTGCGGCACCGTCGTCAGTACCCAGAAGGAGCCGAGCCTTACGGGCGTCAAATTTCTCCTGTTGCAGTTTGTCGATCAAGAAGGTCAACTGCTGCCGGGATATGAAGTTGCCGCCGACGGGATTGGGGCCGGGGTAGACGAGTGGGTGCTCGTCAGCCGTGGCAGTGCTGCCAGGCAACCATCCGGCAGCGAAAAGCGGCCCCTCGATGCTGTGGTGGTGGCGATTATCGATACAGTCACCGTCGATAATCGCCGCCTCTACAGCAAGAGTGCCCAGTCTCGCTAATTGCTACTCGCGGAGGATCCGTCCATGGCTGTGCGTGGCCTCGCTGCTCCCCCGACTCCCTGGTCGAAGGAGTTAGCCACACCCCAGATTGACCCGTCCACTTACGTCCATGCCTCCTCCGACATCATCGGCGACGTGCGCATCGGCAAAAACGTCCACATTGCCCCCGGCGTCTCAATTCGGGCGGATGAGGGCAGTCCGTTTTTTATCGGCGACAACAGCAACGTTCAAGACGCGGTGGTGATCCACGGTCTTGAAAAGGGCCGGGTAGCCGGAGACGACAAGTCTCTTTATTCGGTCTGGATCGGCAACAACGTCTCGATCACCCACATGGCCCTCATCCACGGCCCGGCCTACGTCGGCGACGACTGCTTCATCGGTTTTCGCTCGACCGTCTTCAATGCGCGCCTGGGCAAGGGCTGTGTTGTGATGATGCACGTCCTGATTCAAGATGTCGAGATTCCAGACGGCAAGTACATCGCTGCCGGAAGCATCATCACCACCCAGCAGCAGGCCGATCGATTGCCCGACGCTCTGTCGATCGATCTGCAGTTTGCAAGCCATATCATCGGCATCAACGATGCCCTGCGGGCCGGTTACCAGTGCGCTGAAAATATCGCCTGCATCGCGCCGATTCGCGAAGAATTTGCCGGGGAGGACACCCCCACGGCAGCAGTCCATCCTACCAACGGCAAATCTATGGGGAACAATCATCTCGATGCCACCAGCCTCGATCAGGTGCGGCACCTTTTGTCCCAGGGCTACCGGATCGGCACCGAACACGCCGACGCCCGCCGATTCCGCTCCAATGCCTGGCAAAGCTGTGCGCCGATTCAATCGACCCGCGAATCGGAAGTGATTTCTGGATTGGAAGCCTGTCTGGCGGAGCACACCGGCGAGTACGTGCGCCTGATTGGCATCGACCCCAAGGCCAAGCGCCGCGTCCTTGAGACGATTATTCAAAGGCCCGACGGAAAACCCGTGACCGCGCCACCCATCAACCGGGTGCTCTCTACTGACGGTGCTCCGGCTGCCGGAGGAGCACGGACAGGCGGTAGCTCGAACCTCAAAGCCGACCTGAGCGACCAGGTGCGGCAACTTTTGTCCCAGGGCTATCGGATCACCACCGAGCACGCCGATGCCCGCCGGTTCCGCTCTAACGCCTGGCAGGGCGGTCCTTCGATTCAGGCTACCCGTGAGCCGGAGGCTCTAGCTGCCCTCGGGGCGATCCTGGCAGAGCACGCGGGCGAGTACGTGCGCCTGATTGGCATCGACCCCAAGGCCAAGCGCCGCGTCCTTGAGACGATTATTCAAAGGCCCGACGACAAACCAACGGCAGGCGGCACAGCCCCAGCAGCCTACACCTCCTCCAGTAGCAGCGCCGCTGGCTATTCCAGTTCTTCTCTCGACACCAGCAGCCTCGATCAGGTGCGGCACCTTTTGTCCCAGGGCTATCGGATCACCACCGAGTACGCCGATGTGCGCCGATTCCGCTCCAACTCCTGGCTGAGCGGCACGACACTGCAGGGCAGCCGCGAGCCGGAGGTATTGGCTGCTCTCTCGGCCTTTCTAGCAGAGCACACCGGCGAGTACGTGCGCCTGATTGGTATCGACCCCAAGGCCAAGCGCCGCGTCCTTGAGACGATCATTCAAAGGCCCGACGGCGGCAAACCGGCAGCCGGCCCCAGTGCCGCAACTCCAGCAGGAACCTTCACTTCCAGCAGCAGCTATTCTCCCCCGGCTACGAGCGGCGGTTCCAGTCAGATCAAGCCGGAGGTCGTCGATCAGGTGCGGCAGTTACTGGCTCAAGGTAGCCGGATCACCACCGAGTACGCCGATGTGCGCCGATTCCGCTCCAACTCCTGGCTGAGCGGCACGACACTGCAGGGCAGCCGCGAGCCGGAGGTATTGGCTGCTCTCTCGGCCTTTCTAGCAGAGCACACCGGCGAGTACGTGCGCCTGATTGGTATCGACCCCAAGGCCAAGCGCCGCGTCCTTGAGACGATTATCCAGCGGGGCTGACGATGCACCTGATACCGCTGCAGCCACCCAGTGAATCGCAGGCCCGCAGCGGGGGCGATGTCACCCTGCATCCGAGCGCGGTAGTGGCTGCCGGTGCGCTGATTCTCGCAGAGGCCGACAGCCGGGTGGCGATCGCCGCCGGTGCCTGCATCGGTATGGGCGCTGTGCTCCACGCCGTCGGGGGCGAAATCGTCGTCGCTGCCGGTGCCAATCTCGGGGCAGGGGTGCTGATTGTCGGGACGGGTAGAATAGGAAGTAACGCCTGCATCGGCGCGGCGACCACCATTCTCAACCCGGCTGTCGGCGATGGGGAGATGGTGCCGCCGGGATCGCTGATTACCGGCTCCACACCGGCCAGGGCTCCTTCTACCAGTTCACCTGGAGCGATCGTGCCCGCTGCCCCCACTGGACCCATTCCTGGCCTCGCTCAACTCAACCGCCTGCGCCAGAACCTCTTTCCCTCCAACGGCCAGACAGCCCTCAGCCCCGTTCATCCCGACCCAGACGACGATTAAAAGACCGCCATGCAAAACACTGTCCGGTCCTCTGCCCGTAGCCGTGGAGGTGCCCTGGGACTCATCACCTGCCGCAGTTTCCCGGCGATCGTCGGCACGGCGGACATGATGCTCAAGGCGGCGCGGGTTTATCTTTTGGGCTACGAAAAAATCGGCAGCGGCTATTGCACGGCGGTGATTCGCGGTGGCCTGGCGGATGTGCGCATTGCGATGCAGACCGGCAGAGAAACCGCCGAAGAATTTGGACAACTCATCTCCTCCTCGCTCATCTCCAATCCCCTCGCCAATCTTGAGGCGATCTTGCCCATCGGTAGCAGGCTCGGGCTATTCGCCGACGAACCCGACTACGACGACATCCCCTACCACGACCAGGCGGTGGGACTGTTGGAGACGCGGGGCTTTCCGGCTCTGGTCGGCTCCTGCGACAGCATGGTGAAGGCAGCGGACGTACACCTGGTGGGCTACGAAAAGACCGGCGCTGCCCTCTGCACGGCGGTGATCCGGGGCAAGGTGGGCGAGGTGATCGCCGCTATCGATGTCGGGATGAGCGTTGCTGAGCAGATAGGCGAACTGAGTGCAATCATGGTCATCCCGAGGCCCCTCAGCGATCTGGAGCGGACGCTGCCCCTGGCCCAGGCGCTCATCCAGCAAAAACAGCCGCTGCAGATCCCGCTCGAAGTCAAACAGCCGGTGCAGGAACCACTCATCTTGCCGGAGCGCAATTCGAACTAGAAGTCATGCTCCATTCCTACCGATTTGCTCCCCAAAGCGAGACCAGGACCTGCCAGGCATTGAAGTTCAACGGCCTGCTCAAGCCCAGCAGCAATTTTTGAAAGTACAGGAGAAAGTTAGATGCGGGCGCGGACGGTAAAGGCGTAGGTCTCGCCGGTCTCAAGCTGAAAGTCGTGCTTTTCGAGAAAGCGCTGGAGCGGTTCTTTGATGAGCGCTCGGCCCAGGGAGGGGTAGATGTCCAGCCGGCCACCAGCGCGGAAGTGCCAGCAAAAAGTCCACTGGTACTGTCCACCCTCGACGCTGCCTTCGAGCCAGCCCACCGCCAGCGAGCGAGCGCTGACGCGCATGGTCACTTCGGTCTGAGGCGGACGTTGGGCAGCCACGACAGGCGACGCTCCAGCAGAGATTCTTTTTTATCCTAAAATCTAAAAGCCGGATCGGACCTCGACAAATGTTACGGTGGATAAAGTGACTGTGGGCATCTGCCGGTGGGTAATTCTGCAACGCTTTCGATCACGTTTTCGGTCCGTAGAGAGGCCGTCGATCCGCTTCAGCTCCAGCAACTGTTCGACGAAGGGGCTTTCTGGGCACAGAACCGATCGATCCAGAAGCTGGAGCAGATGCTCGCCTGTAGCAATCCGGTTGTCGCAGCTCACGCGGACGGTAAGCTGGTCGGATTCGCCCGTGCCACCAGTGACGGTGTCTTTCGAGCGACAATCTGGGATGTCGTCGTTCATCCCCAGCACCAGGCTTTTGGCATAGGACGGCAATTGTTGCAGATATTATTGGAGCAGCCGCAGCTAAAGGAAGTCGAGCGCGTCTATTTGATGACGACTTTTCAGCAGGGCTTCTACGAAAAATTAGGCTTCGGACGCAACAGCTCGACCACGATGGTCCTGGTGCAGTCCGAAGCCTGAAAAATCAATGGGTGAATGCCGCAGTTGCGAGCCTGCTGCCCCCCTGACAGCGACCTGACAACCATCAGCGGCGCACGACGTAGCCGGAAAACAGCGACACGACGAACACGAGAATGGCAGAACCGATGATCGTCGGAAGCAGGGCGACACCGGCCAGCACGGGACCGAAGTTGCCGAACAGAGCCGCACCGAGCCAGGCACCGATGATGCCGAAGATGGCAGCGACCAGCCAGCCGCCGGGTACGCGACCAGGGACGATCGCCTCGGCGATGAAGGCGCAGACGGCAGCTACAACCAGGAACAGCAGAAAACTGAGAATACTCACTTGAACCTCCTTGAACCGATAGTTCTAAGATAAAGAGCCTGAACTCTCGGCACGTCAGCCACAAGATTGAACTGGTAAGTATCTCTTTGGGTAGGGGATTTCGTGATACAAGCCTGTCTCAAGGACGGCGATCGCGGCGGGAGTTCTCCGCATCCTGGCGGCCAAGCTGATAGACCCCGGCTCCGATCGCGATGAGCAGACCGCTGGCGATGGCCCAACTGCTGCCTAGGGTGGTGTTGAGCACCAGAAACAGCCCCAGCCCCAATCCCAGCGAGGGCAGCACACTCAAGATCGAGGCAAAAAGCTGGTTGCGCTCCTCCCAGCCTTTGGGTCTGCGGTTGAGGGTCTGCTCACTAAACAGTGAGCGGTCCGCGTCGTTGAGCCAGCTGCAGAGCAGGTCCACCAGCCGCTGGTTAAAACGAATGAAAACCAGATAAAGAGCCAGCGCCCACAGACTGAACCCGGCACACACCGCCGGGGTAAGACCGAGCCTGTCTAAGAAAAAATCGATCACACTCTGCAATAAAAAGACACTTTGATACCCAGAGTACACCCGGCCCGCAGGAATAACTACCTATTGGTCTGGGCATCTCAGGCGGCGGGGGCGGACGATAAAATGAGGGAAATTTGGGGGAATAACCGGTGCCCACACTCGGGGTCAACATCGATCACATCGCCACTGTCCGGCAGGCCCGCCGCACCGTCGAACCCGACCCGGTGGCAGCGGCGGTGCTGGTCGAGCTGGCGGGAGCCGACGGCATCACCGCCCACCTGCGGGAGGACCGCCGCCATATTCAAGACCGCGACGTCGAAATTTTGCGGCGGACCGTGCGCACCCACCTCAACCTCGAGATGGCTGCCACCGCCGAGATGGTCAAGATTGCCCTCGCTGTCCGGCCCGACTACGTGACCCTCGTCCCTGAGCGGCGCGAGGAGGTGACCACCGAGGGCGGCCTCGACGTCGAGGGGCAGCTTGTGGCCATCGGCCTTGTCGTCGAGCAGTTGCAGGGGGCGGGCATTCCCGTGAGTCTGTTCGTCGATCCCCAGCCGGCCCAGTTGCAGGCGAGTGCCAGAAGCGGTGCCAAGTTCGTCGAGCTGCACACCGGGCGCTACGCCGAGTCCCAAGGGGAGGCGGGCCGGGCTGCCCAACTGCGTCAGCTTGCTGCCGCCTGCGAGGAGGCACAGGCGCTGGGCCTCAGGGTCAACGCCGGGCACGGCCTCACCTACTGGAACGTCGGGCCGGTTGCCCGGCTGAGCGGCATCGAAGAACTGAATATCGGCCATTCGATCATCGCTCGGGCGGTGCTCGTTGGCCTTGAGCGGGCCGTGCGCGAGATGAAACAGGCGATCGAAGCCGGATGAAACAGATCCGCCTGCGGGCCGCCGCCAAGATCAACCTGTACCTCGAAATTCTCGGTGTCAGGCCCGACGACTATCACGAGCTGGTGATGGTCCTCCAGAGCATCGATCTTTCTGACACGCTCACCCTCACCAGTATTCCGGGGCACCAGATTCGCCTCATCTGCCCGCACCCGCTTGTGCCCGTTGACCGCACGAACCTCGCGGTCCGGGCCGCCGAACTGTTGCAGCAGAGCATGGGCATCGACAGAGGCGTCGAGATCGCCCTCAAAAAGCGCATCCCGGTCGCCGCCGGCCTTGCAGGGGGTTCGACCGACGCGGCGGCGGTGCTGGCCGGCCTCAACGTGCTCTGGGATCTGGGACTAACGCAAAAAGAACTGCGCACCCTGGGAGCGAGCCTCGGCTCCGACGTCCCTTTTTGTGTCATGGGCGGCACTGCCCTCGCCACTGGCCGGGGAGAAGTGCTCACCCCCCAGCCGCCCTTAGAAAATTTGCATCTGGTGCTGGCCAAGCCCGCCGATCTGCAGGTGTCCACCGCCTGGGCCTACCGCACCTACCGGCAGGACCATCTGGCCCCAGGCACCGTGGTGGAACGCAGCCGCACCAACGCCCTCCTCGCCGCCGTCGCCAGTCAAGATCCCGCTCGCATCGCCGCCTCGCTGCACAACGACCTCGAACGGGCCGTGCTGCCGGCCCATCCGGAGGTCGCCCATCTGCGGGAACGGCTCATCGAAGCAGGGGCACTGGCAGCGATGATGTCGGGCTCCGGGCCGAGTGTCTTTGGCCTGGCCCGCGACCTTGACCATGCCGGGGCGATCCACGCCGCTCTCGCCGCCGATCCGCACCTCGAAACGTTCGTCTGTACCACCCAGCCCACCGGCGTTCGACTCGAAAAAGACTGATCGCTTGTAAATTTCCCATGCCTGCGCTTATACTGAGGCGTCGTCGCTTTCGGCAAAATTACCATGTCTGTGCCGTTTGCCTCCCGCACACTGCGCTCGGCCCGTGGTCTGACCTTTATCGAGTGGACGACTGCCCTGGCGGTCACGACGATTCTCGTCGTCGGCAGTACTGCTACAGCCTTGCAGTGGCGCAAAGCGGCGAACCACAGACTGGATAGCACCTCCGTCGCTCTCATCGAGCAGGCCCTCAGGCAGTACGCCCGCCTCTACGGCAGCCTGCCGCAGTTGAGCGACAGCGCCGACGCTGAGCGCTGGCTTGCCCTCTACACCCCACCGGGATCGCCCACCCTCCCCGACGGTTCACGGCGCACCCTGCCCGAAGGGATGGACTACGAGCGGGCGCAAAACTATCTGCCCTCCAGCCTCGAACGCACCGAGCAACCGGGCCGAATAACGCTCACGGGCACCGGTTGCACACCCGCCGACCCTGCCATCTCCTGTAGCCTTGCGATCGTTCCATGAAGTCACTGCTCACATTTTTGACAGCCAGTCTTCTTCTTTGCCCACTCTGGGTTGCCCTGCCGGGGCAGGCTCTGGCCGAAGCTCAGCGCACGGGCTATCTCGTCGGCACGCGGGAGATCACTGGCATTGGCTACCTCAACAACGGACAGTACTGGTCCCCTTCTGGCGGTACCGTCGATATCAGTAACCTGCCTACCCATCCCGACTATGTGATTGTGACGGCGGAGGCCCAGATCTCTGTATCTAACAGTTGCACTGGCCTTTTTGCCTATGTCAACTATCAGTATTTGCCCTTCACCGGCGCACCTGGTGGGCTCGATGTCGATTGCAATCAAGACGGCGGCAACCCCGTCGATCAGCGCGCCTACACCCTCGCCTCGGTCACCCGCGATCTCCCCAGCGACATGACGAGCCTGCCCCTGCAGATTCAAGCCTATTATGGCGGCACCAATCCTTCTGCAAGTGGCGTGAACGTGCGCACCCTCAGACTCAACTTCTACAGCTATAACCCCGTAGGTGTCGGGACGCTGCCCGTGCAGATAGTCCCCTGGGCATTTGGTGGCCTCGTGCTTTATCCGGCAACGGCTGTCACCCTTTTTAGCAACCACTACTACATCAACATCGACAACCAGCGCTACCAGGCAACGATCAACAGCAGCGGTTACTTGCAGGGCAATCTGCTCGCCTCTACCACACCGGGCCGCCAGCTCAGCTTCTACCTGCCAGAAAATAGCCTCTACCAGAGCACCCTCCAGTACTTCCAGAGCAGCAGCCCGTCCTCCGAGCCAAAGCTGGTCGTTCAGGGAACAGCCTTCAACGGTACCGTCACCTACCCCGGCGTCTACGGCAACCCGATTAACCTTTCGGCCTTAAATCTGCAGCAGGTGAGCTGGCTTTCGGGCTACCTCATCCCCTACCCCAAACCGGCCACCCTGAGCGCGACGCCCTCGGCTTCTTCGGTGGTGAGCGGCTCGACGCTCAACGTCGCCGTTACCACCAGCGGCGTCGATCCGGGTTCACTGCGCCTCAAAGTCGGTAACGGGGCTGAACTGACCCCCGCTCCTGCCAGTAGCAGCCAGTGGAACGATCTGATCAACAAAGGCTCCACCTCCGTCGCAGTCACCGTCACCGGTTCCACCGGGCGGTCGGTGCCGGTCGTCTTGAGCGCGAAATCTCTGGCCAGCGATCAGCTCATCACCTACTCGTTCGTCGTGACGATCAAGTAATTTTTCTCTTTTCGCCAGATGGCGGTCCCCTAGGTCCACGGCGCGGTACAGGCCACCTTCAAAAAAGTTCTTATAGATGCAGGCCGCACTCGGTCTTGCTCTTGCCCTGCCAGCGACCGGAGCGCGGGTCCGCCCCCACAGCGACCGGGGCGGTGCAGCAGGCGGGCGAGCAACCGATCGACGGATATCCCTGATCGTGCAGGGGATTGTAGGGCAGATCGTGCTCGGCGATGTAGCTCCAGACCTGCTTGTGGCTCCAGAAGGCAAGGGGATTGAATTTGACCATGCCCCGGCTGGAGTCCCACTGCACGACGCCAGCCTCGGCTCGACTCGGGGACTGCTCGCGGCGCATCCCGGTAATCCAGGCTTTGTAGGGGGCGAGTACGCGGTTGAGGGGTTCGACCTTGCGCATCGCACAGCATTGATCGGGCCGGTGCTCAAAAAGCCGCTCGCCGTAGCGCACCTGCTGCTCCTCGACGCTCAGTAGCGGTTTGACTACCTGCAACTGCAACTGCGGATAGCGCTCCAGCAACCGGTCCTTGAGGGCCAGGGTCTCAGGAAAATGCAGGCCGGTATCCAGAAAAAACGCCTGGGGCTGGGGCCAGATGCGCACGAGCATATCGACGAGCACGATCGATTCAGGACCGAGAGCCGTCGCAAGCACCAGTTGCTGACCGAAGGCTCGCACCGCTTCGACTAGAATCGCCTGGGGTGCCAGACCCTCCCACTGCCGGGCCAATTGCTCCAAGCTTGCTCGGGAAGCCCCCGCCGTCTGCTCACGCTCACCCAGAACTGACATCCGTACCATCTCTTGCAGTTAATCTCCTTAATAGTACTGTAGACCGCTAGAGAAAGGAGAGAATTTGTACTGTAATCCGACTGACATGGGGCGAAATCCGTAATCAAGATGACAGAGAACAAATCGGGCCGTTCCAACGACTTAGCTAAAAGTGGTTGCCCGTCGGCCCGTGGCCGGGATAACAGCGGGGCGGCCCTTGAAGATAAATTGGTCAAAGTGTCGCGAACGGCAACGACGATGGTGCAAACAGCCAAGCGCAAACAAGCAAAGCAGCTCTTTTTAGCGGGCCTCGCCGCCTTGATGCTCAGTGGCAGTTGGAGAACACTTCCGGCGCAGGCGGCGGATCCTTTTCGGACAGGCGGTGCTGCCCGGCCCATCGGCCCGGCGCTGCAGGGCGCTTTTGAGGACTTCTTCAAGCGGGGCGACTATCAAAATGCGGCTCAAAAGCTGGAGCTGGCCCAGCGGCAAAATCCTGATGAGCCGCTGGTCTTTACCCTGCAGGCGGCCCTCGCCTACCAGAACGGCCAGGTCGATCGGCTTTTGACCCTTGCCAAAAAGACCCGCGATGTTGCCCAGGCGATGGCTTCTAAAGATCCGAGCCGCTCGCACCTCTACACCGGTCTGGCCCAGGGTCTGGAAGCGTCGAGCTATTACCTCAAAGACGGATTTATCGCCCTGCCCAAGATGCTGACCTTTGTGCCGTCGATGTTTCTTGAATTTAAGGCGGCCCGCGAAACTGCCCCGGACGATCCGGAGATCAACCTGTTCGTAGGCTACATCGACACCCTGCTCACCAAACACGACGAGGCAATCCGCGAATTTCGCAAGGCCGCCCCAAATTATCTTTCGATGCGTGGCCAGGCCCTTGCCTTTCGGGACAAAAAACTCTACGACGACGCCCTGGGCATGGTCGATCAGGCGCTTGCCGCTGCCCCGAGTAACCCCGATCTCTACTACCTCAAGGGCCAGATCCTTGCGCTTAAAGGACGGGCCGCCGAGGCGGTCGATCAGTTCGACCGCGCCCTGGCCGCAGGCGATCAGCTCCCCGAAGGGACGCGCAAGCAGATCGAGCGCGAGCGCGGCGTCCAGGCGGAGCAGGCGGCAGCCACCCTGCCAACCGTGACCGTCACCCCCTAAGTCCGGCCCAGTTCCGGCCTTCTCACCAGATCCGCCTCGAAGAACTTCATGCCCAGCTTTAACCTGCCAGGATGGACTTCGACCGAGCTGAGTACGAACTGGCCCACCTGGCGGCGAAAGTCGAACCACGGCAAAAGAAAGCTCGTCATCACCGGCAGGCTCGGAAAAAACGGAATCTGGTTGAGCACGGCTTTAAGAATAATCCCGGTGAGGCGCGGTTCGATCACCCGGTCCTCCCAGCGCACCCGGGCGGCGTTGAGCTGGATGAGCACCCGATCGGCGTTGATGTCCGGAATCGCTATGCCCCGTACCTCCACCTGGGCCGCGATCGTCGAGGAGACCAGCTCCCCCACCGCCGTCGCATATTTAAGCAGCAGCACCACCCCGAGTCCGACCGTCGCCTCGCCGTCGCCCAGCTCGATCGAACCACTCTGGCCGCGCAGAAAGACCCGCCAGTTGCCCGCCTCCGCTGTCGGCACCTCCTCAAGGTTGGGCTGCTGAAAGTCGAGGGCAATCCAGCGCTGCAGGCCACGGTTGAGCACCGAGGCGTCCACCCAGACAGTAATTTCTTCTTTGGTGTTCTCGAGGGCAAGTTGGCGCTTCTGCTCGGTGATCCGCATATCCTTGTTGCCTTCGAGCATTGTCCAGCTCCCGTCTGGAGCGATGGGCTTGAGGATCTGGAACACTTCCTGCAGGACGGCGCGGGTGAGCGTAGCGTTGCCGATCGGCAAACCGGCCAGTTCGAGCTTGGAGCGCTGGGGTTCCGCCATCGATGCACCGCGTTCAGGTACTTCCATGTTACTGACACTTGCAAGGCGAGAAACGCTGCCGGAAGCTTCAGTTAGGCTGGGCACAGTCAGGAGGCGGGCGCACCATGCCAAAAGCGTTACCTTCCAAATTTTTGATCGCCGCCGTCCGCTTTACCTGGACGGCTCTCTGGCACACGATGATGGCAAGGCTCGCTCCCCGCGACCGCGCCGGAGCCTACGTCCGGCCTGAAAGCCAGTTTCGCCACCAGATAAGCGACGCACCGGACAACCCGTACCAGCCCCAGGCCGGGCGCTACCGACTGATCGTCGGCATGGGCTGTCCCTGGGCGCACCGCACCCTGGTCGTCCGGGCGATCAAGGGGCTGGAGGCGGCCATTCCCGTTGTCGTCGTCGTTCCCGATCCGCTCGAAGGGGGCTGGGTCTTCGAGCGGGCGCACGAAGGCTGCCGCAGCCTGGCAGAATTTTATCGGCTCTCCCAGGCCGGTTACACGGGCCGCAGCACGGTACCGGTGCTCTGGGACAGCCAGACGCGCACGATCGTGAACAACGAGAGTGCTGAGATTATCGTCCTGCTCGATGCTGCCTTCGAGCGCTTCGCCGCCCGGCCTGGGCAGAATCTCTATCCTGAAGGATTAAAGGCCCAGATCGATGAGTGGAACAGCCGGATCTACGCTGCTATCAACGACGGCGTCTATCGCACGGGTTTTGCCCAGAGCCAATCTGCCTACGAGCAGGCGGTGAATCGCCTCTTTGCAGCCCTCGATGACATCGATGCGGCCCTTGAAACCCGCCGCTACCTCTGTGGTGAAAAGCTGAGCCTCGCCGATGTGCGCCTCTTTACGACCCTCATCCGCTTCGATCTGGTCTATCACGGCCTCTTCAAGTGCAACCGCCGCCGTGTGCGCGACTACGCTCATCTCTGGGGTTACCTGCGCGATCTCTATCAATTACCAGGCATTGCCGATACCTGCGACTTCGATACGATCCGCTGCGACTACTACGGCAACCTCTTCCCCCTCAACCCTGGCGGCATCATCCCCCCTGGTCCCGACCTGCAGGAATTATCGACTCCCCACGACCGCGAACGGCTCGGGAGCGCTGAGGCGCACACTGGGGGCTAAGATAATTACATCAAATCCCCGCGCAAACTTCCGACATCGGAACTGGCGGCAAAGGACGCCCCTGTTGCTGGTGGTGCTCTACCAGCATCTCTAGCGCCTGCAGGGCATTGGTGAAAGCCTCCTGATAGGTGCTGCCGTGGGTACGATACCGTTGCAAACCGTCAAAAAATTCCGGCAATTCTACCAAAAAGGCTTCGTCCTCATCCGACCAACGGATGATAATAGTGTATTTAAGATTCTCCATTGTTGGACTCCTCATTCAATAATGACTCCTCGTCCTGCTGCAAAGCTTGTAGAGCGGAGGCAACACTTTTTTCCTGGTAGCGTCGAGCGTCATCTCCATCATTACCTGAAAGGATGATGGTGAATTGAGGTAGTTCTGGATGAGTCCATTTGGTATGGGAGCCTTTGCCTGGCTCCCAAAGAAATCCTGCTTTCAATAACATCGCCTTCAGCTCGCGAATCTTTTTCGGCACGCTTCATCCCAGGCAATACAAAGCTGAACATAGAATGTACTTATATCAAGGCGATTGGCTATGCGGTGAGCAACCCCCTACATTGCTATTTGAAGACTGCGTAGGAGTTGCTGTCGGCTCGTGGGAAGTGGTAGCAGCAGGGCTGGACGACGGAGTGCTCACGGGAGCAGGCCAAAACAGAAACGAAGGTACATAAGAGCCCATCGCATCTGCGACTGTTCTGACTGGCACAAGAGTGACATCTGCCTTGGGGATTGTAAACTTAGTAGTCTCCTGAGCATACAGGGTAGCTGTAGAAACGAGGAGAGTAGTTAGAACAGTTGCACAAGGAAAAAGAGCGCGAGACATAGACACCAACTTAGGCAGGTGGAAGTACGAAGCTATCCTACTCGCATTCTCCATCTTGGAGCGCGCCGATCCTACCCTCTGGCTGCAAGCAGCACTGACCGCCGCGAGGATGGATGGCGAGGAAGGGCTGCTTGTCTGTGGACAGTGGACAGCACAAGAAGTGCAGGCGGTACCATGGGTCTTAGCTATACTGCTACGGCTCGAACAGCTTTCTAACCTTATCCATCTTAAGAATGAGTGTTAAAGGCTTATCCTTGAGAGGTCTGAATTTCCACTTATCCTGATAGGCCGCGAGGTTTTTGTCCTTTCTCGGATCCTCTGGATGCACTTCAACTACTACTGCTTTGCTTCCAATAACTTTTGAACCCTTTACGCACTCATAGAACGCGTGCATTAACAGCTTCCTTCCCAAGCCCTCCCCCTGCTTGTCTAAATGTACAGCAAATTGTCCAATTAAAGTTGCGGGACAGCCATACTTGGGAATCTCCTCTTGGTCCTCTGGAAGAAGAGTGTCCCATCTAATGTGGTAACTACTAAGGGTGTAGAAACCAACAACGTATTTAGGGCCAAGCACTGGCACGAGAACCACAGCTCTCGATATATCGTTTCTATGGTTCTTGACCGCGTACTTTGTTAAATATCTGTCTATTGATTTGTTTCCGCACTTAAAAGAGGGGTCTATCAAGACCCCTTCTTCTACTATGTCTAAAAACTGCCATGACACCTGCCTGCTTCAATCCAAGTCATGCTCAGCCATGAAGCGCAAAGCCTCCTCTCTAAGCTCTGCAGGCAATGGAGTTGTATCCTGCAGTTCTACCTGGAGAATATCCCAGTCTCTCTTAGATAAGAGGATCTCTTTGCAGACTGGGTGCTGTGTCTCGCAGCTTTGAGAACCTGGGGAAGCTAGACGGTACCCTATCTGCTCTCTGGTTGCACCATGAGGCAGCCATTGCCTGTCCGTCTTTTCCTCTAGAAAAGATTTAATCTTTTGCACCTTGTCCCTGCCGCTGTCGCTCATGTTCATCCCTTTTATGGGATATATAACCCGAAACATCCCTTTGGATCAACATCGTAACGCATAACTAGCCGCCCGGCTAGCCAATGAGGGGAGAATGACGAGCCGTCTGGCTAGTTAGGCTGTGGGCATCACAGAACTGCTTTAGTCGGTTTCTACTCCTGAACCTGCAGGCACATCTCCAGTAGGCATTGATCTCAATGAGGGCAATGCATTAGAAACCGCTATACCGCCCCTCGGGACAGTGGGTTATTGTCAATCAACCCTGAAGCTCTGAAGGTTTCTTCGAGGGCAAGCACATGGCTATGGCTAAATCGGCCCAATAGCCCTGGCAATTGACGACCCCTACTAGCTCGGGAGAAGTTTAAGGCAATTTTCAGGAGTAATGAGTTCCTGATCGAGCCTGAGCGACTAGCCTTGGCTCTCACGCTTGAGATTGAATATATATGCTAATCTCAAAAGAAGAAACCCGCTCTAGCAGCGGGTTTCTTTGTTATCGGGACGGCGGGATTTGAACCCACGACCCCTACTACCCCAAAGTAGTGCGCTACCAAGCTGCGCTACGTCCCGTGATTTCGCTTACCTAGCCTAGCGCGCCCTGCCGGGAAGGACAAGCCTCAAGCAACAGGGCAGCGTTCTGGCCGCCAAAGCCCAGGCTGTGGAGGAGCACGGTCGCGGGGGAGCGATTCGTAGGCTCCCGCACGAAGGCGAGGGGAGCAATCGGATGTTCCAGACCCACGATCGGCGGCAGCAAGCCGTCGCGCAGCGCCAGGCAGCAGAGGGCCGCTTCGATGGCGCTGCTCGCTCCCAGGCTGTGGCCGAGGCTGGCTTTGAAGGCGATGACGGGTGTGGTGGCACCGTAAAGGCGGGCGATGAGTTTTGCCTCGGCAGCGTCGCCCAGCGTCGTGCCGGTGCCGTGGGCGTGGATGACATCTGCTGACAGGAGCCCGGCGTCTTGAAGGCAGCGGCGGACGGCCCGCTCCAGGCCAAGTGCTTCGGGGTGGGGAGCGCTCAGGTGATAGGCGTCGTCGGTGGCAGCAAAGGCGAGGAGGCGGGCGTAGGGGCGGCCCTGGGCGACAGATTCTGCTTCCAGAACCAGGGCGGCGGCTCCCTCGGAGAGGACAAAGCCTTCGCGCTCGCGCTCGAAGGGTCTGCAGGCCGTTCTGGCGAGGGCACCGGCCTGACGGAAGCCCGCCAGGTTGAGGGGGGTGATCGCGGCGTCGGTGGCACCGACCAGGACCCGATCGCACAATCCCCAGCGAATCCAGCGGTAGCCTGTGCCGATCGCCCAGGCTCCGGAGGTGCAGGCGCAGGAGAGGGCACTTACCGGTCCTGGGCTTTCGATCAACCGGGCAATGGCGCGGGCCGGGGCATCGAGACCCAGATTCTGTCGGCCCCCACTGCTTTCCCAGTCGGCCTGCAGACCCCGGCTGGAACCGATGGCCACAGCGAGATCCGCACCTCCTGTAGAAAGGGCAGCGTCCGCAAGCGCCTCACAGGCAGCGCGCTCGATAAGGGCGATGGCCCGGCTGCTCTCTAGGGCCAGATCCCCTGCCTGGCCCAGGGGCTGAGCGGCAGAGTAGCCGCGCTCGCCTGTCAGCAACCGCTTCCAGGTGGTCGCAGCATCCAGGCCCAGGCAGCTTGCGACGCCGATGCCTGTGATTACGACCGGACGCATCGCACCCGGCACGCAAACTGGCGTGGCAGAATACTGAAATAAGCGTTCGGAGTGAACGGATCCATGAAAGCGAAGTGGTTGGCTGTCTGTGCCCTTATCCTGGCATGTGGAAGTGCGCCGGTTCTGGCCCAGTCGGGTTTTGTGTTGTTTGGCGGCGAGAAGGACGCCGACAACAACCTCACCTACTCGATGATCAACAACCGCTCCAAGGCCCGTCTCAACCTGCTCGACCTGCAATTAAAACCAAAAAATGTCGCCATCGCCGAGATCCGGCTCGACTACTCGTACTTTTATGACAACAGCTTCGACACCTCCAACGTCCAGGTGATCGACGAGAGCACCCGGCAGGCGGTCGAGGTCGAAAAGATAGAAACCGACAAGATCGACGATGTCCTGCGGGTGATGAACATTGTCCTCAAAAAGCCGGTACCGGCGGAGACGCCCCTCAAGATCCGCTTTCAGAACTTCACCAATCCCCGCTCGGCGGGCACCTTCAAGATCCAGGCGCGCTACTTGGGAACCGAGCCCAACCCGATCTACCGCTACGCCGGTAGCTGGTACATCTCGTTTAACTGAAGTGCTCAAGAACTCTTTTCTTCGCCCGTCGGTTTGCGGGGAGGGCGCTGGGGGCGCGAGCGGGTCTTGCCGTAGTTGTCGCGGTCGAACTCGACTACCCGCAGCTTGTCCTGGGGTGTGGAAAGATAGCCCGAGGGGTTGTTCCAGGTCTCTGAGAGCATCCAGGAGACCGGACGGCTCGAGCGCGGTGGCCGTTCGCTGAAGGGATCACTCTTGGCAGTGAGTTCCTGAATATCTTCGCCCGTCGCCACCGAGTAAGCGAGAGCTTCTTCGAGCGTGCGAAATTTGAGATCGCCGCACTTAAAGTAGGTGTACACGAAAGACTCTTTGATTCGCACCGCCCCCATCTTAGCTTTCTCCGTCTAAAGCGGTAGTTTCGGCGCGCACGATCCACCGACGATAATCTGAAAGGAAGAACCATGCGGAGGGGTTGCCATGACCAGCAAGGACGAATTTTTTAATCCTCGCGCTTCTTATCATGGGGAGCCAACCCTTGGTAATATTATTTTCAACGCGAATCTGCAGGAGTTCGCAAACCGCGTCTCGCTCATCTGCGCCCTTGAGACCGGCGGCCAGTTGAGCGCTCAGGAAGCTTACCGCGAGATCCGGGGGCTCTGGAAGAAGCTCAAGGAGTCGAAAGAGAATTTGCTCGACAGCCCGCCCACTCCCGAGAGCTAAAGCGTTTTACCAGAAGAAATTGCTGCCCTTGCCCGTCAGCTCCGCCGTCAACCGCCACCAGACGAACCCGGCGACGGTGAGCACCAGGACGATCGAGACGCCGTAGGCACCGGCTGGGGGAATGCCAAAGATTTCGAGCCCACTTGCCATAAGAGCCACCAGTCCCGCACCCATGGTGAGGTAGGGCACCAGCAACCGGCCAAAATCGGGCTTCTCCTCCCTGAGCCAGGCTTGTTTGATCATCTCCTGCAGCGCCGCCCCGGCGGTGATCAAAGCAAAAATTCCCGCCAGGATGAGCAAGTACGAAGGTTCCCGCATGGCACTTCCCACCAGTGTGTCGCCTCCACGCTAGCGCGACTCGACCGCACCGGACAATTGGGCGATCTGTTCTTTCAGGTAGGCGACGACCCCGGTAAGCGGAACTTTTTGGACCGCGCCGCTCCTGCGGATCTTGACCTCGACTGCGCCCTGCTCCAGGTCGCGACCGAGGGTGACGCGGATCGGAATCCCCAGCAGGTCGGCGTCTTTGAACTTGACCCCGGCCCGCTCCAGCCGGTCGTCGAGCAGCACATCGATACCGGCACCTTGCAATTCAGCGTACAGCTCCTCCGCCGCCTGCTTCTGGGCCTCCAATTGCACGTTCGCGGGGACGAGAATCACCGAGTACGGGGCAATCGCGATAGGCCAGATGATCCCGTCGGCGTCGTGGGACTGCTCGACCACCGCCGCCGGTAGCCGCGAGACGCCGATGCCGTAGCAGCCCATCAGCACGGGCTTCTGCTCGCCGTTTTCGGCGGTAAAGAGCACCTGCATCGGTGCGGAGTACTGGGCACCGAGCTTGAAGACGTGGCCCAGTTCGATGCCCCGCGCACTTTCAAGCCGGTACTCGGGAGCCAGGTGGCAGCGGTCTCCGGCCTGGGCTGTGTCGATATCGACGACCTCCGGCAACACCAGACCGTCTTCGCCCCAGTTGGCACCCACGCACTGCACATCGTTCTGGTTGCAGCCGGTAGAAAAGTCCGTCAGTTCTGCCACTGAGCGATCTGCGATCCGGATTGCGCCCTCGATCGGGGCGTTGGGACCGACAAAGCCGGGCTTGAGTCCTGTCCAGGCCGCCAGTTCCGCTTCGGTAGCCAGCCTGAGATCCAGAGCACCCGTGTGATTTTTAAGCTTGGTCTCGTTGATTTGCCGGTCGCCTCGAATCGAGGCGAGCACCGGCTGCTCGCGCCCGTCGGCCCAGAGGGCAATGTAGACGATATTTTTGACGATCCGGCTTACGGGCACCCCGAGCATCCTGGCCTGCTCCTCGACGCTGCGGATGCCGGGGGTGGGCTTGAGAGCGTAGCTGCCGGAAGCCACCGGTTCCGGCGGTTCGATGAGCGAGACGGCCTTCTCGACGTTGGCTGCGTAACCCGCCGGATCGCAGTAGAGGATCGTGTCCTCGCCGATGTCGCAGAGGGCCATAAATTCGTGGGAGCCGGAGCCGCCGATCGCCCCCGAATCGGCCTCCACCGCCCGAAAATCGAGGCCCGCCCGCTGAAAGATGCGCGTATACGCGCCGTACATCGCCCGGTAGGTTTCCTCCAGGCTCTCGGGGGTGGCGTGAAAGGAGTAGGCGTCCTTCATGATGAACTCGCGCCCGCGCATCAGCCCGAAGCGGGGCCGCTTCTCGTTGCGGAACTTGGTCTGCACCTGGTAGAGGCTGAAGGGCAACTGTTTATAGGAGTTGAGGTAGGGGCGCACGAAGTCGCAGACCGCCTCCTCGTGGGTGGGGCCGAGGCCGTACTCGCGGGCGTGCTCGCCCTCGCCGTCCTTGAGGGTGAACATCGTGCCGTCCTGGGTATAGACCGCCCAGCGCCCGGATTCCCTCCAGATATCCGCCGGTTGCAACTGGCAAAAGAGCCCCTCCTGGGCACCGATGGCGTCCATCTCCTCGCGCACGATCCGGCTTACTTTCTGGAGTACCCGCTGCATCAGGGGGCCGTAGGCGTAGAGCCCGGCGGTGCCCGCGAGGGGCCGGATGAAGCCGCCGCGCAGCAGCAGCTGGTGGCTTACCGCCACCGCTTCGGCAGGCACTTCGCGCAGGGTAAAGAAAAAACCGGTGGCAAGGCGGGTCATGGCGAGTGGCGACGGAGAACTTTTTTATCTTAGGCTGGCTCTCCCTGCAAACGGCGGCGAGGACGCCCTCAACTTGAGCGGGATTTCTGGGCAAACTGCCGGAAGACGCCCTTTGCTTGCCCAGCACATCGACCTTTCAAGTCAGGAGCAACCCGATGTCCATCCAGGAAGAAAACAAGGCGTTCGTCCGGGCCCACTTCGAGGAGTTCGTCAACCGCAAGAACGCCGCGATCGCTTACCGGAACTTTGCCCCGGATTTTCTCGACCACGACGAGCCCTATGGGGAAGCGGTTGGTCCTGAACCGGCGAAGCAGATGATGGAGCGGACCTACCTGAAGTACCCCGACTTGCAGGTAACGGTCGAGGACATCCTCGCAGAAGGGGACCGGGTGGTGGTGCGCAACGTCTGGCGGGGCACGGACGCGGAGACCCGGCAGCCGATGCTCTTTAGAGGTTTTGTGATGTGGCGGCTGGCGGACGGCAAGCTGGCGGAGCGCTGGGCAACTCTTACGCCACCGACGCCGGTGGCCTAGGCGGCCAGGCCGGATTGCAGGCGCACTGCCCGCTGAAGTGAACCCGCAACGATTGATCTCAACTTGAGGAGGTGACGCGATGAAAGCAGTTCGTATCTATGCCTACGGTGGACCGGAGGTGCTGCAGTACGAGGATGTGCCCCAACCGACAGCAGCGGAGGGCCAGGTGCTGGTCCAGCTTGAAGCGACGGCGGTCAACCCGATCGACTGGAAGATCCGTGCCGGTCTGCTGCGCGAAATGATGAGCTTTTCTTTTCCGCTCATCCTGGGCTGCGACCTGGCGGGCACGGTGGTGCAGGTCGGTCCAAAAACGAGTGGGTTCGCTGTGGGCGATGCGGTCTACGGTATGCCCCGCCAGGAGAACGGCACCTACGCCCGGTACGCGGCGGTCGATGCCACCGACATCGCTCCCAAACCGCGATCGCTCGATTTTGTACAGGCGGCCTCGCTGCCGGCGGTTGCCCTCACCGCCTGGCAGGGACTGTTCAGCGCAGGCGGGCTGGAGGCGGGCCAGAGCGTGCTCATCCACGCGGCGGCGGGCGGCGTCGGTTCGCTCGCTGTTCAGCTTGCAAAGGTCAGGGGGGCGCGGGTGATCGGCACCACTTCGGCGGGCAACGTCGAATTTGTGCGCAGCCTGGGGGCGGACGAGGTGATCGACTACAAGGCTGTGCCGTTTGAACAAGTCGTCTCAGGCGTCGATCTGGTGCTGGATCTGCTGGGTGGTGCCACCCAACAGCGTTCCTGGCAGCTTCTGCGCCCCGGCGGCACGCTGGTATCGACGGTTTTTCCCAGACCTGTTGCACCCCGCGAAGATGTCCAGGCCACAAGTATGGCCGTCGTCCCCGATGCCGGGCAACTCGCCCAGATCACAGAGTTGATCGACTCGGGCAAAATCAGGCCCATCGTCGGCACGGTTCTGCCCTTGAGCGAGGTGCAGCAGGCCCACCGGCTCAGCGAAACTGGCCATGTCCGGGGAAAGATCGTTTTGACGTTGGCCGATCCGGACTAAAAGGCGCACTATCGGAGTAATGGGATCGCCGAGGACCGCCGATGTTCGTGTTGCTGTCGATTTTGCTGTTGGGGCTGCTCATCGTCGTCCACGAGTTGGGCCACTTTATGGCCGCACGCCTGCTCGGCATCCGGGTGAGCCGCTTTTCGATCGGTTTTGGGCCGGTGCTCGCCCGCTACCAGGGACCGGAGGTGGAGTACGCCCTGCGCGCCCTGCCCCTGGGCGGCTACGTCGGCTTTCCCGACGAAGATCCAGAAAGCAACATCGCCAAGGACGACCCGAATCTGCTCAAAAACCGCCCGGTGCTCGATCGGACAATCGTGCTCTCCGCCGGAATCGTCGCCAACTTGATCTTTGGTTATCTGGTGCTGGTGCTGATGGTGGCGATTGGCGGGGTGCCTGTGAGCGAACAAAAGCCGGGCGTGCTCATCCAGCAGGTGAGCCCCGGTGCATCGCCCGCCTCCCAGGCTGGTCTCAAGGCGGGGGACGTGCTGCTGACGGTCGATGGCAAGTCCGTCGGCAGCGGCGAGAACGCCCTGGAAGCGACGAGCCGCGCCTTCAAGGCAAGTCCCGGTCGGCCCCTGCGCCTAGTGGTGCGCCGCGACAGGCAACAGGTGCCCATCGCCGTAACCCCCAGCAGCGAGGGCAAAGTCGGCGTCTCGCTTACGCCGAACGCGACGGTCGAACACCGCCCGCCCCAAAACCCGGTCGAAATATTTACCAGCAGCTGGAATACCTACGGGCGGATCGCAAGCACGACCTTCAGCGGCTTCGCCCAGCTATTTAGCGGCAGAGCCGGAATCGATCAGCTCTCCGGCCCGGTGGGGATCGTCGCTGTCACCGCCCAGGCAGCCCAGAGCGACTGGCTCAATCTGTTCTTTGTCGGAGCGCTCATCTCCTTCAACCTGGCTATCCTCAACCTGCTGCCCTTTCCGGCCCTCGACGGCGGACAGCTGGTGTTCGTGGGCGTGGAAGCGGTGCGCGGCAAGCCGCTCGACGAGCGCATCCAGCGCATCGTCACCCAGACGGGGCTGGTGGTGCTGCTGGGACTGGGGCTGGTGCTCATCTTCAAAGACTCCCTCAGCCTGCTGGGTGGTTGAAAGGGCTGGAGCAGGTTCCATTTCCTCGACTTTGCACTTGCTATTTGAATAGCTTGCCAGGTCAGTGCTGATGATTTCTCAGGATGCTTTCAGGAGTCTTCTATGACTTCTCGGCGTGTCTGCAGGTTGATCGAAAGCTCAAATCGCCGGAGCGAAATACAAAATATTCATCCCGATGTGGCTTGGCGCTTTTATTAAGAGATGATAAGATGTGAGACAGCGCTGGACTTAAGCGGCGATCTTGTACATACACAGTATTTCTAGTATCCGATGGTGAACCGCAAGCGCGGCCCCTCGGGAGCGGGCGGGTGTCACGACAAAGAAGCGCAGCGCAGGGTGAGCTTTACCCTGACGCCGACCGCCCTAGCCGGCTTAGAAGCGCTGGCGCTCAAGCAAGGATACGTGAGCGGTTCGGAGTTTTTAGAAAGCCTGGGGCAAGAGGCGCACCAAAACACCGGTAGGCAAGCACCCGCATTTGCAAGCTGGATGGACCTGACCGTGCGTACCTGTGCCGAGGCGATGGTGCGCGAGAGTGAGCAGCGCTTTCGAGACACCTTTGAGCAGGCAGCGATAGGCATTGCCCACGTTGGGCCGGACGGATCCTGGTTGCGCGTCAACCGCAGGCTCTGCGAGATCGTCGATCGCAGCCCTGAAGAACTGCTTGCCCTCACCTTTCAAGCGATCACCCACCCGGACGACCTCGACGGGGATCTAGAGCAGGCGGGGCGATTGGCGGCGGGGGAGATCGACTCCTATAGCCTGGAGAAGCGCTACCTGCGCAAGGACGGCACGCAGGTGTGGATTCGGCTGACCGCCTCAGCGGCGCGCGACGGAGAGGGGCGGTTGTCCTACTTCATCGCCACCGTCGAAGACATTGACCGCCGCAAGCAGACCGAGGCTCAGCTGGAGCGGATCAGCAAGGATCTGGTGCGCAGACTGGAAGAAAGTGAAGCCCTCTTCAACGTCATTCCGATCGGCGTGTGCGTGGCCGAAGATCCCTTCTGCCACCGCATGCGCACCAACCTGGCCACCGAGCGCCTGCTCGGCATCACTTCCCAGACCAACGCCAGTTACACGCCCCCGGAAGGCTCTCCGCCGCCACCTTTTCAGCTTTTTAGAGAGGGACGGAAACTAGAAGGCCACGAGTTGCCGATGCAGGTGGCCGCCACCCAGAACCGCCGCATCGAGGACTGGGAGTGTGAGGTACTGCGCCCGGATGGCAGCCGGGTGCATCTGTCCTGCAACGCCGCTCCCTTGCTGGACACGAGTGGTAGAGTATGCGGGGTCGTCGGAGCCTTCGTCGAGATCACCGAGCGCAAGCGAACCGCAGAGCAGCTACAAGCCTGGAACGACACACTCGAAACCGAGGTGCGCGAGCGAACCGTCCAGTTAAAGCACCTCAACCAGCGCCTGCAGGACAAGATTGCCGATCTCCAGCACACCCAGAGGCAACTGCGCGAGAGCGAACGGCGCTTCGCCGCCATCTTCAACCAGACCTACCAGTTCGTCGGTCTGCTGGACACGGAGGGCACGCTCCTGGAGGCCAACCAGACCGCTCTCGACTTTGGCGGACTGACCCGCGAGGAGGTGCTCGGGCGACCGTTCTGGGAAGCCGGTTGGTGGGCGCTTTCGGAGCAGACCCGCTGTCGGTTGCGCGAAGCGATCACCAAAGCCGCAACCGGGGAGTTCGTCCGCTACGAAGTGGACGTGCTGGGTAAGGCCGGGACGATAGCGACGATCGACTTTTCATTGAAGCCCCTGGCGGACGAAGTGGGGCAGATCGTGTTGCTTATTCCCGAAGGACGTGACATCACCGAGCGCAAGCAGGTCGAGCGACAGATGCTGCTGTCGCTTCAAGAGAAAGAATTGTTGCTGCGCGAAATTCATCACCGGGTCAAAAACAATCTCCAGGTGATTGCAAGCCTTTTGAGACTGCAGTCGTACAAGTTCACCGATGGGCAGCTGGTGAGCGCCTTTGCCGAATGCCAGCAGCGCATTCAGGCGATGGCACTTATCCATCAGCACCTCTACCAGTCAGTTAGCCTCGCCAGGGTAGAGTTTCGTTCGTACCTGAGCGAACTGGTGGGTAGTCTTTTTCGAGCCTACAGTGTCTGCCCTGGACATATCCATCTGTTGCAGGACGTTGCCCAGGTGCCGGTGAGCCTGGATGTGGCTGTACCACTCGGCTTGATTCTCAACGAACTGGTGAGCAACGCCTTGAAGTATGCTTTTCCAGAAGAGCAACAAGGACAGTTGCAGGTCCAGTTGCACATCGTCGGTGACAATATCTGCCGATTAATCTTCAGCGACAACGGCGTTGGTCTGCCGGAGTCGCTGGACTGGCGATCGACGCCCTCGCTGGGGCTGCAGCTGGTGCGCCTTTTAGTAGAGCAGTTAGAAGGAGAACTGGCGGTCTACCGGGAGGGAGGCACGCGCTTTGAGATCACATTTTCGTTACTGGTCAAGGGGGGAGAGCAGCATGAGTGCCAGAATCTTGATTGTCGAGGACGAGCGGCTGGTGGCGGAGGACATCCGCCTGAGCATCGAAGCTTTTGGTTATAACGTCTGTGATGTCGTGGGCACAGGGGAGTTGGCCATCGAACGCTGCCGGCAACTGCTGCCCGATCTGGCTTTGATGGATGTCCGTCTCAAAGGGCGACTCAACGGTATCGAGGCTGCGCAGCGAATCTGTCAGAAAAACGATATTGCGATCGTCTTTTTGACAGCCTTCAGCGATGCCCAGTTTCTCCAGCAGGCGCAGACGGTTCTGCCCTACGGCTATCTGCTCAAGCCCTACAACGAAAAAGAGCTGCAGGCGACCATTCAGATTGCGCTCCATAAGCACGGCATCGAAAAGCAGCTGCGGGCGCAACAACAACAGTTAAATGCGATCTTAAACCGCCTGAACGAGTCGATGCCGCCGGGGCAAGAAGCGCCACTTCCGTCAAAACCCGCAGCAGACAAGCCAGCCCAACTGTCCCGGTGCTCCGGCGCGCGCAAACCGCAACTTGAAGGGCTTTTGCACACACTTACCCACGAATTGCGCGCGCCGCTCATTGCCTCGCGGCTGACCCTGGGCTCGCTGATTCGGGGGGCTTTTGGTCCGGTTGACCAGAAGTTGGAGCAGGTGCTCAATGAATCAGCCGAGGCCAACGAGGAACTGCTCAGGCTCGTCGAGACCTTGCTTGAGATCGCCCGCTACGAGGCGGGAAAGCAGGTGCTTTTGCGCGAAGCTCTGAGCTGGGAGATGCTTTTAGCGAAGGCGGTTAAGCCCTTGCAGGCCATCTTCCAAAGCGATCTGCGGCACATCCGCTCTCAGATCGAGCCGCTGCCGGTTCTGGCAACGGGCGACCCGCAGCAGATCATCTACGTCCTGCAGAGCCTGCTCGACAACGCCCTGCGCGCCAGCGGCCCCGGCGACTTTGTCGATGTCAAAGTAGAATTTGTGCGTCCGAACCAGGTCAGGGTGAGCATCACCGACCAGGGCCAGGGAATCGTACCCAGCCTGCAAAAGCAACTGTTCAAAAAATTTCTTGCCAACCGGGGCCGGGGCTGGGGAGCGGGCCTGAGCCTTTATCTGTGCAACCAGATTGTCCAGGCCCACGGCGGCAGGATCGCCGTTCACAGCGCACCCAGCCTGGGCAGTACGTTCTTTTTTACCCTGCCGCTCCCTGCCTAGAACCAGTCTGGAGCAGAGCCTGACTGCCGTTTGCGGCCCTCGATGCGTACATCTTCAAAGATGCCCTAGCCTGTTGGGCGGCTAAACGCGCTGTTGTTCTTGAACCGCGTTCCACAGACCCCAGCGCTGCAGAATCGCCTTGAGCTTTGCAGTGGCGATCAATTCTGTGAGGGCGCGATCGATCTGTTCGCGGGTAGAGCGGTCCTGGACGCGCACCAGCCCCGTCAGGGCAACCGGCAGCCAGTTGCCGCTGCGCCGCCAGTTGCGGTGCTGGCTCACCTGCCAGGCAGCCACCGGCGCATCGATGATCGCAGCGTCGATCTGCCCTGTCTCCAGCCGCTCGATCAGGTCCGTCAGACTGCGAAAGCCTGCGGGCCGAATTGCCGCCTGGCGGTGCCGGGCGTTGTAGGCGGCGAGCAGTGCCCAGCCGCCGCTGTCGATAATCACCCCCACCCGGCGGCTGGCCAGATCCTCCAGATCGTTCCAGTCCGGGCCGGCTTTTGGGGCAAAGAGCAGTTGCTGTGTGCTCAGGTAGTAGGGCTGGGTCGCCTCGAAGGGCGGACGGTTGGACGCGGCTATCTCGGAGGGGGGCGGCTTTTCGTGGCCATTGAGGACCAGATCGACTTTTTGAGCGACCAGCGCCTCCACCTGCTCCGGCCAGGGCACCTCGACGAGCTGCACACTCAGTTGCAACTGCTGAGCCAGGGCGCTCAGGATGTCCCATTCAAACCCGGCGTACTGACCGGCGCGCCGAAAGAAGTAGGGCGCTCCGACCAGCGGATCGGCGGCGACGCGCAGCGACCCGCGCTGGCGGATCAGCACCCAGTCTGGGCCAGTATCGGAAGAAGCGATCGGAATCGCGCTGCTGCAGCCGGACAGCAGTGCCCCTCCGAGCCAGAGCACGAACGTGCGCCGGTCAGCAGTTGCAGGCATCGAGGACAGCAAAGAACTGCCCTCTATCTTAAGCCGGTGTACAGATTAGACTGGTTTCGGCGGCGTCCAGGGGCGGTGTGACAGCAGCAGTCAGGGCCAGACCTTTTTTGAAGTGGGCCGGTGGCAAGGGCCAGTTGCTTACTCAAATCGAGCAGCGCCTGCCGGAGGAACTGATTGGCGGCCAGATTCGCCGCTACGTCGAACCGTTCATCGGCGGTGGGGCTGTCTTTTTACACGTCGCCCAGCGCTATGCGATCGAGCAATTCGTCCTCTTTGACATCAACCGCGAACTCGTACTCGCTTACCGGACGATTCAACGGGCCGTAGAAGCGCTAATTGTCCGGTTGAGCGAACTGGAACGGCTCTACTACGCTGAGCCGCCCGAGGAGCGGCGCGCTTTTTTTTACCGGGTGCGGACGCGCTTTAACGCCGGAATCGAGGCGATCGACTTCGAGCGCTTCGACGATCGCTGGATAGAGCGCACCGCACAGCTAATTTTTCTCAACCGCACCTGCTACAACGGTTTGTTCCGCACCAACGCCCACTCGCAGTTCAACGTGCCCTTTGGCCGCTACCGGCAACCCACGATCTGCATGGGCGACAATCTGCAGGCGGTAGCCGCTGTGCTCGCCCGCGCCCGAATCGAGTCTGGGGACTTTACTGCGAGCGCGCCGCTCGCGGACCGGCACAGTTTTTTTTACTTCGACCCGCCCTACCGACCGATCAGCAAGACGGCGCGCTTTACTGCCTACTCCGCCCAGCGCTTCGACGACGCAGCCCAGTTGAGGCTCGCCGAATTTTACCGCCAGCTGCACACCACCGGCGCTTATCTGCTCCTCAGCAACTCCGATCCGCGCAACGGCGATCCGGAGGACGATTTTTTTGAGCGCGCCTACGCCGGTTTTGCGATCGAGCGGGTGAGCGCCAGCCGCATGGTCAACTGCAACGCCAACCGGCGGGGGGCGATCAGCGAGCTGCTCATCGCCAACTATTGTGTGAACGGGTTGTAGGATCGGTCCTATGTTCAACGGTGTCAGCGTTTTTCTAGTCGGCATGATGGGTGCCGGTAAATCGACGGTGGGCCGCCTGCTCGCCCAGCGGCTGGGCTACCAGTTTCTCGACCTCGATGAACTTATCGAACAAATCGGCGGCAGCAGCATCAGCGACATCTTTGCCCAACAGGGCGAGGCGGCCTTTCGCGACCTCGAAAGCCGGGTGCTGGCGGAGGTGTGTGCTTACACCCGACTGGTGGTGGCCACCGGCGGCGGCGTCGTTACCGAGCGGCGCAACTGGAGCTACCTGCACCACGGCCTCATCGTCTGGCTCGACGCTGAGATCGAAACGCTCAAAAGCCGGGTGGCAGGCGCGCCGGGGGTGCGGCCTTTGCTAGCGGGCGGTGATACGGGCGAACGGCTTGCGGGTCTACTTGCCCAGCGCGCCACCTTCTACGCCCAGGCGGATGTGCGGGTGCCCTCGGAGGCGTCGCCCGCCGAAGTCGTGGACCTGACGCTCGCGGCACTGGCCCTGCGGCTCAAAGAAGACGCCGATGGCTGAGCGGCTCGACATTCTGCTTTTGTCCAACGGCCCCGGCGAGGTGAATACCTGGGTGCGGCCCGTGGTGGCGGAGTTGCGGCGGCGGTTTGCCACGGCGCGGCTGTCGCTGGTGCTTGCCCCGGACGGCAACGCCTCCGGCTTCGAGGAGCAGATGGCCCAGGCCATCGCTGGCATCGAGCGGGTGCAACCAGCCCGCGATTATCTCAAGTTTCTGGTTACCGGGCGCACCAGCGGCAACTGGGACTGGGCAAAGCGGGGGGTGGTGCTTTTTTTAGGGGGCGATCAGGGGCTCTCGGCGCTGATTGCCCGCAGGCTCGGTTATCCGATCGTCGCCTACGCCGAGTGGCAGGTGCGCTGGCCGGGCTGGATCGACCGCTTTGGCCTGCGCGAGGAGGCCGTGCGCGCCCGTTCGGCGAAGGAGCGCTTCAAAGGCCAGTTTCAGGTCACAGGCGATCTGATGATCGACGCGGTGCGCGCCCTGGGCGAAGCCGGTCAGGCCCAGGTCCGCCAGAAACTGGCCCTGGGCGAAAAATCCCAGACGATAGCGCTGCTGCCCGGTTCCAAACCGGCCAAGCTCTCCCTCGGCATTCCGATGTTCCTCGGTCTGGCAGAAGCGCTGGGCAAGCGCCGCTCCGATCTGCGCTTCGTCATTCCGGTGGCACCGGCGCTGCAGGCGACGGACCTCGAGCGCTACGCCCTGCCGACCAATCCGAATCTCGAACTGGTGGGGGGCCAGAGCGGCAGGCTCGTGCGCCGGGGCGACGGCGATTATCTCGAAACTGCCGGAGGGGTATCGATCCGTCTCTGGTTCGACTACCCGGCCTACGATCTGCTGTCGGTGTGCGATCTGGCCCTCACCACCGTAGGAGCGAATACGGCGGAGCTGGGCATCCTCGGGGTACCGATGATTGTCATTATTCCCACCAACCGCTGGGATGTGATGCGCGCCTGGGATGGGTTGCCGGGGCTCTTCAGCAATCTCCCCGGCAAGCTCGGCTCGACGATCGCCGCTGCGATCAACCGGCGGATCGCAGGCAAACTGGGCCTGCTCGCCTGGCCCAACATTCGGGCGGAGCGGATGCTGGTGCCGGAACTTTTCTGTCACCTCACCGCCGCCGATCTGGTGCCTCTCGTAGAAGAATGGCTCGCTGATCCCGAGCGGCGCGCAGCTGTCTCCTGGCAACTGCGGCAGGTAATGGGCGCGAGCGGGGCGGCGAGCGCCTTCGTCAATCTGGTCGAAGCCGTTGTTGCTGGGGTGCGATAAAATCCTGCTTATCGCTTTTGGGCACAGGGATGAAGCTTGGGGAACTGGCAGCACAACTGAGCTGCACGGTGGAGGGAAACCCCAACGTCGAGATTCGCGGTCTGGCTGCCATTCAGCAGGCCGGGCCAGGGGAACTCAGTTTTATCGAAAGTGAAAAGTATGCGCGCTTTCTAAAGAGCACCCGCGCCGAAGCCCTGATTCTCGACTGGCGCACCCACAGACCCGACATCCCGTGTATCCGCAGCGATCAGCCCCGCCTCGCCTTTGCCCGTGCCCTGGCTCTGTACTATCAGCCCCGTCTGCCTGTCCCTGGCGTGCATCCGAGTGCGGTGATCGGTACTGAGGTCCGGCTTGGAGCGGACGTGCATATCGGAGCCCACGTCGTCATCGCCGACGACGTGACGATAGGCGACGGGGCGATTCTTTTTCCGAACAGCACGATCTACAGCGGTGTGCGCATCGGAGCGCGGACGGTTATCCATGCCAACTGCGCCATCCACGAGCGCACCGAGATAGGCGACGACTGCATCCTCCAGTCCGGCACCGTCGTCGGCACCGAAGGCTTTGGTTTTGTACCGACCCTCGAAGGCACCTGGCACAAGATGCCCCAGTCGGGCTACGTGCGGATCGAAGACAACGTCGAAATCGGCTCCAACACGGCGATCGACCGTCCGGCAGTGGGCTATACCCGTATTGGCAGAGGCAGCAAACTCGACAACCTGGTCATGATCGGCCACGGCAGTCAGATCGACGACAATTGTCTCCTGATCGCCCAGGTCGGTCTGGCGGGCGGCGTGCAGGTTGGTCGCAATGTCGTGCTCGCCGGTCAGGTGGGCGTCGCGGGCCACGCTTCGATTGGCGATCGGGCGATGGTCTCAGCCAAGGGCGGTGTACCCAGCGACGTGGAGCCGGGCACGGTCGTCTCCGGTTCGCCGGCCATGCCCCACGCCCTCTGGTTGCGCACCTCGGCGCTCATCCGCCGCCTGCCGGAGCTATTTCAAAATGTCCGGGAGCTGCAGCACAAGCTGGCTCTGCTGCAGCGGCGGCTGCAGATCGGCGACGAGTAGGACGACTGTGCTAGCCTCATCGGTGTCTGGCTTCACAGCAGAATTTATGGCCGCCCCCGAGGATCCGCCCCAAAAGTCCGTTTTTGGCTTTACGCCGTTTGCTGAGCAACTGAACGGCAGGCTCGCGATGATTGGCTTTATCGTCACGCTGATTATCGAAGCGCAGACGGGCCATAGCCTGTTGCACTGGCTGGGGCTTTCTTAGCAGCATGGCTGTTCATCTGGTCCTCGCCTCCGCTTCACCGCGCCGACGGGAACTGCTCCAGCAGTTGGGCATCGTTTTTGAATGCTTGCCGAGCGCCTACACAGAGCAGATGGACCCGGCAGCGCCCCCCGAGCAACTGGTCGTCGCCAACGCCCTGGGCAAAGCCCTCGCCGTGCAGCCGCAGCGGCTCGACTGTCTTATTCTGGGGGCCGACACGATCGTCGTCCTCGAAGGCAAGATCTACGGCAAACCGGAGAGCCCCGCAGAGGCAGAGCAGATGCTCGCCCAGCTGCAGGGGCGCTGGCATACGGTCTATACCGGCATCGCCCTGGTCGAACAGCAGCGCAAACAAACGGCGGTCCGCGCTACCGGCGTGCGGCTGCGCAACTTAAAAGCGGACGAAATCGCCGCCTACGTGGCGAGCGGTGAACCGCTCGACAAGGCGGGCAGCTACGCCATTCAGGGCCTGGGAGCGGGACTGGTGAGCGCTATCGACGGCTGCTACACCAACGTCGTTGGCCTCTCGCTGCCGCTTCTGGTGGATCTGCTCACGGCGTTCGGTCGGTCGCTTTTTTGAAATTACGGCTTTGCGCAGTTGGGGCTGGGTCTTCTCCCCCCCAATAAGGGGAGACCAGGCGGTAGGATAAAAGAACCCGAGATCTAAGCCACGATGGCTTCTCTGCCATGCTGCAACGTCGTCATCTCCGCAATTTGCTCGTTTTCACCCTTCTGCTTATTGGGGCACTGGCTCTGCCTGCCCGCGCCGATGTCTGGCAGGGCAACGGCCAGGTGGTGAGTGGTCCTGGAGCCGGGGCGACTGTCTCGCTGACGGTCAACTACGACGGCGAGACCCTCAAGACAATCTCCGGCCCCACCCTCGAAGGGTCGCAGGTGCGCGTCGATCAGCAGGGCGATTTTTTAGAACTGACGCTCTTTCGCGGCAATCAGGTCGTCAAGTACCGCCTGCGCCGCCTCAACCCTGGCGACAACCACCGCACCAACTTCGGGGCGCGACTTGACGCACGGGGAGTGTAAACCAGAAGCTAATTTCGTGTCGCAACACGAATCTTGTGCCCGTGGATAAGAGCAGCTTCAGAGTATATCTCTTCTCCCATAAGTATTCCTAAATTAAGTACTCCTGAGCACGGAATGTGTGGCAGCATCCGAGTCGGGGCTTGCCAGGGAGATAACAGAAAGCGCCAGCCACTGCCACGTTAGCCGCGTTGTTACTCGTGGCACCCTTACACAAAACGGATCCCAAAAATTTAGTGCTTTTACATGAGCAGTGTAGTTTTGCTCTTGTCTATGATTAGTCAAGGTAGAGCAGCCGTAGTAAAATCAGAGAACCATCCCATTGATTTAACTAAAATGGCTAGAAAGTGGAATCTAGAGCAGGCAAAGAAGGCAGCTTTTCGAGGAGAAGTAACAACCGCTTTAGAGGCTTTAAAGCAACTTGCTAATGATGGAATACATAGTGCAAAAGCATCTCTTGCCAACATTTTGGCTTTTCGGGGCTATTGGGATGAGTGCATTTCTCTTGCTGGCGATTATTTAGAGCATGCATCTTTAAATGATTATCAGTACGGGGCTAAAGATATGGTTCTTTTATTAAGTCTTTCAGGTGACAAAACCAGACAATGGGATGTAGTACTTGAATATTGTGTCCGCGCTTTAAGAAGTCTGGAAACGAGAGCCGGAATGGCTACAGAAATTAATTGTCTAGACATAATTGGCGACCGAAATTCCTACGCAAGAACCTTAAAAGAAGATGGCAGGCTGCATTTAAGTAATCTAACTACTTATGCCCTTTCAAAAGGATTAAATTCTCATACTTTCTACTCACAATACTATCAGCCAATCACATTAGAAAATCAAATAAGTCAACGAGAGCAGTATTACAAAAACTCCGTTGAAAATTTACCTCTCTTGCGACCTGATTTGACTGATAGTCCTGATGAAGCAGCTGCTCATCGCTTCCATCTAGCTGTTTATGCTTGCCAGTACCAAGATGCACTTTACGAGTTTTTGCATCATCCAGATAAGTACAACCATTTTCAATTCAAAGATGCCTTGGTTGTCAGCCGTATCTTATGCCATAGTAAGCAGTTTGGTGAGGCATGGCAAATATTATACGATTGGCTTCCACAATGGTATCCGATGCAACACTCAACCCGTGTTGCACCAATGGAGCTGCTCTTTGATATCCTATTGCGACCATTAATGACACCTGAACGCTGTGAAGAAGTTCTGTTTTGCCCAAAGGCTACTGATCTCTGGAAACGAAAGAAGACACTTACTTCTAAACCTAATGCGACACGGATGGAGAAACAAGAGAAAATTCCTGCACTTAAAATCCGCTCCTTTATTCAAGCCGTAGAGCCAGTTACTAAGCCCGTCACAAAGTTTGGCGGGCAACCTACTTGGCTAAGTGAGCCTCAATGGCCTATAAGTCGAACTTTGCAGAAGCCAATGAGGTTTATTTGCCAAATTCAACTGGAGCCAAAAGTCTTTGGTCAGATGAACGGTCGTATTGCCTATCTATTCGTTAGTGATTGGTATGAGGAACAGCCTACTCGTTTTTGGGAAGCTCACAGTGGAGATAACGCCGTAATTATTCAGCCTGGAAGAACATATTTAGGGTTGTATGACACAACTTCGACCGGGCCATCTCTTGAGCGAGAAGGTTTGCCGTGTGAGTATCTTGTTGATTTTGAATCAATAGAAGAGCAATCTAAGCCAGTCTCATTTGAAGGTAATGAATTTAGTGCCGAACAATTTCAGCTTATTAGCCAAGATATGGCTTGCAATAAAGTCGGCGGCGTTCCATTTTACTGGAATACCATTGAGTATCCTGATGACAGTGGAGATTGGAAGTTGCTTTTACAGCTAAGTGAGGACGTGCCTTTTCCTCTTAATTGCTGTTTAGGCTTATGCTACGCATTTGTTTCGAAAGATGGTTACAAAGGAGCGTATTTTTGCCAAAGCGGATAAGTATTTAGGGATAGAAAACCGTTAACGGGTTGATGGTGATAGAGAGTCTATAGTAGTTGACCTGAACAGTAGAGTTCTCATGACGTGCAACCGCTAAAGTGAACCGCGTAGAATGTGAGTCTTCCAGCCGACACCACTGACGAGGAAGACCATGAAGAAAAGCCGTTTCACGACTGAACAGATCATTGCCATCCTGGGTGAGGGGCAGGCCGGTGCTAACGTGGCAGAGCTATGCCGCAGACACGGTATCAGCGAGCAGACCTACTATCGCTGGAAGGCCAAGTACGGTGGAATGGAAATCTCTGAAGCTCAGCGCCTGAAGGATCTCGAAGCAGAAAACCGCAAACTCAAGCAGATCGTCGCCGACCAAGCTCTCGACCTTCATGCCCTCAAGGCGGTGCTGTCAAAAAAATTCTAACCCCAGCAGCCAAACGCCAGGCTGCCGCCTACCTGCAAGCCGACCTGCAGGTTTCCCAGAGGCGAGCCTGTCGGTTGCTGGGGTTGCACCGCTCCACCGCCCGGTTAGTCGGTCATCGCACTGAAGATCCCGTGTTGCTAGCACGGCTGAAGCAGTTGGCTGCCGAACGTCCGCGTTATGGCTATCGACGGCTGACACTGCTGCTGAGAAGGGAAGGCAGGCTGGTCAACGCCAAGAAAATCTACCGACTGTGCACCAAGGAGGGATTGCTGGTGCGCCCAAAAAAGCGTAAACCCCGCTTCCGACCGTCTGGGAGGCCGGAAGCACCGGCTTTAGAACGCCCTAACCAGCTATGGAGCCTGGACTTTGTCGAGGATGCCCTGGCCGACGGACGCAAACTGCGGACCTTGACGATCATCGATGTCTACAGCCGGGAGTGCCCACAAATTGAAGTCGATACCTCCCTGCCCTCAGCGCGGGTGGTGCGGGTGCTGGAAACCCTGGCGGCCCAGCGGCAGTTGCCGGAACGATTGCTGGTTGATAATGGGCCGGAGTTCGTCTGTCGAGCACTGGCGGAGTGGGCAACGCGGCGTGGGGTGCTCATCGCCTTCACTCGTCCGGGCAAGCCAACGGACAAGCCGCACATCGAGAGCTTTAATGGGAAATTTCGGGATGAATGTCTTAATGCCCACTACTTCTTGAGCGTGCCGGATGCCAGACGAATCGTCGAGGCTTGGCGGCTGGATTACAATCACTACCGTCCGCACAGTGCCCTGGCAGGAGCAACGCCGATGGAGTTTTTGCAACAGGTGAATGCCATCGCGGCTCCGCTGTCGCCGCAACGGCATCCACCTGTACGATAAGGAAAACCAAGCTGGAAACTCACATTCTCAGCGGATCATTATTCGGGGCCAAGTCACTCAGTCTCAACACATCCAAATCAAGACTTGGTGTAGGTACGTCTTCTATGGATTCTGTTCTATAGCTCTAATTTGACCGTTACTTTAAAAATAGTGTAAACAGACGGTTTATTAACTCGGCTCTTTCTCAGGACATAACTTGCCTTCAAGTAAACTTTGATCCCATTTATATATTTTTGGGGGTATCGCTACAGCCCTTGGAATTTGCTTCATCTTGATAATTCCAGCTCTTGCCCAAAACCTTACAGGTTGGGCGACATCAGATTCCATTTCCCTTAATGCTGATAGAACAGCACCAGCCTGCTCCTTATTATTAAAGTGAATATTTTTGAGGGCTACTGCTACACTCTCCCTTACCAAAGGGTTCTTATCTCTGACAGCTTGAATTAGTATAGGCAAAAAGGCGGCCGTTGAAGTTTCGGAGTTTGATTGACTCATTGCTGCTGCACTCGTAACTCTAACCATAGGCTCCGGATCCCTCATACCTCGTACAAGCACATCGGTCGTATCTCTATTATAAATTCTGATATGACCTAGAATAGTGTTTACGCTAGCTCGAACATCAGCATCGTCATCTTCAGATGATTCAATAAGATACGATAGAGAACTAGAGCCATAGGAGGCTAATCCTCTGATTGCTCTAGAACGTATACAAGCTGACTGATCATGAGTTGCTTCAATAATTGAATCAAATAGCCCTGAAGCAGCATCACTCGTTGTAGGTAAAGTATTCGCTGCCCAAAATCTTACAACACGATTCGGGCTCTTCAAAGCTTGTCTAATTGAGGGAATTGCAGCATCACCAATAGCAGCAAGCGCTTGAGTAACACTAACAATCGACTTACCATCTTCCAACAGCTTGGAAAGGTAGGGAACAGCTGGTGCCGCCTTTGGCCCAAGCTGAATAAGTCTATCAAGAGCTTTGTACCTAACACCATCATCTTCAAGCTGAATATCCGATATTGCATCTAATATCTGTTGCTCTATATCATCAGTTTCAATTTGCTTATTTTGAGCCAATATTTGGCTTGATTTCACATACCTCACAGCATCAGAGCTAACAACACTTTGGGCAAAAGCGTTATACTCCGTAGTAAAGACCGGGCTGGTTACCATAAGCAAAATGGCAGCGACCTTTAGCTTTGGGACAAAGCTCAGCACAAATTTCTTGCTCACTATCTCCTCCTCAATCTATTCAAGGTTTTCTTCAGGTTTATTCAATTGGAGAATAGGTTACCAAATTCAATGTGGCCGCAATGGGAAACTCACCTTAGACTTGCGTAGTAAGTATGAATTCGTCGTTCTCAAATAAGCAAGATTTGTAATAACCTGCGTTCTCTTAAATAAGAACTCCAAATGAGCTTTCTCTTTAATGCTCTCTACTTGAAAGGCGTATCTAATGTTGGCAGGAATAGCTGCAGCAGCACACGACATATCAACAACATCGCACCTCTCATCTACTAAATCATCGTAAATGTCTGCTCTAACTTTCTGTGCAAATGCTAGTGTGTCTACAGAAAGCATAATCCAGCTCAAACATAATATCCGAAACACGACACCTTTGTTCTCCATTATGTTAGCCCCATAATTTACTTTGCTAGATGACAGTCAGCCATTCGTGAACAACTAAGGAATAGTAACTAGCTCTGCAACATCGTCAGTTACATATTGAAATGAGCGTAGCGTGTTACCGAATGTTGCACCAGAGCCTCTATTATCACTAGCACCGATTCGCTGGACACTTGCTGTCCCATAATTTTCTTTGAAACATGCTGGTGGATACTCATCTAAATCATACTTGTCCTTCACTCCTCTTGGACCATTGTAATTTGGAGGATTGATCGATTTTTTTCGTCGTGAATTCTTTGCGGATACATCCTTCTCGAATGTCAGAAGCCTGTCTCTTCCTCCATTTTGAGCTGTATCAATATGAGAGGCAGACTGAGGATACTTGCTTCTTGATATCTCTAGCTGAACAAATTTAGAGCGCACCAATCCGTTTGTACCTGGATAAATAGAGAACTTATATTCAGAGTTTCCATAAGCAATCTGCGATGTGTTAATTGATATAGCTGCTGTATCTGGAGAACAAGCACCTTCTGAAACATAAAGCAAACGTATTTGGTACACGCCGTTTCTAAGCTGTACAGTATAATTTGAGTAATAATTGTTCAAATACCCACTGTAATAGTACTGTTTAACATATCCAGTTGATTGCTCAACGACTTCTACATCAACTGCATCGCCATCTGGAGAACATGCCCCCCAATCTCTAAGCTGGATACTTACTTGACGTACATCCCTACTTACGTAAGCAGCACGCCTTAAAACTACATCGGTCGGCAGTCTATCTTGTTGTGGATTTCTTGTTCCAATCACTACTTCTGAAACAGGCTTTGGGGGAGCTATCGTACCATTTGCTACTAAGCCTTGACCCAGATGGGCTTCGGCAGCCGACTTTAAAGTATTTATTTTTCTTATGTTTCTCTCCGAATTTACGGATGCACCAGTAACTGGATGAGCAAAAGTAGCTTCAGAATTGATGATGGAGTGAGCGTATAGTACTGAAGTTGCAAATGCTATAAATGCCAAACTGGTACGAAGCCTACTGCTCATATATCTAGAGTTGCCTCCGTTCACAATGTTTTAAATTGTTATCTTACTTGCGTTACTTGTCCGAATTAGAACTCATTATCCTTTGCTACTTTCCATTAGCGTGCCTAATTTGGATTCATACTCAAGACATCAACAAGTTACCAAACCATTATTTGGAAATATGTCGTCTGTAATACATTCAAACCCACTTTCCGCAGGTAGGTTGAGGGCCTGCGGTATTTTGGTGGGATGCAGACGCCCTCCCCTGAGATCCAGGTCCAGAACCTCGACCACCTTGGCATCGTTGCCGCAATCATCGACGCGTTTGGCCTGGTCGAAGAAGTAGACCGGCTGCTGGGCACCCATCCCCTGGAGCGCGTCACTTGCGGCCAAGTGCTGAAGGGTCTCATCCTCAATGGACTTGGCTTCGTCTCCGCTCCGCTTTACCTTTTCGAGCAGTTCTTCGTCGGCAAGGCCACCGAGCACCTGATTGGCCCAGGCGTACAGCCCGAACACTTCAACGATGACCGGCTGGGTCGGGTGCTGGACAGGCTCTACGAAGAGGGCACCACCAAAGTCTTCGTGCTCCTGGCGCTCAAGGCCGCCAGGCACTTTGGCCTCAAGACCGGCAGTGTCCATTTGGATTCGACTTCCTTCCATGTCGATGGCGAGTACACCCCGAAAGGGCGAGTGCCTCCTCGCAACGAGGACGAGCCCCAGCCGATTGTCCTCACCCATGGCTACAGTCGCGACCATCGGGCTCGACCTCAAACAGTTCCTGCTGTCGATGATCACGAGCGGCGATGGGGATGTACCCCTCTACCTGCGGGTCGGGGATGGGAACGACGCAGACAAGGCTATCTTTGCCCAGATGATTAAGGATTTCCGCGCCCAGTGGAACGTGGATGCCCTGTTCGTGGTGGATTCCGCCCTCTACAGTGCTCACAATCTCAGCGAGGTGCAGCAGATGCGCTGGGTCAGCCGGGTGCCCTCGACACTCACAGAAGTGAAGCAGGTGCTGGCGGTCCTGGACGACGAGCAGTTCGTTCCTACCCAAGCGGGCCATAAGGTAGCCGAAGTCTGCAGCACTTACGCCGATATCTGGCAGCGCTGGGTGGTTGTGGCAAGCGACGAGCGGCGCAAAAGTGACTTGGCGGCACTGGACAAAAAGCTACAGGATCTGGACGGCAAGCTGGGCAAAGAATTGGCGAAGCTGTGCAAGAGCGAGTTTGCCTGTGAAGCCGATGCCCTGGAGGCGGCAGAACGCTTGGCCACCGGATTGAAGTGGCATGCGTTGGGGGCAGTGCAAGCCCTGGAGCAGAAACGGCATGGCAAAGCGGGGCGGCCCGCCCGCAGCAGCAAGCCCGAGAAGACCGGAGTGTGGTTACTCACGGCTCAACTGGTGCGCAACCCCACTGCCATCGCGGCGGAACAGCGACACTCGGGCAAGTTTGTGCTGGCCACCAATGTGCTGGACGAACAGCAGCTTTCTGCGGCTGAGGTGCTGTCGGAGTACAAGGCCCAACAGTCCGTGGAACGGGGCTTCCGCTTCCTCAAAGACCCGCTGTTTTTCACAAGCAGTGTCTTTGTGAAGTCTCCCGAGCGGGTGGAGGCTGTAGCGATGGTGATGGGCCTGTGTCTGTTGGTCTACAGCCTTGGGCAGCGGCAGTTGCGGCAGGCTTTGGCCGACGCCAAAGCGACAGTCAAGAATCAAGTGAAGAAGCCAACGACTACTCCAACACTGCGGTGGATTTTCCAATGTTTTCAAGCGGTCCACCTGCTGGAAGTCGGGGGAGTCAAGCAGGTGTCGAATTTGAACGAGGAACGCCGTCAGATAGTGAGGTTGCTGGGGAGCGAGTGTGCGAGGTACTACTTGATGGCGTGAGGGAGGTGGAGCAAGCAAAGCTGAGAGGCGAGAGACAATTACGGCATCTAGAGCAAACTTGGCGTTGTTCGTGAAGTATTGAATGGGGGTCTCAAGCCAGACAAAGTAGTCGAAACCCAGATAGATAACGGAAACTTCAAGAACTACGACCCAACCTGCGGAATCAGGGTTCAAAAATAATCCGTCTCGTATTTAAGCTCAACGTGACCTGCCCCGGAACAGTGAGCTGCTGAAAAGTGAGTTCTCAGCTTGGCTTCCATCATCGATCCGACAGTGGACTGGGACGCTACTATCGGTATATCAGGATATGGCAGGCTGGTGCGACTCGGTATCTTCACAGACGTTCACGCCGATTACGAGGCGCTGGTGCGGGTGCTCAGAGCCCTCGAAGCCCTCGCTGCCGACAGTCTCGTCTGCCTGGGGGATCTGGTCGTCCACGGACAGCGGCCCAACGAGGTCGTCGATCTGGTGCGATCGCTGGCCATTCCAACGGTAGGGGGCAACCACGATCACGGCGCAGTGTATTACGGCAGCGATCCGAGGCTGGTCTTTTTTAATCCCAAATCCGAACTGCACACTGCCCTCACCCAGCCGCGATTGAGCGATGCGAACCGCACCTATCTCGCTCAACTGCCGGAGCGGTTCCATCCGGTTCCAGATGTCTGTTGCGTACACGCCTGCTACCGCGACCGCTACGGTCTACTTTACTCCGACACCATCCTCGCCCAACTGCACGCCGATGCTCCGGTGCCGGTGACTTTGAGCGGCCATACCCACCGCACCCGCATCCACGTTCGCCAGGAGGATGGCTCCCTGGTGGACATCGATCCCTGGGAGTCGGGAGCGGAGCGCGTCACCTACGAGCTGGACTGGGAGCGCGAGCGCTACATTCTCAACTGCGGCAACACTTCCCAACTGCTCTACGACCGGCTGCCCGCAGTCTGCGGCCTGCTCGACACCAAAGCGCGCACGATCACCTGGCAGCGGGTGTACGAGTAGTAGGCCAGTGAAATTCTGAACTACCGTCCGCTTCCACAGTGCGCAACTGGGGGTCGTCTATACCGGTTTAACGTCTTCTCCCGGTGCCGCTTGGTCGGCCTCGCTGGCGTTGACGCAGGCGGCGAGGGCAATGTCGCCGGTGACGTTGACGACCGTGCGGCACATATCGAGGAGGCGATCGACGCCCAGGATGATGCCGATGCCCTCGGCGGGTACATTCACCGTCTGCAGCACCAGCACCACCAGGGGCAGCGATCCCCCCGGTACGCCCGCTGTACCTACGCCTGCCAGAATCGACAGGAGCACGACGGTGAGCTGCTGGCCAATGGTCAGATTCACGCCGTAGAACTGGGCCAGAAAAAGCACCGTCACCCCTTCGTAGAGGGCGGTGCCGTTCTGGTTGGCCGTCGAGCCGACGGTGAGCATGAAGTTGGCGATGTCGCGGTTGAGCTTCAGTTCGTCGATCGCGACCCGGATCGAGGTGGGCAGGGTGGCGTTGGAAGAACTGGTAGAAAAGGCGGTGAGCATCACTTCCTGGATGCTCTGGAAGAACTTGATCGGATTGAGGCCCGCGAAGTAGCGCACCACCAGACCGTAGGTGCCGAACTGGTGGATGGCGAGGGCGGCAATTACCACCAGCACGTACTTGAGCAGCACGAAGACCACCTCAAGGCCGAGGGAGGCGGCAGTCGAGAAGATGAGGGCCGCCACTCCGAACGGGGCCAGGTTCATCGCAAATTCGATGATCTTCATGATTACGTCGTAGACCCCCTGCAGCACCTCCAGCAGCGGGGCAGTGCGCTCCTTGTCGGCCATCGCCATTGCAATGCCGAAGACGAGGGCAAAGAACATCACCGAGAGCAGACCGCCCCCTCTGTAGTTCGGATCAAAGGCGTTGACTGCGTCGGCGAGCGGGTTGCGCGGAATGATCTCGACCAGCGTCTGAATCGGCGTCTTTGCCTCCCCGGCAGAAGAGACGATGCCCGTCACCGCCTGGTTGTTGCCCAGGGCACCGAGCAGGGCAGAGCGTCCCTCTTCGGAGATGCCCACCCCCGGCTGGAAGACGTTGACGAGCACCAGGCCAATGACGACCGAGATGCCCGTAATCAAGATCGTAAAGAGCAGTGCCTTAAGGCCGATGCGGCCAATCTTGCCGACATCGCCCAGATCCGCCACCCCGAGCACGATCGCCGTGAAGATGAGCGGAATGACGATCATGAAGATCGAGCGCAAGAAGACCTGGCCAATCGGGTAGGCGATGTTGCTCACCACCCACTTGAGGCGCTCGTCGCCAGGAAACAAAAACTCGCACAAAAGACCCAGGACCAGCCCGACGGCAAGGCCGATAAAGATCCTCGTGTGCAGCGGCAGGGCAGCTTGGCGTGGCATGGTTGTCCCCAGTCTTGGGCACAGCATGTCCCCGAGCAGCCACCGCCGTCAAGTTGGCGGGTAAGCGGTGAACTTGTAACCGATAATCTTGTGCAACAACCGGGCAGCGGCGACGCGGGCGGACAGGGGAGCAGTGTAGCTGCCAAAACCCGTCAGATCGCAGGCAATGACGCGATGGCGCTCGAAGACAGCCCGCAGGAGCCTGAGCAGCACGAACCAGCCCAGCCCGCCGGGCTCGGGATCGTCTACCAGGGCTGTGATCGGCCCATCGAGTCCCCCAAGGTCGAGGCTGAGGTAGAGGGGCCGCCCAACATCGAGCGCTGCGAGCACATCCTCGATATCCCAACTCCGCTCACCGCCGCTGTGGTCTTTGAAGTGCCTGGCCCAGAAGATGCGGTGGCGCTCCTGCTGCCGGTAGTGGGTCAGCTCGGCGCGGCTCACCGAGCGCACCCCCACCTGTATTGCCGGTAGTTCGTAGTCGCCCAGGCGGGCGGCCAGACAGCGATTGCCATAAGGATCGCCCTCGACTTCGGCGCACAGCCGGGCGCGGGCGGCCACCTGCAGATGTTCCAGATCCGGATGGCGCTTCCAGACAGCGCGCACCGCCCCGGCGGCAAGGACCGGATCGCCCGTGAGCACGAGGGGCAGGCGATTGCTGTCGAGCACGATGCCGACCGCCTGCTCGGTGTTGGCGAAGGGCGCTTCGTCCCAAAAAAAGCGCATCGTGTCGATACCGTGGGCGAAGGGCTCCGCTTCTAACTCCTCGTCGAAGGGCTCGATACTCAAACTGGTCTCCAGCACCGCCTGGATCGTCTGCACGGAGCCCTCCGCCACCTCCGAAACCACCGGGATCAAAACCACCTTTGCCTGACGGACATCCGTTGTCGAAACCATGACAGGCAAGCTCCTGAAGGACATCCAGAGCCTAGCAGTTCCTGGAGAACAAATTCCTTGTTTCGTGGGTAACATTCTCGAAGATGAGTGTTACAATGCGTAGGATTAATGCTGTCTTAACGATCCCTTAATGTATGTTCAATCCTAACAAGCCTGTTTTGCAAGAGGCTGACGCTCAGACGGTGCTTGGCTCCTACGGTTTCGAGTTCGACCGCAGCCGCCTGGGACTGGTGCTGGCCGACTGGGAAGTCGAGTTTGGCCGCGAGTGGATTCTGCTTGGGATCGTCGAATCGGTACACCAGGGCCGCTACAAGCTGGCTTCGGTCGGTCAGATTCTGCGCTGCTGGCAGCGCCGGGGCCAGCCCCGCCTCAGCTTTGACCGCGAGTTTCAGAGGATGGTGCTCAAAGAAGTCTGGCAGCCGATCGTCGCTCCGGTTCACGACGAGCCGCCCGAAGAGGTCCGCACCCTCAACCTGCCGGTTCCTGCGGCCCGCAGCGAGCGCAAGTTGCGGGCTCTAGCCGGCCTGCGGGCTGTTTAGTCTGGCACTGTCCGGTTTTCGCTTCGGCAGGCCGATTTTTTTAAACTGCTGGAAGTACCAGCAGGAGAAACTTTTATGCCCGCACCGGACGAGCCGGAGTGGATTGCTCCACTCCAAAAAATCCAGGTGACCAGCCCCTTTGGCGAGCGCTTTCACCCGGTCTTGCACCGCACCCGGATGCACGAGGGCGTCGATCTGCGCGCCGCTGTCGGCACGCCCGTCTATGCCGCTGCTGCCGGAACCGTCGCGGCGATCGGTTCCGGCAGTGGCTACGGCAACATGCTCATCGTCGATCACGGCAACGGCTGGAAGACCCGCTACGCGCATTTAAGCCAGATCAAAGTCGCAAATGGCGAGCACGTCAAAGCGGGCGAACCGATCGCCCGCTCCGGTGAGAGTGGCCTCACCAATGGTCCCCACCTGCACTTCGAGCTGTTGCACAACGGCAGGGCGGTCGATCCGGTCCCGCACCTTCAACCCACGAGGGCGCATCGGCGGGCCCAGGCTGCTATCGCTGCCACAGAGGCGATCCTCGCCCAGCGCGGCGACAGCGACGCCCAGGGTAAGCGCTTCTACCGTGGGCTGAGCTACGACATCGACCGGGACAAAAGCTCCCTCAGCCTCAGAGCCCACGGCAAACGGGGAGAGATCTTGAAAGTCGTAGACGGCCAGGTGGTTACCAATCACCTGAATAGCCAGGACGCAGCGGTTCTAGGCAGTGTCCGGCAGCAATTGCTCAAGGAGCGGCAACCGGCGCACGGGAGACAGGCAGATCAAATAAAGGCTCCAACTGCCTGCAGAGCCCAGATATCTCTTCCTGTCAGCTTTTGGGAGCAAAGCGGCAGGCCGCTGTTGAATCCTGCCGCCGGTATCCAGCTCACGCCGGACTAAGCGGGCTCCTCCTCGCTCGGCGCTGCCTCGGTTGTCTCCTCGCCGCCAGATTCTTCCGCAGCTGCGATCGATTCAAGTTCGCGGCGGGTCGGCGAAGGAATCACCGTCGCCACGGCCAGATCCGGGTGAGCGACCTCGATGCCTTCCGGCAGGTGCAGATCCTTGATGTAAAGGATATCGCCCACCTGCATCGCCGAGACATCCACCTCGATCGTATCGGGCACCCGCTCCGGTGGGGCGGTGACACTCAACTCGGTAAGCACCTTTTCAAGCAGGCCACCGCCTACTTTTACTCCCTGCGGAACGCCGTGGAAGACCAGGGGCAGATCGAGGGCAATGCTGCCGTGACCGGCAATCGCAAAAAAGCTCAGATGCAGCGGCGTCCGACTCACCGTATCGTGCTGGACCTCGCGCAGCAGCACCTTGCCGGACCAGCCCCGCTGCACCTTCAGATCAAAGATTGTGTTGTTGACGTGGACGCGCTTGAGCAGGTCGTCCACCGAGCGCTGATCGATCTCCAGGGCGAGCGCTTCTGTTCCGCGATGACCGTAGAGCACCGCCGGTAGGCGGCCTTCGCGGCGCATCGCCCTCGGCCTGGCGTCGGCGGCCCGTCTTTTGAGCGTTAACTGCGTCGTCATAAGCGACCCTTGCAAAAGGACATAGGCATATGGTTCTCCAGCGCTGGGGGCGTCGCCCTCTGCCCCCAGGCACAATTTTGCTCTTTGCAGCGCTCTAAACTTGAAAAACAGTTTTTTGATCGAGCAGCCGATGGAAGCGGATATCGAAAAAAGTCTGGAAGTGATCGATAAGATGATCGAGCTGAGGTTGCAACTGGCTGCCCTCGAAGAGCAGATCAAGACGTTGCAGCCGCATTTTTATCTGGCCTGCTCGGCAGTCAGTACCGACAAGATCGAGACGCCCCGTGCGACGATCAGCCGCCGCCTCACCGCCGGTAAGTGGCTCTACAGCGCTCCTATCCTTCAGCTGGAAGAGCAGCTCAAGCAACAAAAACAACAGTTTCAAAAGCAAAATGAGCCCGTAGAAGGCCGCGAGGTAATCTGGGCGATTCGCCTCACCGGCGGGGGCGATTAGCGGCTACGGACCAGTTGCCGCCGTGCGTGCTGGGCGCGATTGAAGGCGAGGGCCACCTGGGGCAGGTCGTAGGTCGTAGGCAGACGCATGTCCCACTGGGTCGAGCCGAGCAGCGCCAGGCAGCTCGATAGCGTCACTCCGGCAATGAGAAACTGCCAGTCGGGAATGGTTGCTGCCAGCAGAGCCGCCGCCAGGTGCAGAAGGGCGCAGATGAGTAGGGCGCGCGAGCGCAGACCGATGCCGCTTACCAGATAACCCAGAGCACTTATCCCAAGCCAGAGAACACCCAGATGCAACAGCAGTGCGTCCCAGGCAAAGCTGATGCTGGCGTCGGTGAGTACCAGGCCGGAGGCGATGAGCCCGGCCCAGCACACCACCAGCCAGACCGCCCGCTCTACCTTTGCCCAGAACCAGGTGCAGGCAGCCATCCAGAGGGCGGCAGCCAGGCTCAGCCCCGTCCAGTACAGCGCCTGCTCGCTCCAGGCGAACGGCTGAAACTGGGCGACGCCGAAGATCAGGGCGCAGACGAGCGCCCAGCCCCAAAAGACTTGATCGACGCGGGTCAAGACCGTGTCGATCAAAGCCTGCCTGCCGATGCGCAGTTGCAACCTGATGAGCCCCCGCTGGTCCTGCAAATCCAGATCGTGTTGCTTGCGGCGCAGGATCGGTTCGGCGGAATTGAAAAATGCCATCTATCGGACGGTGGATTATCTCCTCCAGCTTAACAAATCTCAAGCAAACTTTACTTTCAAGATCAATTTCTGCTGATTTTTTTAACCGATGTCGGCAGCGATACACGGAAATCGCCGGAGCTGGGGGTAAGGTTCTTAATCGGTAAGCCGGTCCCGCCGGAATCTCGCTACGTTCTTTGATGGAGATGCCTCCTGTGATCGTCCGAAGCTTTTTTCCTAAAACCGCCCGTCTGCTCGTCAGCACTCTGCTGGCTGGAACGCTCCTGCTGAGTGCATTGCCTCCGGCGCGGGCCTTTAGCCAGAACCCGGCGACGGTTTTTATCAACGAGATTCACTACGACAACACCGGCACCGACGCCGGTGAAGCGATCGAGATTGCAGGCCCGGCGGGTACGGACCTCACCGGCTGGTCGATCGTGCTCTACAACGGCAGCGGCGGCGCGGCTTACACGACGACTCCCCTGAGCGGCACCATCCCCGATCAGCAAAATGGTTTCGGGACGGTGTCGGTTTCTTATCCCAGCAACGGCATCCAGAACGGTGCACCCGACGGCATCGCCCTGGTCAATGCCGGTGGCCAGGTGATCCAGTTTTTGAGCTACGAAGGCACATTCACCGCCGTCGGCGGCCCGGCGGATGGCCTGATTTCGACGGACATTGGCGTGAGCGAGACCGGCAACGAACCGCTGGGCCTCTCGTTGCAACTGACTGGCAGCGGCTCGGTCTACCAGGACTTTAGCTGGAACGCGCCTGCTGCCGCGAGCTTCGGTCAGCCCAACAGCGGCCAGAACTTTGGTGCGCTCTCCACTCCGGCTTTGGGCGTGAGCGTTACGCCCTCCAGCTTCAGCGAGGCCGCCGGGGCCGGGGCCGCCACGGGCACGGTGAGCCGCACCGGCAGCACCGCCGCCGATCTGAGCGTGACGCTCACCAGCGCCGACACCAGCGAAGCGACCGTACCGGCTTCGGTGACGATTCCAGCCGGGGTTTCTTCTGCGACCTTCAGCGTCGCTGCGGTGGACGACACCGAAGCTGACGGCAATCAGACTTTTACGATCAGCGCCGCTGCCAGTGGCTATACCAGCGGTTCGGCCACGATCACGGTGATCGACGACGAGACGGTGACGCGCATCCACGACATCCAGGGGGCGAGCCAGACTTCTCCTAAAGTCGGTCAGACGGTGACGAACGTGCCGGGGATCGTGACGGCGGTGCGCTCCAATGGCTTCTACCTGCAAGATCCGAATCCGGATAGCGACGATGCCACCTCCGAAGGCATCTTCGTCTTTACCTCCTCCGCTCCCAACGCTTCGATCGCTGTCGGGGCCGCCGTGAACGTCAATGGCACCGTGAGCGAATTCATTCCGGGCGGAGCGAGCACCGGCAACCTCTCGACCACCGAGATTACCAGTCCCACTGTGACCGTCGTCTCGACCGGCAACCCGCTTCCTGCTCCCACGGTGATCGGGATCGGCGGGCGGGTGCCGCCCACCCAGGTGATCGAGGACGACAGCTTTGCCGTCTTCGATCCTGCCTCCGACGGCATCGACTTTTACGAAAGCCTCGAAGGGATGCTCGTGCAGGTCAACAATGCCGTCGCCGTCGGACCCACGGCTGTCTTCAGCGAAGGCACGACGGGCGAAAACCGCGAGATTCCTCTGCTGCCGGACGGCAACGGCAGCCCGCGCACCGCGAGAGGCGGCATCTACATCACCCCCACCGACTTCAACCCCGAGCGGCTCATCGTAGGGGACGTGCTCAATAGCTCCGTACCCGACCTGCCGGCGGCGAACGTCGGCGACAGCTTCCCTGGCGCAATCGTAGGTGTCATCGACTACAGCTTCGGCAACTTCAAGCTCTACACCACCGGCGCTGTTCCCCCGCTCAGTCCGGCCAATCTCGCCCGCGAGGTGGCAGCGGTTGCCCAGCCGGAGGATCTGAGCACCGCCACCTTCAACGTCGAGAACCTCGATATCGGCGACGGTCAGGCCAAATTCGACAGCCTGGCAGCGGCGATCGTGGGCAACCTCCGTTCCCCCGATATCCTTAGCCTCGAAGAAGTGCAGGACAACGACGGCCCCACCGACGACGGCGTGGTGGACGCTTCGCTCACCCTCGATACGCTGGTGAGTGCGATCACGGCTGCCGGTGGCCCGGCCTACCAGTACCGGGTGATCAACCCGGTCAACGACCAGGACGGCGGCGAGGGAGGCGGCAACATCCGCGTCGTCTTCCTATTCAATCCGAATCGGGTGAGCTTTATCGACCGGTCCGCCCCGAGCGGCACCGATCTTTCGACCACTGCCGTGAGTGCCGTGAATGGTCCCACCGGCGCTGAATTGTCCTTCAGCCCTGGCCGCATCGATCCGACCAACCCGGCTTTTAACAGCAGCCGCAAACCGCTCGCGGGTGAATTTCTCTTCAACGGCCACAAACTGTTCGTCATCGGCAACCACTTCAACTCCAAAGGCGGCGACACGCCCCTCTTTGGCAGCAGCCAGCCGCCGGTATTGAATTCTGAGCCGCAGCGCATCCAGCAGGCCACCGTCGTCAACAGCTTCGTCCAGTCGCTGCTTGCTATTGACCCCACTGCCAACGTCGTCGTCCTGGGCGATCTCAACGACTTCCAGTTCTCCACCCCCCTCGCCACCCTCCAGCAGGGCGGCATCCTGAACGATCTGATCACCGGCCTGCCCGAAAACGAACAATACAGCTACGTCTTCGACGGCAACTCTCAAGATCTCGATCACATCCTGGTGGGCAACACCCTCCTGCCGGTTGCCAGCCTCGATGTCGTCCACATCAATTCTGAATTTGCCGATCAGGTGAGTGACCACGAGCCGCTCCTGTCCCGCCTCAACCTGCCGGTGACACCGCTCAGCGTCAGCGCTATCAGCCCGAACCGGGGACCGGCAGGCACCCAGGTCACAATCACCGGCACCGGCTTCGTCCCCGGTGAGACGACTGTCAGTTTCCGAGGCGGAGTGGTCGTCTCGCCGGTCGCGGTGAATGGGGCAGGTACCGAGATCACCCTGACCGTCCCAGCCGGTGCCCGCACAGGCAAAGTTCTCATCCAGACCAGCGCCGGCAAAGTGACCAGTCCTGGCCGTTTCTTCGTGACGCGCAAGTAGTGCGGGCAGGCAGCCTGCTGGACTTCAAAAGTGAACCTGTCATCGTCTACTGCGGGCCTTTTTCGTTCCGCATACGGTAAAACGTGAGGCGGTGGCCGTCAGGATCGACCGCATCGAATCCTTCGCCCCAGCCCATCTGCTGGACATCGCCGACTTCGATCGCCTGCTCTTTGAATCGCTGTCTTACGGCCTCGACATCCTCGACAGCGAACCCGAGTTCCACACTATCGGATATGCCAAAGGCAGCACCTGGAACAGAGGCATCCTGAAGTGTCAACGTGCAGCCTCCAGCGTCCAGCAAAATAAAGGTCGGAGGTAGTTTATTGCAACTGTATAGGATTGATAGGCATCCTCCTGCGCTTCCGGCGTGAGGATAATGGCCTTAGTCATGCCGTTCGACAATCTGGCGTTGCACCTCATCCCATGAACGACCAGCGGCAGGGTTGGCCTGATAGGCTGCCTTTCTGCGATCAAGCTCTGCCTTCTGCCATTGCGTCAGCGGAATATCCTCCGGTCTTAGGCTGTCCCAGAGGTCCTGCACCAGCAGCAACCGCTCAGAGGGGCTGAGCTTGAGCAGATCTACATGGTCAGAGTCAAACATATCCATCACTATGTTGTTTGCTTTTGTTGTATCCCAAAACTATGCCCCGCTCAATCTGTTGCTTTTCGTCCGCGCCTTTAGAAAGCCATAGACGATTCCGTTAAAATGTCTTGATTCTGGACACAGTTGCCTCCGAGCGGCTGATCCATCGAGCCAACGTTCCCACACTCCCTCCCCGAAATAGAGGATTTTCCTTTAGAGCAATCGAAATAGTCGGGCAGGCGACTTTTTTGGGGGCGGTGCTGCCTTTAAGCTGAGTCTGCAACATCTTCGCGAGACATACATTTATGCAAGCCATTCGTGCCTTGCTGCTTTTTAGCTTGCTCTGCATCTGGCCTATCATGCCGGTTCAAGCCGGATCTTTCATCCACGGCGTCTTCGCAGGCTACGAGACAAATATCGATACGGCCAATACGCCCATGCGCCGAGACGGGATTACTGCCGTTCGGCTCTGGACCGATATTGCCTGGAGTAGTTTCGATCCGAACGAGGCTTCCTTTGAGCAGGCCGTCGCCCTCAAATCCCTTGGCTACAAGGTGACGCTACTGTTGCAGACGAGCGCCGTACCCACCTACCAGCAGGCAAGAGCCTACTTCGACTGGGTGCAGACGGTGCCCGGTCTCAAGGACGCCGTCGATAACTGGGAGATCCTCAATGAACTGAACAACAGCCAGTACTGGGCCGGGAATGCCCAGCAGTACGTCGATAACGTGCTCAAAGCGGCCTGGGATTCGTTTCATCCGGCGGGCGAAAAAGTTGTCGGAGCCTCGACTACCGCCTGGCAGGCCGACAGCAGCGGTGTGTACGGCTGGAAGACGACCTACAACCAGGCGCTGGTGGACGCGGGCTACCTGAACTACGTCGATTACGCCAACGTCCACCCCTACACGAATACGACGGACGAGATGGAAAGCTGGCTTGCGGCTATCGCTCCCATATATGGCAGCAAACCAATTCTTGCCACCGAATTCAACTTCAAGCGGATGAACGACTGGAACGAGTGGGCGGATGCCCTCAAGAGCGTCTATCCAACCATCTACAGCACCCTGGCCGGTGTGTTCTACTACCGGCTGTTGCAGTCGGGCAGCGAAGGGGGCTGGCCGGGGCTGCTCACGACCGACTACCAGCCGCAGCAACCCTTCTACCAGACCTGGAAGCAACTCACACGCTACCAGCCTTAGTGAAACACTCACTACTACAGCCGCTTCTCGTTCTGCTTACGATTTCGTTTTCCATAAATTAGCATAGTAGCAGTAATATCCTTTTGACGTAATATCGAGCAGAATAGAGTATCATTGGGAAATGCTGAGCCAATCAAATGGCGCTTCATTTCGAGCCTCGATGGACGCTATAATTAAAAAATCCGTCGGCAGCTTGTCTGTCGATTTCTTCGTATTCTTCCACTAAAACCATTTTTAGTAATCTAAGTGCTATAGTTAGCAGCGAAAACATAGTTCCCATTAGGAAAACGAACATTTGGAACCCAAAATGGCACTCCATGCCAGCCTCCAGGATTTGTTGAAGGATGGTGAGCTTGACCAGTAAGTCTGAAAAGAAAAATGGCGGGCGAGTTCGGATTAATGCCAAATGGTGGGTTGCCTACACCGCCAGGCATAATACTACCAATCTGCCGGTAGCCTCTTGATCGAGCTTTGAATATATTTGCGGCCCTGTTTACAATGACTAAATTAGCACTATTATTGTAGTGCTGGAGATCATTTCGCAAATCTTGCACGGCTAGGCGAATAAGTTGATCTTCCCATGCACCAGAAGATGAAGGGACACCAAACTTAAAGTTTAAGATTTGGAGCATAAAATCGATTGTGACGTTATAAATTTGCTGAATTGCATACGGAGCAAGCAAGTTATCCAAATCAGTTGTCTGATTACCTAGATCTGCTGGAGTGGAATAGGGCGTAGACGGGAAATACTCACTGCCTGCAATATACGCACCTAGCTCGACCGTATTTCTATTTAATACATTAGCGCGGCTAGGCCGAATACCAGTATTCAAGGGTAGAACAGGTATTGCTGCATGAGTATTTCTACATAGCTCACGTAACTTATTGTCAGCTTGATGAATGTCATAAAATCTTTGTGCAAGAACCTCGGGAATGAAAATTCGTATAGCTGCCAGATCGGACTGCCTATAGCCATACATACGAGCGTGTTGTAAAACCGTATCCATCTGTGGATGTTGTGCATCTCTTCCGTAGTAAGTAATCAGCAAATTTTTAACCGTCACTCCACGGCCTATCTTTGTAGCTCCAATGTATATAGTATGTTTTCTAATAGGATTTGGCTCAACACCCCCACCAGTTCTTGCGTTAATTTCAGCAACTGTTGTTGATGCAATTAGCCGTCGAATTTCCTGAACTATACTTGGAAGAGATTGTAGGTTCTGAAAAGTCCTTTGCAAATCTGCATATGCATTTAATAAACCTTGTTGAGTCTGTTGTGAGAGACTATTAGTGGCAAACTCATTTAATAACTGATTAACGAAGTTACCTACACTTTGACTCGCTATGGCATGATCCTGTTGACGCAGGCTCGTATGGAGTAAATAAGTGTAATTCTTATCATTACCAGCCAATCTGAGAGCAGCAGCACCGGCAAAAAATAAGTATAACGACTGAGCTACGGTTTGCGGAATAGTATTATTTTGTCGCAACAGATCGACATCGATATCAGGCACAATTCTTATATAATTCGAATTCATAAAGTTATTATTACCGAAAAATATGTTTCCTCCAGTATAGTTATGTCCAGGAGTAGTAACGACCACAAAATTTGGCCTAAACAGATTGTTTACATCCTGAAGAACAAGAGCTTGAGGGGTTGCCGTTGTCTGGATAAATGCATATGATGTAAGCCGACTTCTAAGACGAACAATTCCTTGGTTGACACCACTGGGAGGCCTTAATACATTAATGTTTGTATTCAAACTTGCTTGGTCAGCTTCATCATCAATAATTGCAAAAGTTGAATTGATACGTCGAGAATTCTGAAGAGCGCTATCCAAGCGACGCAAAACCGTAGAGTTCTTTGATGCAACAAAAATCAGCGGTACTGTAAGACCAATACCACTGCCAACATTAAAGTTTGATTTATTATAAACTACAGCACTATTCATCGCTTGCTGAATACGCTGCAATGTTTGCTCGTATAGGTCATTTAGGTCTGATGTAAAAACAATAAAATTCTGCATTCCATTGTCGATGGCATGAGCAATAAACGCTAGAATAACTGCGGTCTTACCACTTTGAATATTGCCATATATTAGTCCTTGGGTGCTACCGGGAGTGTTTAATGGTTGACAGAAGTTAAATACATCAATGGCATCACTCAATATAGTTTGAAAATCATTAGCAGAAATATTTTCTGCTTGTGCTAAAAATTGTCGAAGTTGATTTACGTTACTGCCATTCGAGATATTGCCAGTAAACACCTAAGTTCTCCTTTCGCTTTTGAGAGTGATGGCCTGACTTTGAGCGATTTAAGCTAAAGAGTAAGTATATACTTTGCGATTGCTTTTATAAGAAGAAAGCTGACTGCATTTGCAAGCTGCTGTTGTTTGTGCATTAGTGTTGTACCTCTTTTAGTTGCGACTCCACAAAATACAAACCAGTCGGGAAAGGATTGCAAACGAGTTGCCTCTCTTAAAGATAAGCCTCTATCTTGAGCTGGATGTATTAACATGCTTTTCCTATAGTTTCCAATCGTTATAGATGGTTCATCCCATTTGAGCCTTCTATAAATGTTGCTGTGGGTTCGTTCTAACTTCGAATAATTTGTCATCATATGTTGAATATCAGACCAATTACCACCCTCAGGAATATTCTTATATCTTTCCAGAACATAATCGGCCTGTTTTGAGACGATATGACCTTCAATAACTCCTGGTTGCGAAAATTCTCTCGCTTCATTTAGAAAAACATTTAGTGCCAAATCTTGCTGGCGAGGATTTTTATAATCTTGGAATAATCTTCCCTCACCATTTTCAACTTTAGGCAAGTCTGAAATGGCATCTCGAACAGTGACGAATTTTTGAGTGGTTATTGGGCCATGAGTTGGAAAAGGAAATGGTCCCCAGTTTCCGAAACTATCCTCTGTGTAACCAAGTGACTGGTCAAGTGCGAGTAAGAAAAAACGGTTGCGATGTTGAGGAACTCCGTACCAAGCAGCGTCTAGAACTGAAGGAAACAAGACATAACCTGTTTTTGCAAGCTTGCGAGTAATATGTTCCACAACTCCTAGCTTATTTTCATGATGATTCGATCTTGGCGTCCATAAGATTCCTTGAACGTTTTCCATTAATATTACTTTTGGATTAAGAGCAATTGCGAGTTCAATAAAGTTATTGACGAGTTTGTTATATGGATTGTTAGGGCTCCAAGAGTTGCGGTTGGCTTGTGAAAAACCTTGACAGGGAGGACCACCAATAAGTATATCTACGCCGCCATACCTCTGCACTTGAGATACAACAGACTCTCTACCAATCGCAGTTGATAAGTCGGTAGGTGCAATTTCACTTGGAAATGGCTCATTTATAAGTACTTTTGCGTGCTCCTTCCAATAACTGTAATTTGTAAAGATACTTTTGATGCAAATTGGATCACATTCACTCGTGTGAACTATTCTACAAGCAGTTTTTTCAGAACTCGACATTAGAAATCCAAGGCCCATTCCCCCAGCACCAGAGAATAGTTCGACGACCCGTAATTCGTTGCGAGAAGCAGCCAAGACCCCTCTAGCGTTATTCGCTGTTTCATACATTCCTTGATCTAGCAATGCAAGAACATTGAGCTGCTGATCTTGAGCTTCTGCCAAGGTAATGTTTGCACGATACTGGAAATGTATCTTGGAACCAGGACGACACAAGAATTGTTTCATGCGTGGGAATTACATGTCGGATAAGGATTTCTTGCACTATATATTGTGTGACACCCACTTGTAAACCCTATGAATTTACAAAAGTGTTGTTACGGCAAAGCCAGCCATTGGTTGGTCGATATTAAAATAAGGGTTCTCAAATCTTCGCAATCTGCTGATTTGCGCAAAGCAAATATTTTATGCTTGTCTCATAAGTTGTGATTGCAAGCTTGTTTGCTTCGATCCGCTTGAACAAGTATCAGCGTGTGGATACCGTCAGGTGGGAGAAGCCACCTGACGGTACCTGACAGTAGTTGAATCTACCGTCCTCAGTAAGCCTCGACGCTGTATTCGGACGACTTTTTGATGTCTATTTTCCAGCCGGTGAGGCGGGCGGCGAGGCGGACGTTCTGGCCTTCTTTGCCGATGGCAAGCGAGAGCTGGTCGTCGGGGACGATGACGTGGGCCTGCCGGGCATCGGGATCGACGAGGCGCACCTGCACGACCCTGGCCGGGGAGAGGGCGTTGGAGATGTAGGTGGCCGGGTCCGGCGACCAGCGGATCACGTCGATCTTTTCGCCGCGCAGTTCATTTACGACTGCCTGGATGCGCGAACCCCGCGCCCCGATGCAGGCACCGACCGGATCGACGTCGCGTTCGAGGGTATCGACGGCAATCTTGGTGCGCGGGCCGACGGTGCGCGAAGGGGGGTTTGCCTCGCGGGCCACCGCCACGATCCGGACGATCTCATCTTCGATTTCGGGGACTTCGTTGGCAAAAAGATAGACGACCAGACCGGCGTCGGCGCGGGAGACCAGTAGTTGCGGGCCCCGGCGGGAACCTTCCCAGACTTTGCGCAAAAAGACTTTGAAGGCGGAACCGATGCGGTAGGGCTCGTTGGGCAACTGCTCGTTTTTGGGTAGCTCCGCTTCGACCTCGCTCTGGCCAAAGCCGCTGGAGACGGCACAGATGACCGAGCGGCCCTCGAAGCGCATCACCCGCGCCTGCAGGACGGTGCCCTCCAGTTCGCGGAATTCTTCTTGAATCAGTTTGCGCTGCTGGTCGCGCAACTTTTGCGAGAGCACCTGCTTGGTCTGGATGGCGGCCATCCGGCCAAAGTCGCCCTTTTCGGGGGTGACATCGACGACGACCGTGCCGCCAGGTTCGGCGTCCGGGGCGACCTCGCGCACTTCTGCGAGGGCGATTTCTTGGTCGGTGTCGTTGACGGTCTCGACGATCGTCTTGGTGGCAAGAATGCGGAAGCCCTCGCGGTCGGTGTCGAGTTCGACGATAAAGTTATCGAAAATCAGTTCGTCGCCCGTCTCGCGTGGGTCGCGGTAGGTCTTGCGAAAGCGCTCGTAGCCTTTTTTGAGGGCTTCGACGAGCGCTTCTTTGACGGCATGTTTGGGTAAGTTCCGCTGCCGGCTGATCGTTTCGATCTGCTGATTGATGCCGGGCAAATAGATCATTGACACGTTTGACTCTCCTCAGACTATGTAGTTGTCAGGACGAATGGGAAGCGTGGATCAACTGCACCCGCGCCACCTGCTCGCGCGGCAGAGCGACGCGCCGCCCACCGACGGTGAAATAGACGTTCGCCTCGTCGCGCTCAAGTAACCTTCCCTCCCACTGCTTTTTGCCGCCCACCGGTGCAAAGGTCTTGACTATGACGGCAAAGCCGCGAAAGGCGACAAATTCGCGGTCGCTCGTGAGGACGCGCTCGACACCGGGGCTTGAGACCTCGAGGTTGTAAGCGCCCGCAACGATGTCCTGAGCATCGAGGCGCGCTTCGAGGGCGCGGCTCATCCGCTCGCAGTCGTCGAGGCCGGTATCGCTGGTGGGATGACGAATATCCACGCGCAGGGTGGCGGGCCTGGTATGGGTCTGGAAGGCTACCGCCACCAGTTGTAGACCCAATTCGGCGGCTAATGGCTCCGCCAGTGCCGTTACCTGCTCGACGATATCGTGGGGTTTCATGCCATTAAAAAAGTGGGCCTTGAACCCACTGCGACCGCCCCGCCAGTACGGGAATATTCTGTGGATATGACATGTATTGTGCCACAGGCGACAGGATTTCGGTGATGGGCGCACCACTGTGGGAGGCGCTCTGCCGGGCTGCTGCCTCAGTGGGCAGCGGCTTTCACACGCCCGGCCACAACGGCGGCACCGGGCTACCGGAACCGCTCAAGTACTGGCGCAACTGGGGCGCACTGGATCTGAGCGAACTGGAAGGGCTGGACAACCTGCACGCTCCGGTCGGGGTGATCGCCCAGGCCCAGCAACTGGCCGCCGAAGCCTGGGGGGCGGAGCGAAGCTGGTTTTTGATCAACGGCTCGACGGTCGGGATCGCCGCGATGCTGCTCGCTACTGTGGGGGAAGGCGACACGGTGCTCTTGCCGCGCAACTGCCACCAGAGCGTCCTGCACGCCCTGGTGTTGTGCGGGGCAAAGCCGGTGTATCTCGAAGCCAGTTGGGACAGCACCTGGGAGCTGAGCCACGGGCCGACCCTGGAGAGTGTGGAAGTGTCCCTCGCGAGTTATCCAGAGGCGCGGGCGGTGCTGGTGGTCCATCCGACTTACTTTGGAGCCACAGGCGAAGTGGCCGCGATCGCCCGCGCTGTCCACGCACAAGGTATCCCGCTCCTGGTCGATGCTGCCCACGGTGCCCACTTTCGCTTTCACGAGGCGCTGCCGGTCTGTGCCCTTGCAGCCGGTGCGGATGTGGTCGTTCATTCGGCCCACAAGACGCTGCCGGCCCTCACCCAGGCGGCGCTGTTGCACCAGCAGGGAAGCCTTGTAGATCCGGGTCGAATCGAGGCGGCCCTGCGGCTTTTGCAGAGCACCAGCCCCAGCTACCTGCTCATGGCCTCGCTCGATCTGGCCCGCGCCCAGATGGTGAACTCAGGACACACCCTGCTCGCCGGGGCGCTGGTTCTGGCCGAAAAGTTGCGCGCCCACCTGCCTTTTGCGGTTCTGGCGATGGAACCTGACCGGCCCGTGCCCGGTCTTGCCGCCCTCGATCCGACGCGGATCACGATCGACGTCGCCGGTTGCGGCTGGAGTGGCTTTGCCGCCGAGGCGTGGCTGAACCAGGAGGCCGGAGTGCGGGCGGAACTGGCCACCCACCGGCACCTGGTCTTTATCCTCAATACAGCCCACGGGCTTCTGGACATCGAAAAGTTGCGCTCGGCGCTGTTTGCCCTGGCGGCAGAGCCGGCCCCGGCTGGGGCTTTGCTGAGCTGTCCGGTGCCCCGCCCGCGTCCTGGGGAACAACGATTGACCCCCCGCCAGGCGTTCGAGCGCCCCCACCGCCGACTGCCTCTGGCCCAGGCGATTGGCTGCACCAGCGCCGCTGCCGTCTCTGCCTACCCGCCCGGTGTGCCGATCGTTCTGCCCGGCGAAGCGATCAGCGCCGAGGCGGTCGATTATCTGCTCGCCCTCACTGCCGCAGGAGGGGAGATCGTCGGCCTCGATCCCCAGGGACGATTGGCCCTCTGTCTTGACTAAATCCTAATTTAGACTTATTCTAAATAAAGAAGTTTGAGGTTAGCAGGAGGCAGACGTGGCAGGACGTTTTCTTGCTCTGTGCCCGCAGGTGCCCGGCGCTGCCCTCGTCGCGTATCTTGAGTATAGGTTTCGCCGTAATCCATCCTGGTTACGGGTTTTGAGCTGGGCGCTGCCCCTGGCTGCAATCGGCCTGTTTTCTTGCCAGGCATCACATATCTAACTTTTGGAGGGGAGACAATGACAACGACACTCCAGCCGCGTTTGACCGAACTGGTGACCGCGCTCAACCGCGAGCAGGCGAACGCCCTGGTTTTATACCTCAACTACAAGAAGTACCACTGGCTGAGCTTTGGCCCGCTGTTTCGCGACTATCATCTGTTGTTCGACGAGCACAGCTCCCAGGTGCTCGATACGATCGACGAGCTGGCGGAGCGCAGCTTGATGATCGACGGCAAACCCGTGGCCGATCCGGCGAAGTACCTGCCCACGGCGACCGTCAGAGCGAGCGAGGGTGAGCTGTCGCTGCGCGAGATGGTTCAGGAAGCGCTCATAGCCCACGAGGTGATCATCGCCGAGATGCACAAGGACGCCGAGGCGGCCACCGAGGCCGGTGACATCGGCACGGCGGACGTTTATACCCGGCTGGTGCAGACCCACCAGAAGCAGCGCTGGTTCCTCAAGGAACTCCTTCAGAAAGGCGACAACCTCGTCAGCTGAGGTCAGAATCGATCCTGAGCCCCCGGATGGGGGCTGTTCGCCTGATGAAGGAGGCACCATGTCGATTCTGGTTGTAGGGGCCACCGGTCAGACCGGCAGGCAGATCGTCCGTCGCCTCAGGGGCCAGGGGGAGGTGCCAAAATTGCTGGTGCGCTCGCGGGAGAGGGCTGTGGAGCTTTTTGGCGACAGCGTCGAGATTGCCATCGTCGATGTCGCCCAGCCGGGGACGCTTGTCGGGGCACTGACGGGTGTCGAAACGCTCATCTGTGCGACCGGCACCCGCAGCGGTTTTGGCGGCAACGGCGCGCAGCAGGTGGACTACGAAGGCACCCGCCACCTGATCGATGAAGCGAAGCGAGCAGCCGGGGTGAAGCGCTTCGTGCTCGTCAGCTCGCTCTGCGTCTCAAGGCTGTTGCACCCGCTCAACCTCTTTGGCGGCGTGCTCCTCTGGAAGAAAAAGGCCGAAGATTATCTGATCGCAAGCGGCCTTGATTTTACAATCGTCCGTCCGGGCGGCCTGCGCGAGGGCGGCGGCGGCAACGAGATTATCGTCCGGCCCGCCGACACGCTCTTTGAAGGCACCATCGACCGCGCCGACGTTGCCCGCGTCTGCGTCGAAGCGGGGGCCGCTCCCGAAGCGGCGGGCAAGATCGTCGAGATCGTAGGCGGACCTGGCCAGGGCCAGCCGTCGCTTATTCCCCTTTTGGCTGCCCTGCCGGTGGTGCGCGCCGAAGTCCAGCGCGCTTAGCTGGGGCGCTTGAGGACGACCGAGAGGTGGGTGCCCTGCCCCGGTGCGCTGTCGATCGTGAGGCGCGCTGCGATCTGCTGGGCGCGCTCAGCCATGCCCACCAGCCCAAAGCGCTCTGGACGGTGAGCGTGGGGATCGAAGCCCCGGCCATCGTCTGCGATCGAAAGATGCACCTGCTCGGGCCTATAGGCCAGCAGAACGCGCACCTGGCGGGCCTGGGCGTGCTGGAGGGCGTTGCTGAGCGCTTCGGCGGCGATGCGCAGAAGGTGATGCTCGACATCTGGAACAAGTGGGTAGGGCGTGCCCTCGATCTGACAGTCGATCTGAACGCTGGTATTGAGGCTGGCCTGGGCCAGCAAAGCCTCCAGGGCAGAGTCGAGTCGGTTTTCTTCGAGCTGCTGCGGCCTGAGCGCCTGCACCGAGCGGCGCGCCTCCGCCAGGCTCTGGCGGGCAAGCTGGCGGGCCTGCTCGATGTGCTGGCGCTGTTCGTCTATAGCTGCCGTATGGGGGTCGAGGGCCGCCTGCAACTGGATGACGATGCCTGCCAGACTCTGCATCAGCGTGTCGTGCAGTTCGCGAGCCATGCGGTTGCGCTCTTCGAGCACCGCCGAGTGCCGCTTTTGCTCAGCCAGGCGCGTCAGCTGCACCGCCAGCGTCGCCTGGTGGGCGATCGCCTGGGCCAGCTCGATTTCTTGAGCCGTGTAGACCCGAGGCTCGTTGTCGCAAAAACTGAAAGCACCGATCACCTGCTCGCCCAGCACAAGCGGCACCACCAGCTTGGTCTGGACGCCGCGCGCGGCGGCCCAGCGCCGAAAATCATCCCACAGTGGCCCCTGTCCCCCCTGCTCCAGGGCGGCGATGTCTTTGAGCTGGTAGGGGCGGCGCTGCACGTAGACCTGCTGGTAGCACTCCTGTTCGCGGGCGAGGGCGAGGGGAATGCCGCGCGCGCCGGGATGGTCCGGCTGGTCGGCCCCCATCCAGATCCGCCCCTGGTAGCTCGTAAAGTGCATCACCGATAGATCGTGCTCAAAGTCGGTGAGCCAGAATTCCGCCAGAGGCGCTTTGAGCTGGGTGGCGATCGTCGTAAGCACCTGGCCTAAAAAACTGTCGAGGGTGGGATTGGCCGCCAGAGTGTTGAGGGTCGTGACCAGCGCCTCGATCTGACCGCAGGCGAGCTGCTCGGCGTGTTTGAGGGCGCTTACGTCGTGGTAGACAAGGGCAAGGGCGTTTACACTGCCGTCTGGATCGCGAATCGGGCAGAGAATTGCCTGGAACCACTGCTGACCATTCCCCCCGTGGGCGATCGGGGGCAAAGTCGCCGTCTCACCGGCAAAAGCCTTGAGCACCTGCGGCAGCCAGCCCGAGGCGATCAACTTTGGATCGCCCAACAGCGAATAAGAAGGATCTTCAAAGTCTTTTTCGCCCCACAGAAGGCGGGCGGCGGCGTTCGCCTTCAAGATCCGGCCATCGGCTGCAAAAAAGACGATGGGCGGCAGCGCCTGCTCAAAAAACAGTGAAGCGTATTCTTCGACCGCTGCCGGTTCCTCGACGATCGCCTCAAGGCTGACTGCCAATGCCGCCCCTCCCAAAGGCACGCAGCTGTAGCGGGCCTTGAAGGTCGTGCCGTCGCGGCGGGTAAAGCGGGCGGTACCGGTGGAAGGAGGATCCTCTTCACTCAAAACAGCGCTGAACAGACGACCTTCGCCTCTGGCAAGCACCAGGCGTGTCAGGCACTGGCCGAGCAACTGGTGGACGGCATAGCCAAACAAACTCGCCGCTGCCGGATTGATGTAGCTGCACCGCCCCCGGCCATCCAGGCAAAAAATTGGTGCGGCAACAGCATCGAGTAGCCGCTGCCCATCCGCGTCTGCGATCGGATCGTGTCTGACAAACATACCGCCCGGTCCTCGTTCGGCTGTTCATTACAGTCTACAGGGCTGCCCTGCTGCTGTGGGCGGCGTTGAGGCTCAATCTCGAAATCGCGGATGTGTTCTTCGTAACGTTTTGCACCATTTTGGCTGGGACAATTGGAACTCCGGATACGATGCGGAAACGATTTTCCAATGGTTGAATCCGCAACTTCAGGCCGGGTTCCGTTTATTTTCTTCATGAATTTGCGTGACGCTTATGAACAACAACGTGAGCGCGCAATGGCGCAGCATTGCAATCGTCGGTCCTTACCAGAGTGGCAAATCGACCCTGCTCGAAAGCCTGCTCTATGTGACCGGTGCGATCAGCCGCAAGGGGAGTGTCGTCGATGGCAATTCGGTGGCCGACGGCGTCGCTGAGGCCCGCAACCGCCAGATGAGTGTCGAGGTGACGGCAGCCTTCAGCGAATACCGGGGAGCCCAACTGAGTTTTCTCGATTGCCCCGGTTCGGTCGAATTTGTGCAGGAGAGCTGGAACGCTCTGGTAGGCGTGGATGCTGCGATCGTCGTCTGTGAGGCGGAGGTGACGAAGGTGCTCACCCTCGCTCCTTTATTGAAGTTTCTCGACGACTGGCAGATTCCCCACGTCCTGTTTATCAACAAGATGGACCGAGCGAGTACAGCCGTCAAAGAAGTCCTGGTGGCTTTACAGTCCGTCTCCAGCCGTCCCCTCGCCCTGCGCCAGTTCCCGATTGGCCAGGGCGAACGTTTAAGCGGGTTTATCGATCTGGTAAGCGAAAAAGCCTGGCAGTACCACCCCGGTGGCCCCCCCGACCCGATCGCCCTGCCGGAACATCTGCGCTCGGAGGAGCAGGCAGCCCGCGAGGAACTGCTAGAAGTGCTGGCCGAGTTCGACGATCACCTGCTCGAAGAACTCGTCGAAGAGATCGCCCCGCCCGAGGAGGAAATCTGCACCGGCCTCAAGCACGACCTCGAAGCCGACTTGATCGTGCCGGTCTTTTTTGGAGTTGCCTCTCAAGATTTTGGGGTGCGGCCCATGCTCGCCGCTCTGCTCGAAGAGGTGCCCGCCGCCCTCTGCACGGCGCGCCTGCGGGGCGTCGAGCCGGGCGGGCCGGTCGTCGCCCAGGTGCTCAAGACTTACTACACCCCCCAGAGCGGCAAGCTGTCGCTGGTGCGCATCTGGCGCGGCAGCCTGAGCGACGGCATGACCCTGGGCAGTGTACGCATCGGCGGCCTCTACCGGCTGTGCGGCCAGCAGCAGACTCCATTGCAGTCGGCGGGGGCAGGAGAAATCGTTGCCCTCGGTCGCATGGAAGGAATCAAGACCGGCGACAGCCTTTCGACGGAGGCGATTGCCCAGCTGCTGCCAAAGGCAGAACGGATTGTTCCACTTTTTGCTCTGGCTATCTCGCCTGAAAAGCGCGCCGACGAGGTCAAATTCAGCGCCGCCGTCGGTAAGCTGCTTGAGGAGGACCCCTCCCTCGACTGGGAACAGAACGCCAACACCCGCGAGGTGCTGCTTTGGGGTCAGGGTGAGATTCACCTGCAAGTCGCCCTCGATCGCCTGCGGCGCAAGTACAACCTGCCCATGCAGGCGCGCCTGCCCCAGGTGCCTTACTGCGAGACGATCCGCCGCTCCTGCACCACCCATGGCCGCTACAAGCACCAGACCGGCGGCCACGGCCAGTTCGGCGACGTTCACCTCGACATCCGGCCTTTAGCGCGGGGCGACGGCTTTCAGTTCTCCGAGACGATCGTGGGCGGCGTCGTGCCCCGCCAGTACATTCCGGGGGTCGAGACCGGGGTGCGCGAATCGCTCGAGCGCGGACCCCTGGGCTATCAGGTGGTCGATGTCGCCGTCGTGCTCACCAACGGTTCCTACCACACGGTCGATAGTTCTGAGCAAGCCTTCAAGCAGGCGGCCCGCATCGCAATGAACGATGGCCTCTCCCGCTGCCAGCCGGTGCTCCTTGAGCCGATTGTCGAGTTGTCGGTCTTTGTGCCTTCAGAGTTTACGGCCCGTGCTCTGCGGCTTCTAAGCGGCAAGCGCGGCCAGATCCTCAACTACGAGGGCGACGCTACCCGCAAGGACTGGGACCGGATCAGCGCCTATCTGCCTCTGGCGGAGATGAACGGTTTTACCGTCGAGTTGCGCTCCCTGACTCTGGGGGTGGGCTGCTTTGCGTGGCGGCGCGCCCACCTGCAGGAGGTGCCTGAGAAGCTGGCGGAGCGGGTGTTGACGAGGACTTAAGGGCCGTTCCCCCACCTCCCCATACCCCCCTGCCCCCCTCTCCCCTCCTTCCCCGGCGGGGGAAGGAGGGGAGAGGGGGGTTCACTGTAACTGGGCTGCAGAGGGGCTAAGTGAAGTCAGTTGCAGAGTTGTCTTACTCCCCTCTCCCACAAGGGGTGAGGGGCCGGGGGGTCAGGTTAACGGGGGTCAGGGTGAGCAACAAATGGACAATCGGTAGTGCAAAGTGAATAGTTTTCGAGCTGGCCAGCTATCGAAATTATCGTCAAGATAAAGACGGCGACACAGCGGGGTCAACTGTCGCCATTCGTTCTATTAGTATTCAGTTCTTGCTCACTGTCATAGCGCCTGACAGTGACTCGTTGCTGTGCGAATGTCGGTGACGGTGTAGGCGCACACAAAATCAACAGCCCGCCATCGCTGGGGTGTAACGAGTCTGTGCAATAAACCAGAATCGGGCCTGCAGAGGCTTGTGGTCGAGATTGTTCGGCCATCTCTTTGCGCTGCCTGCTTCTTTACGGAGATTCCTCCCATGAAGTGTTATAAAGCCACTCCAATCGCTGGCCTGCTCTTGATCGCCCTTGCCTCTCCACTGCTGCCGGTGGACTCTGTCCAGGCTGCATCCCCAACTGTGAAAAGCTCTGTCGTTCGTTCCCCTCTACGCACCCAATCGGTCGATGGTCCGGTAGCTGTGCTGCCCGTTAGTTTTGCTCCAGAAAGCGCTCTGGGCGAGTTGAATGTCAGTAGCGGCACCATCAGCTTCGATACCAGCACCGGCACCTACTCGATCAATGGTCTATTGCAGCCGGGAGTGGCTCGTGCTGTTCCACTGTCTGTTGTCGTGCCGGGCATTGAGCCGGGCGAAACGCCAGCTGTCTTCGTCTACGACTTCTCGAACATCTACATCGCTCCTGGTGTAACAGTGACCGCGAGCGGCGATGGAGCTGTAATTCTCACTTCCGGCAATACAGCTTACCTGGGCGGTACCTTTGCCCTCAACGGCCAGCCGGGTCAGGCAGGAGGAGAAAATGCAAGCGGTGGGGGCGGAGCCGGTGGCGGTGTACTGCACGTATTCGCCAAAGGCGATCTCGAGCTTGCTGGGAGCATCGACGTGAGTGGCGGTTCCGGTGGAGCCAGCTCCCAACCGCTCGGGACGAAGATGGGCGGTTTTGGCGGCGTCGCTCGGGCCGGTGGTGCTGCTGGTGGCAAGGGCAGCTACGCCTTCGCTGGTGGCAAAGGCGGTGACGGTGGTGCGGGTCTGCCCATCCGCAACGGTCGTGGCCGGATCATCGGCAACGCTGGTGGTGGCGGTGGCGGCGGTGGCGGTGGTTATGCCGGTGCTGCCGGGAATGGAGCCGTTTTTGGCGGAGCCGCTGGTGGGGTTGGGGCGGCAGGCAAATGTCCTGCTGCTGTGGCTGGCGGAGCTGGCGGAGCTGGCGGTGTCCTCGGTGCCAGTGCTGGCGGCAGAGGCGGGGCAGGCGGTGCTGCCCCGAACGGTGGTGTAGGAGGCAAGGGCAATGCAGGTAATGCATTTGGCGGTGGCGGCGGTGGTGGCGGTGGCGGCGGAGACAAGTGCGTCCGGATAATCCTTCCCATTCCTCCTGGTTTTCCCCCTATTCCCATCGATGTTCCCATCCCTGCTAAAGGTGGCGCAGGTGGCGCAGGCGGCGGCGGTGGCACGCCTGGTCAGCCTGGTCAACCTCAACCAAAGGCAAACCGGGTAGCACGGGCCGCCCTCAATTCCACCACGCCTGAACTGACCGGTGGGGGCGGCGGCGGTGGAGCGGTGGCTCTGGGCAGTGAGACAGGTGTGCTCACCTTCGGTGGCCAGGTCGTCAGTACCGGCGGTCTTTCCGCTGAGGATGTTGGTGGCACCGGATCGCTGCTACTGATTGCAGGTGACTCGACGCGGCTGAACGTTCTGCCGGGAGCGCAGTACAACGGTCAGGATCCACTTACGAACGGAGCCGAGTTCACCAGCAGTCTGAGTCTCTCGGACTACTTCCCCTCCGGCGGGGGTGGCGGCGGCGGTGCCGGTGGCCCAGGCGAAATCATCTACTACAGCGACGATCTTCCCTGCGACACCAAGGTACTTACCTCCTCTGCGGACGCTGCTATCTGCCGCGTTTTAGAAGAGCACTAGACCGATTCCTCGCTCCTGGCCCCCTCTGGGGGCCGGGGTGAGGGGCTGGCGGCGCGCACGATACGCGGCAGGCGGTGCTTGAATCCACAGACAATTTCGTAGGCGATCGTCTCAAGCCGGGTTGCCCAATCGTCCGCGCCAATTGTCTCGGCGGCGTCGCTGCCGATGAGGGTCACGATGTCGCCTTCGCGGGCCTGGGGAAGTTGGCTGCAGTCAATCAGCAGTTGATCCATCGTGATTGTGCCCACCTGGGGGACGCGGGTGCCGTGCAGCAGCGCTTCCATCCGGTTCGACAGACGCCGGGGCACACCGTCGGCGTAGCCGATGGCGACCGTAGCGAGGCGGGCATCTTTTGTGGTGCGGTAGGTGTGGCCGTAGCTGACGCCGGTGCCGGCTGGAACATCCTTGACCTGGGTGATACGCGCCCGCACCTGCATGACCGGCTGCAGCGGAACAGTCTGGCAGAAGATAGGGGCAGGATAGAGGCCGTAGAGGGCCATGCCGACGCGCACCAGATCGTAGTGCAGGCTGGGATCGCCCAGGGCGGCGGCGGAGTTGGCGAGGTGGACGCAGGCGGGCCGCAGGGCTTCTTGTTTGAGAGCGGCAAGTACCTGCTCGAAGCGGCGGTGCTGCTCGGCGAGGGCGGCAGAATCCGGTTCGTCGGCAGTCGCCAGATGGGAGTAGAGCGAGGCAATCTGCAGTTGGGGCTGGCTGCGGGCCAGACGAACAAAGGCTACCGCTTCGGACCAGGGCGCTCCCAACCGCCCCATGCCCGTGTCGATCTTGAGGTGGATTGGATGGGGGCGTGCCAAGTGCTCCCCACAGACGAGCACCTGACGCGGGGTACACAGGGTCGGCTCCAACCGCCAGTGCGCGACCGCTTTGACCTCGGCGGGAGTGTGGATGGGCGAGAGTACGACGATCGCGCAACCCAGGCCCGCCTCCCGGAGCTGGATGCCTTCTTCGAGGGTGGCGACTCCCAGACAGTCGGCACCGGCGGCGAGGGCCGCTTCACCGGCTGCCACAGCACCGTGGCCGTAGGCGTCCGCCTTGATAACCGCCAGCAACCGGCAACGGCCTGCGAGGCGTGAGCGAATATGCTGTACGTTTTGCCTCAATGCATCGAGATCGATTTCGACCCAGGCCCGGCGGGTCGCATCCAGTCCGTTCATCCCCTCACACCTGTGCGATGTCGGTAAGTGTAACAGGAGAACTCGACAGGACAAATCTCCTGGGAAGATGAATTTCGAGCCGCTGTTGCGCTTATTCGACTTCGAGCGCAAAGGAGACGGCCCGACCGATGCGGGGCTTCTCGCGGGTGCTCATGAGAAAGTCCACCACCTGCTGCTGCACACCCAGTTCGCTCAGATAGGCGCTGATGCGCTCTAAGCGCGCTTCGTACTGGTCCTCGCTCAGAGCAAAACTGCCCTGGCCCAGGTAGCGCCACATCACCTGCAGGTACAGTCGTTCGCCGCGCCGGAAGATCTGCAGGTCGTAGGAGCGCCCCCACTTGCGCTGCAGCAGATCGTGCAGTTGAGCGCCAGTCAGTGCCATAGGACAATCAGTTTTCGCTGAGGGTGGCCGGTTGGGACAGGGGGCGCGCAGTCTGGGGGGCGCTGCCGGTGTGCAGTTTGACAAGCTTGATCAGGGTCGGACGCAGTTGAGAGCGCTCGACGATGCGATCGATAAAGCCGTGCTTGAGCAAAAATTCAGAAGTCTGAAAACCTTCCGGCAGCTTCTGGCGCAGGGTCTGCTCGATCACCCGTCTACCGGCAAAGCCAATCGTCGCCTTCGGCTCAGCGAGGATGATGTCGCCCAGCATGGCAAAGCTCGCCGTCACACCGCCGGTGGTCGGGTGGGTGAGAACAGAGATAAATAGTTGCCGATGGGCGCGGTGATTTTGCAGAGCGGCGCTGGTGCGGGCCATCTGGACGAGCGAGAGCACCCCTTCTTGCATCCGCGCTCCGCCGGAGGCGCACATCAGGATCACCGGACGGCGCTCGGCGGTGGCCCGCTCGACTAAGCGGGTGATGCGTTCGCCCACGACCGAACCCATGCTGCCGCCCATGAAGCGAAAATCCATGACGCCCAGGGCAATCGGCGATCCGTCCAGCCGGCCCAGGCCGGTGAGGATGGCGTCGGAGAGCCCGGTCTTTTCGCGGGCCTGCACCAGGCGCTCGGAGTAGCTTTTTTTATCGACGAAGTTGAGCGGGTCGTTGGAGAGCAGATGCTCGTCGGTGGCAATCCAGCTGTCGGGGTCGATTAACTGCCGGATGCGCTCGGGGGCCTGGACGCGCTCGTGGTGGCCACAGTCCGGGCAGACCAGCAGGTTGAGGTGAAAATCTTTGGTGTAGCGCAGGGCAGAACAGCTGGCGCACTTGGTCCAAAGACCGTCAGCGATCTCGCGCTGGCGCTGCTCCTTGCGCAACTGGCCCGTCTTGCGCCGGTCCTTAAACCACTCGATCAAGTCCATCCAGGCACTCCAGGGTCCGGGCGCAGGCAGGCCCAGATTGTGAGGCTATTATATCCGCACTCCTAAGCGGGCGCTTCGAGGGCAGGGTCGCTGGCATGGCCGCCGTTGCGCACCGCCGGTGTGCTGCGCAGATCCTCCGACGGCTCGTAGGTGTTGATTGCGTCGATGAGGGCGCGCAGGCGACCAAAGTTCGTCCGGTCGAAGCTGAGGACCAATCGGGGCAGGTGGGCTGTCTGGTCGTCCTTTTCGCGGGGCAGGGCTGGGCTTTTGAGGATCTGGCCTTCTGTGAGAATGTCGTGGAACTGCACGTTGAGCACCTCGACGAAGGCGTCGCTCAATGGCTGCTGCAGGCGAATCACCAGCTTTGAACCCAGGTAACGGCTGGAGTGGTAGACGCGGTAGAACTGGCAGATGTGATCGCAGGCGACGGTGATATCGTCGGTGATCCGGTAGAGGTTGAGGTCGGCGGGCGAGATCAGGCCCCGGCCCAGGAGCTGGTTGCGCAGGTAGCTGTCCCAGGTTCGCCAGTAGTCGCCCCCCGGCTGGTCGATCATCACCGCCGGCATCATCGCCGCTTTGCCGGTTTGCAGAAGCGTCAGCACCTCGCAGCATTCGTCCTGGGTGCCGAGGCCACCCGGAAACAGGGCAAAGCCGTCGCTCTCGTGGACAAAGAAGAGCTTGCGAGTAAAGAAGTACTTGAAGTCGATGAGCTTTTCGTCGCCCTCGATAAAGGGGTTGGCCCCCTGCTCAAAGGGCAGGTTGATGTTGAGGCCAAAGGAGCGCTCGGCGGTGGCCCCGGCGTTGCCCGCCTCCATGATCCCGCCGCCGGCTCCAGTCATCACCATAAAGCCACGGGCGGCGATGCAGGCGGCAAAGTCGCGGGCCTGCTGGTAGGTGTGGGTCTCGGGGCCGGTGCGCGACGAACCGAAGATCGCCACCTTGCGCTGGCGGGCGTAGGGGGCAAAGATGCGAAAACCCTGCTCCATGTCCTGCAGGGTGTTGTTGATGATCTTCCAATCCAGCCGGGTGCGGTCCGGATCGGCCCCGATCTGGACAATCTGGCGCAGGGCACGGGCGGCCAGATCGGCGTGGGGGCTGTTGGCCAGTTGTTTGATCAGCTCTTCGAGTTCGTGGGATAAAGCAGAGGGACGTAGAGTATCCATGACTACCATTGTACGGGGACGGGGGTGCGCTCTGGGGCCGGCCCATCCGGTTGCATAGGGCAGGCAGAAGGGGTCTACGTTTATCGGTAAGGAGGCACTACACGTCGCCATGAGAATGAGGCGAGCAATGGCAACCAGCTTGCTGGTGGGCTTTTTGAGCACAGCAACCGGGGTGCTGAGCGCCAGGGCGCAGGTCCAGCAGATCCAGCAGCTGAATGCGCAGGTCCAGCAGTTACTCGGTGCGGGCAGGTACGCCGCTGCCCTCGCTCCTGCCCGTGCCGTTCTGGCACTGGAAGAAAAGAATTTTGGCCACAGCGATGTGCGGATTGCCGACGCACTGGTGCAATTGGCGACGCTCTACCGGCGGCAGGGAGATTATGGCCGGGCGGAGCCACTGTACAACCGTGCGCTCGCCCTTCAAGAAAAAGCTTTCGGTTCGGTCCATCCTGCCATCGCCCGGACCGTTGCCGGGCTGGCGCTTTTGAACTTTGAACAGGGCCACTACCCTCGGGCAGAAGGATTCTACCGGCGCGCCCTTGCGATCCGCGAAAAAGTACTGGGACCGGACGATCCGGATGTGGCTTTCAGTCTGAACGGTCTGGCCAGCCTGTACGGTACCCAGGGCAAATATGCCCAGGCGGAGCAGCTGTTTCAGCGCGCTCTGGCGATCCGCGAAAAAGCCCTTGGTCCAGAGCACCCCGAGGTCGCCGGTAGCCTCGCCAATCTGGCGGAGATGGACCGAACCCTGGGGCGCTACGCCGAGGCGGAGCCCCTTTACCAGCGGGCTCTCGCCATTCTCGAAAAGACGAAGGGCGTAGAACATCCTGTCATCACGGTGCCGCTCGACAATCTGGCGGAACTCTACCGGCTCAAAGGCGACTACACCGAGGCGGAACGTCTCTACCGCCGCGCCCTGGCGATTCGCGAAAAGGCGCTGGGTCCGTGGCATCCCGACTTTGCCTCCAGCCTCAACAACGTGGCAGTGACGTTGATCGATCAGGGCCGCTATGACCAGGCAAAGCCGCTGCTGGAGAGGGCGCTGGCGATTCGCAAAAAAGGGCTCGGGCTGGATCATCCGGATGTGGCCGAGAGCATGACCAACCTCGCTGAGGTGGCGGTGGCCCAGAGCCGGTACGACCAGGCCGAAGCGCTCTACCGGCGCGCCCTGGCCATTGTCGAGCGCGCCCTCGGCCCTGAGAATGCCGATGTGGCAGCGGTACTCGTCGATCTGGCGGAGCTGGAGCGCTGGCAGGGCCGCTATGCCCAGGCGGACTCCCTCTACCGGCGCACCCTGGCCATCCGCACCCAGGCGCTTGGCCCCCAGCATCCCCTGCTGAGCCAGGCTCTCGATGGGCTGGCCCTCGTAGCCGTTGCCCAGGCAAAGCCCCGCCAGGGGCTGCAGTGGCTGGCCCAGAGCCTCGACATCCAGGAGCACAATCTCAGCCTCACGCTGGCGACGGGTTCTGAGAAGCAAAAGCGCGATTACCTCACTACCCTCAGCAAGACGGCGGATATCGCTCTGTCGCTGCATCTGCAGGCGATGCCGGGTGACGCAGCGGCGGCACGGCTGGCCCTCACGACGGTGCTGCGGCGCAAGGGCCGCGTCCTCGATTTTCTGAGCGACGATCTGGCTGTGCTGCGCCAGCACCTGGACGCAGGCGATCGGCAGAACCTCGACGAGCTGGCCGGTCTTCGCGCTCAACTGGCAGCGGCAATCTTCGAGCCGCCGGTGGACGAGCCGCAGCCGCAGTACCGCTCCAGAACGAATGCCCTTACGCTACGGGCCGAAAAACTGGAGGCGGACCTCAGCCGGCGCAGCGCCGATTTTGCCGTCCGCTCTACCCCGATCGCGATCGAGGCGGTCCAGAGGCAGGTGCCCGCCGGGGCGGCCCTGGTCGAGCTGGTGCTCTACCGGCCCTGCAACTTCAAAGCCACCAGGGCTTCCAATCAGTTCGGTCCACCCCGCTACGCCGCCTATCTGGTGCGGGCTGGAGCAGAACCGGAGTGGCTGGATCTAGGCGATGCGGCGAGGTTAGGGACGGCAATTGGCGCGTTTCGCGACGCGGTGCGCAACCGCAACCTGCCCGTCGAGCAACTCAAGGGCGTCGCCCGTGCCCTCGACCATCGACTGATGCAACCGATCCGCAAAAAGCTGGGCCAGACGCGCCAGATCTTGCTTTCTCCCGACAGCCAGTTGCACCTCATCCCCTTCGCCGCCCTGGTCGATGAACAGAATCGCTATCTCGTCGAGCAGTACACCTTCAGTTATCTCGGTTCTGGCCGCGATCTACTGCGATTGGCCCGACTGGATGCGCCCCGCCAACCGCCGCTCATCGTCGCCGACCCTGACTTCGATGCGGCGAGCGGTGAGGAGGCACCCCAGCTGCGTTCGATCGATATTCGAAAGCTGCACTTTGCCCCACTACCGGCCACCCGCGAGGAAGGATCCGCCATCGGTGCCCTCTGGCCAAAAGCCAGATTGCTTACCGGCCCGGAGGCAACCGAGAATGCGCTCCGGCAGGTGCAGGGTCCGAGCATTCTGCACGTCGCGACCCACGGCTTTTTCTTAAAGCGCAGCGACCAGCTCGAAAATCCGCTGTTGCGCTCGGGGCTCGTCCTGGCGGGTTTTAACCGCCGCGAGAGCGGCACCGACGACGGAGTGCTGACGGCGCTGGAAGTCTCAAGTCTGGATCTGCGCGGCACCCAGCTGGTGGTGCTCTCTGCCTGCGACACTGGCCTCGGCGATGTGGCCGACGGCGAGGGCATCTACGGACTGAGGCGCGCGCTTACCCTGGCCGGTGCCCAGAGCGAACTGGTCAGCCTCTGGAAAGTCGGGGACGTTGCGACGAAAGATCTGATGGTGGACTACTACCGGCAGTTGCGCTCCCAAGTAGGCCGGGCTGAGGCGCTGCGCCAGGCCCAACTGCAGATGATCGCCCGGCCCGAACTTGCCCATCCTTTTTACTGGTCGGCTTTTATTCCTTCAGGAGACTGGCGGCCAGTGGGGAGTAATTAAAAAATCAGCTCAGGCCCAGTTCGCGCTTCAGGGTACGGATCGATTCGGGCTGGATGTACTGCTCGCTGCAGAACAGTTGCGGCGGGCGGATGAGGTCGGCCCGCAGCTGCTGGATGATCTGTTCGACCGGCGCGCGGCTTGCCTGGTCGGCAATGATGAGCTGGGCGCTGCGAACGATTGCCCGCAACCGGGGGGTGTCCTCCAGTTGACTCGTCAACACCAGAATCTCCTCGCCCCGCAGGCTGTGCAAAAACAGTTCGACGGCGTTGAGGATGTCGGAGCTGAGGCTCACCAGCCCCAGGCAGCTGTCCCTGGGCAGCGCCTTCACCAGGGCGATCTCTTCGCTGAAGTCGGTGATCTCGACCGGCAACACCCGCACCTGGCGCGGGGCGGCGATCGTCTCGGCTCTCGCCAGATGATAGCGGTTGGTGATCACGGTGGCCGATTGGGTGCGCTCGAGGGCGCGCTCAAGTTCCTCGAAGGCGACTACCTGGACGGGAATGGCCAGAGCCTGCTGCAGTTGCTGGCCAATCAATTCTCCCAACCCCAGATCGTGGGCCGGAGTCGCCACCAGCACGACCGCACTGCAGCGCAGCCGCCAGTCGATCTCCGCTAAAAAGAGCGCTCTTGCCTGCTCAAGGGTGCAGCCGTGCTCCAGCAGAGTGTCGAGGCTCTTTTGCACCACCGCGTTCGCTTCGGGAAACTGGTCTATCTGGGCAAGTCGGGAGCGCTGTTTGAGGCTGAGGGCTCTGACGTAGATGCCCGAGCCGGGTTGGGCTTCTACCAGGCCCAACTCCTCCAGCTGGCTGTAGACTTTGTTGATCGTGTTGCGGTGCAGGCCGGTGATCATTGCCAACTGCCGGGTGCTCGGTAGCTGGTAGCCGGGCGGAAACTGGCGCGAGGCGATGGCAAAGCTGATCTGATTGAGCAATTGGGTAGAGGCGGGAACGTCGCTGTCGGGCTGCAGGTGGAAGCGAAATTTCATAGTCAGGCCGGGTCTTGAAAAAACCTGCCGCCATTGTCCGACTGCCGGGGCTGCCTGTGCAAACTGGATACGGCACACTGGAAGGCATGGCTGACACACTCACTCCCGGTAAAGTTCTTTCTTTTGCGGCGTGCGCCGGGCGGTCCCTCACCCGCAAGCGACTGGAGACATTGCAGCTCAACCTTGGGCGCTACTGCAACCTGGCCTGCAGCCACTGCCACGTCGAGGCCGGACCCCGGCGAACGGAACAGATGGAAGCAGCCACCGCCCAGCGAATTCTCGATTGGCTCGTGGCCAATCCGGTCCCGACGCTGGATCTGACCGGGGGTGCGCCGGAGTTAAATGCTTGCTTTCGGCCCCTGGTAAGCGGGGCGCGCCGCCTCGGGATGAAGGTGATGGACCGCTGCAACCTGACGGTGCTCTGGGAACCGGACCAGGCGGATCTGGGTGAATTTCTGGCAGCCCATCGGGTAGAAGTGGTCGCTTCGCTGCCCTGCTACTCGCCTGCCAACGTCGATAAGCAGCGCGGCAACGGCGTCTTCGACGGCAGCATCCGCGCTCTACAGCACCTCAACGCCCTGGGTTACGGTCAGCCTGAAAGCGGCCTGGTGCTCAATCTCGTCTACAACCCGGTCGGGGCCCATCTGCCGCCGCCGCAGGCCAGACTCGAAGCCGATTACCGGCGCGAACTGGCGCTGCACTTTGGCATCGTCTTCAATCAGCTTTTTACGATCACGAACATGCCGATCCGCCGCTTCCGGCACTATCTAGAACTCAGTAATCAACTGGAGAACTACCAGAATCTTCTGGTCGCAAACTACAACCCGGTCACCCTCGATCAGCTGATGTGCCGCTCACTGGTGAGCGTCGATTGGCTGGGCAACCTCTACGACTGTGACTTCAACCAGATGCTCGATCTTTCCATTCCTGACACGGAGGGCCGCAAGCTCTGGGATTACAGCGCCGAGCAGTTGATAGATAGAACCATCGCCACCGGCGATCACTGCTACGGTTGCACGGCTGGGGCCGGTTCCAGCTGCGGCGGAGCCCTGCAGAACGATCTAGGCTGATCTTAAGAAGAAGCCGGGGAGTCAGGTCTCCAGCTCTCCAGGCAGCGGAGCAAAGCCCTGGCGCTGAATGTTTTCGCTCACCGTCACCGGTTCAAGAAACTGCAGCAGATAATCGGGACCACCGGCTTTAGAGCCGATGCCCGAAAGCCGGAAGCCGCCGAAGGGTTGTCGGTCCACCAGGGCCGCTGTGATCTTGCGGTTGATATAGAGGTTGCCGCACTCGAAGCGCTGTTGTGCCTCGACGATATGCCGGGGGCTGCGGGAGAACAGGCCGCCCGTCAGCGCAAAATTTGTGCCGTTGGCAATCTCAAGGGCGCGATCGAAGTTGCGCGCCTTGATCACGGCGAGTACCGGCCCAAAGATCTCTTCCTGGGCGAGGGCCGCCTCCGGCTCGACGTCGGCGAAGATCGTCGGCCCGATAAAGTATCCGTCTTGAAGCTCTGAGACATCCCCCCGGTAGACCAGGCGGTGCTGCCGCGCTGCCGCCTCGATTGTGGCGTTGATCCGCTCGTAGGCGTCGCGGCCAATCACAGGGCCGGTATAATTGCCAGGTTCTTTGGGGTGGCCGATGCGCAGCGAACGGGTGGCCTCCACCAGCCGCTCGATAAAAGCGTCGTGGATGCTCTCGATCACGATGAGCCGCGAACAGGCGGAGCACTTCTGGCCGCTGTAGCCAAAAGCCGACTGCACGACCCCCAGCACCGCCTGATCGAGGTCGGCGTCGCTGTCGATAATAATCGCGTTTTTGCCGCCCAGCTCGGCAATCACCCGCTTGAGGTGCCGCTGGCCAGGGCGGACGATGCTCGCCTCAGTAAGGATGCGCTGGCCGACTTCGAGCGAACCGGTAAAGGCGATGAGATGGACTCTCGGGTGCTGCACCAGATAAGCGCCGATGGTTGAACCCTTGCCGGGCAGATAGTTGACCACCCCCGCTGGAAAACCGGCCTGCTCGAAGAGGCGCATCAGCTGGGCAGCGATGATCGAGGATTGCTCGGCGGGTTTCATGATCACCGCATTGCCGGTAACGAGGGCAGCGGCGGTCATGCCGGTGAGAATAGCGAGGGGAAAGTTCCAGGGCGCGATGACGACGGCCACCCCCCGGCCCCGGTAGTAGTAGGCATTCGTCTCTCCCGGCAGGTCGCGGCGCTGGGCTGTCGCTTCCAGCCGCAACATCTGCTCGCCGTAGTAGCGGCAAAAGTCGATCGCCTCGGAGACATCGGCGTCCGCCTCGCGCCAGGCTTTACCCGTCTCATAGACGATCCAGGCGGTGAGGGTGGAGCGCTGCGCTGCCATCAGCTCAGCCACCCGCTCCAAAAGAGCCGCCCGCCCTGCAGCACTGGTCTTATACCAGCTTTTGAAGGCCGCCTCAGCCGCCTGAACGGCCGCTTCGGCCAGATCCACCCCGGCGTGGCCGACCAGAGCGAGGATCGTCCCCGGTGCCGCCGGATCGGTGCTGGGAGCGGTGGGCACCCCTGTTCGCGCCTGGCCGCCCACCACCGGCCAGAAGGTCTGACCGAACTGGGATCGCACCTGGGCGAGGGCGGTACTGAGCTTCTCGCGCTCGGAGCCGATCGTAAAGTCGCGGTCCGGGACGTTTTGAAAGGGACCGCTGGTCAGGCTGGGGGCTGCCTCACCGCTCGCACTGGGAGCGGCGAGCAACCGGGATGTGTCGCTGTCGGGACGCACGCTCTGGCGCAAAAAAGACGTGTTGGCGGTATTTTCGAGGAGCCGCCGAATCAGGTAGGCCATCCCCGGCAACAGCTCGCCGTAGGGCGCGTAGACCCTGAGACGCTCGCCCTGCTGGACGACACCGACTTTGAGGGCGTCGGCCATGCCGTAGAGCATCTGGACCTCGAAGGCGCGGCGCGGCACCCGCAGGCTGCGCGAAAGGGCAATGGCGAGGGCCACGGTGCGGGCGTTGTGGCTGCCCACCGCCGTATGCACGATCCGGTGGTTCTCGATGAGCGTGCGCAGCACCCTCTCGTACTGGGCGTCGGTGTCCGCCTTGTGGGTAAAGACCGGCAGGGGCCAGCGCTGCTGGGCGGAGCGGATCACCTCGGCGTCCCAGTAAGCGCCTTTGACCAGCCGCACCGTTACTGGAAAGCGGCGCTCCTGGGCCCAGTCGATCACCTCCGCCGCGTCGCGGTCGGCGGAGCGCAGGTACGCCTGCAAACAGATGCCGGTGTCGGTCCAGTCGCGCAGCTCAGGTTCGAGCAAGATCTCTTTGAAGATCGCCAGGATCAGATCCTTGTGCTGGGACTGCTCCATGTCGATATGGACAAAAGCCCCCAGCTCACGGGCTTTGAGCAGGATGGGCCGCAGGCGGGCCTTGACGTTGCGGCTGGTCGTTACTGGGTCGATGGCGTCGAACTGGCTGTAGAGCGAGGTGAGCTTGAGGGCACAGTGGATGCGGGGCAGGGTTTCGCCCTCCGCCCGGTCGATCTGATCGATAAGGGGCCAGCGCGCCTGGGCGGCGTGCATATCGCTCAACAGTTCCAGATAGCGCTGCTGGTAAATTTCTGCTTCTGCCTCCGAGACCACCGCCTCGCCCAATAGATCGATCGAGACGGCCATGTTCTGCGAGCGCAAGCGCTCGATCGTCTTGACGGCGCTTTTGAGGTTGTCGCCCGCGATAAAGCGGCGGGCCATCTGGCCGATGCCCTGGCGCAGGCCGAGGGTAGCAGCGGCGGCCATCGGCGAATCGGGCTCGGCAAAATCGAGGGCCTTGGCGAGGGGCCCCGGCAGCTTGACCGCCCCGAGGTACTCCTGCAGGTGGGCGGCCACCTCGCGGCTGGTGTGCAGCGCCGGCAGACAGTCGATAAAGCGAAACAGCTGCACGCGCAACTCGTCGTCGGCCATCGCCCACTCCAGGAGCTTTTCATCCCAGAAGGAACGGTCGAAAAAAGAAAAACGGCTCTGCTGGGTGGCCGAAAGCAGCGAGCGGCCTATGCGCTGGGTCTCAGATTCGATCGGATCGACGGTAAGCACGCACGTTCTCTGATGTAAGCCTGCAATTCCTATGGTAGTAGAGAAGAAAAGCCGATTCGGCGTCGCTGATCCCGCTTAAAATAAGGTCATCTTTCGCAGTTGGTTGGTCCGGAGGTCGTTCATGAACACGCTTATCAGCCTCGCTCTGCTCGTAGTGATCATGCTGGCTGGTCCGGCGGTGATCGCCATCTGGTGGTTCCGGGGCCGCCAGGTCTAAGCCAAACGGTTCATCGCTCGGGCGCGGTCCACGGGGCCCGCGCCCAATTTTTTGTGAGCTTCCGTACAATTTGCTGCAATCTTGGGCCTGAATGTAGTGCTTTATACACTCGCTCTTTGGGCTGGTTGTTTTACTTGGGCATGATCCGCAGGCAACGGTGGCGTTAGCATCTTGCCCTGCTGCGTTTGGAGTGTCCAGTTGCAACTATCACGAACTCAGCGCGTACTGATCGTTTTTGCACTTGGGCTGCTGATTGTCCTGAGTGGTGGTGTGGGTTTGCTCTGGCTGATCGAAGGCATTATCAGCAAAGCGCGGCTGCATATTCTGGGGCTATCGGCCCCGATGTTTCTGCCGGGGTTGCTGCTGGTCTATGTCTGCGGGCGCAACGTGCCGAGGCTCTGGCGCGTCAGCCGGGAGGTGCTAAAAGAAGATGCGCGCTTTGACTGGTCGAACCTGGATTTTGGGGCTGCCCTGCGGGCTTTTTTTACCCGCCCCGAGGGTACCCAAAAACCAGTCCATCGCAACAGGCGACGCCCATCGAATAGTGAGTGGACAGCTACTGTTTCGCGCCTGGGGAAAGCGCAAGGATTCGGTGGCAAAAATCAAGTGGATACCGGGCTTCCCAAGTGAGGGAGGGGACTGAAACTTATGAATCCAAAAAAACGATGTCAGGGGAACCCACTACTCGGGTTTCTGTTTGCCTTGCTCCTGCTTTTAGGCGCAGGCACGATCACTTCGGTGCAGGAGGCTTTTGCCCAGGCACCGGCTCCGGCGGCAGCCCCAACCGGCGATCCGACCGGAGAGACGAGCGCCTTCGCCAACGGTGTCGCCAACCCGCTCAAGATCGACGACACCCTCAAGGATGTCAAAGATCCGGCAGTTAAAAACGCCTTCAGTGAACTTTATAAGCTGCACGTCAACGAGCGCGCCGGGATCAACATGACCTGGACGCTGGTGACGGGTTTTCTGGTCTTCTTCATGCAGGCCGGTTTTGCCCTGGTGGAGACGGGCTTCTGCCGCGCCAAGAACGCCGCTCACACGATGACGATGAACATGATGGTCTTCTGCGTCGGCGTGGTCGGCTGGTACATCTGTGGTTTCGCCTTCATGTTCGGCGGCTTCGGTTCGACGCCGACGCTGGGGGACACTTCGGCGCTGTCGTGGGCCTCGGGTGAACTGTCGATCGGGGGCTTCGACATCATCGGCACCAAGGGCTTCTTTCTGAGCGGCGACTTCTACGATGTCTCGATTCTGGCGCTGTTTTTGTTCCAGATGGTCTTTATGGACACCGCCGCCACGATCCCGACCGGCTCGACTTCCGAGCGGATCACCTGGAAAGGCTTCTTGTTGATGGGCCTCTGGGTGAGTATGTTCATCTATCCGCTGGTCGGCAACTGGGTCTGGGGCGGTGGCTGGCTCGCGGACATGGGGGTCAAATTTGGCCTCGGCCACGGCGCGGTCGATTTTGCCGGTTCCGGCGTCGTCCATGAGATCGGCGGTGCGGTCGCCCTCGCCGGTGCAATTGCCATCGGACCGCGCATCGGCAAGTACGGACCGAACGGCGAAGTGCGCGCCATCCCTGGCCACAACATGCCCCTGGCTATCCTCGGTACGATCATCCTGTACTTTGGCTGGTTCGGTTTCAACCCCGGTTCGACCCTCTCAGCCACCGACCTGCGCATCTCCGATGTGGCGGTGACCACGATGATCGCGGGCGGCTTCGGCGGTGTGGCGGCGATGTTCTACATGTGGATCTTCGAGGGCAAACCCGATCCCGGTTACTCGGTAAACGGCATCCTGGCGGGCCTGGTGGCGATCACCGCCCCCTGCGCCTTCGTCAACCCCACCCAGGCGGCGATCATCGGTGTCTTAGCCGGCGGCTGGGTCTGCGTGGCCGGTCTATTTATCGAGCGCAAGCTCAAGATCGATGATCCGGTCGGTGCGATCGCTGTCCACTTTGCCAACGGTGCCTGGGGGCTGATCGCTCTGGGCATCTTTGCCGACGGCACCTACGGCGAAGGCTGGAACGGCGTCAAGGGCCGTGTCAAGGGGGTACTTGCCGGTGACGGCGGTCAGCTCGTCGCCCAGTTCATCGACGCGATCACGATCGCGGTAGTCGTTGGCGTCGCATCGTTTATCTTCTTCAAGATCGTCGATGCGGTGGTGGGCCTCAGAGTCTCTCCGGATGTCGAACTGGCAGGTCTGGATGTGCCTGAGATGGGCATCTGGGGCTACCCGGATCCGGAAGCCTCCTTCAGCGGCGGCCTGCCCGCCCCGGTGCGCCCCGCCCCGGACGGCACGGTGGCGATTGCCCAGCAGCAACAGCAGCAGGAGTAGACTGCCGCTCGTTATCCGGAAGCGGAGGAAGTTTATCTCTCCTCCGCTTCTCAGCTGTTTATTTAGCGAACACTCATGGCTTACTTTGTGCGCGAAGTTCAGACCTGTCAGGATCGCCACCTTGGCCCCTGTCCCTGCTGCGGCATCCGCCTGCGCTTTCATAACGCAATCGTCTGCTATCCGGTGGGCAAATACCTGCCGCGCTTTCCTGGCCCCCTCGACTGTTCTGGAGCCGATATTCGCTGTCCCGAGTGCGAGTCGCTCACTGCCTGCCGCGTCCCTGAGAAGGCCCCAGTAGCTCCGTCCGGCTGGCGGCAAAGATTCACCACCTGGCTGCAGAGTCGGCTGCCGGTCGGGGCTGCTAAGCTTTCGGCCCCTCACCGTTCTGTGACCCTCGGCAATAGGTCACAGGCTCCGCCCTAAAAAGCGAGCACCTTAAAGTCAAACAGTCTTTCTGCAAACCAGATACAGGCGATCGCCGCGATCAAGGCGGAACCACCGGCGAAGGTGAGGCGGCGGTAAAGCCAGGAATCGCGCAGCACAAAAGCGACCGGCAAGAACGCAGCGACGATCGCCATCTGCCCGGCTTCCACTCCGAGGTTAAAACCGACCAGAGCGAGCAGCAGCGCTGCTCTGGGCAGGCCCAGATCCGCCAGCACGCCTGCAAAGCCAAAGCCGTGAATCAGGCCAAAACAAAAGGCAATCAGCCAGCGGCGGCGCTGCACAAGTGG